>NZ_AUKV01000021.1:0-181152 GCF_000424945.1 Streptomyces sp. 142MFCol3.1
GGGGCCGGGTGTGGGCCCGCAGGTGTGTGCTGCCGGGGCAGGTGCCGGGCGTGCGGTGCGGGCTGGAGGGATGGAGCCCTTCCCGCCGATGTCGGGTGCGGGTTGAAGGGCTGGAGGCTGGAGGGATGGAGGCCCCTCCCGACGATGCCAGGCGCGGGCTTGGAGGCCCCTCCTGACGATGCCGGGCGCGGGCTTGGAGGCCCCTCCTGACGATGCCGGGCGCGGGCTTGGAGGCCCCTCCTGACGATGCCGGGCGCGGGCTTGGAGGCCCCTCCCGACGATGCCGGGCGCAGGCATGGAGGCCCGTGCGGGCCTGGAGGCATCCGGCCGATGCCACGCACAGGGCTGGAGGCCCGTCCCCCCCGGTGCCGCGTACGGGCGGCCCCGACGTCCTCCGCCCCGCCGACGCCGTGCGCAGGCGTGAAGGCCGGAGGCAGGGGCACCCGGGGGTGGTTCGCTCAGGAAAGAGGGAGCCATGACCGCACCAGCCCCGGGCGCCTCCGGACCCGCCCCCACCGGCACCGTCACCACGGACGTGCCCGCCCGTCTGGACCGGCTGCCCTGGTCCCGCTGGCACTGGATGATCGTGATCGGCCTGGGAACCGTGTGGATCCTGGACGGCCTGGAGGTCACCACCGTCGGCAACATCGCCGGACGGCTCTCCGAGGAGGGCAGCGGCCTCGCCATCACCTCCGCCCAGGTCACCGGCACCGCCGCAGCCCTGTACGTGGCGGGCGCCTGCGCGGGCGCCCTCTTCTTCGGCCGGCTCACCGACCGCTACGGCCGCAAGAAGCTCTTCATGGTCACCCTCGCCGTCTACCTCTCCGCGACCGCGCTGACCGCGCTGTCCGTCGACGCCTGGTGGTTCTTCGTCTTCCGCTTCCTCACCGGCTTCGGCATCGGCGGCGAGTACGCAGCCATCAATTCCGCGATCGACGAGCTCATCCCCGCCAAGTACCGGGGCAGGGTCGACCTGATCATCAACGGCAGCTACTGGCTCGGCGCGATCGGCGGCGCACTGCTGTCCATCGTCATGCTGAACACGGACCTCTTCCCCGCGAACATCGGCTGGCGGCTCACCTTCGGCCTCGGCGTGGTCCTAGGGCTGGTGATCCTGCTGGTCAGGCGGCATGTTCCGGAGAGCCCGCGGTGGCAGTTCATCCACGGCCGCGGCGAGAAGGCCGAGGAGCTGGTCGCCTCCGTCGAACGGGACGTCGAGCGGGAGAAGGGCGCACCCCTGCCCCGCGCCCGCGGCGAGATCACCGTCCGGCAGCGCAAGAGCATCGGCTTCGGCACCATCGCCAGGAGCGTGTTCGCGCACTATCCCAAGCGTGCCGTCCTCGGCCTCTCCCTCTTCATCGGCCAGGCCTTCCTCTACAACGCGATCACCTTCGGCTTCGGCGCCATCCTCACCACGTTCTTCGACGTGCCCACGGGCGGTACCGGTTACTACTTCGCCGTCATCGCGGCCGGCAACTTCCTCGGCCCGCTGCTGCTCGGCAAGCTCTTCGACACCGTCGGCCGCCGGATCATGATCTCCTCGACCTACCTGCTCTCGGGCCTGCTGCTGTTCGGCACGGCCTGGCTCTTCGACCGCGGCTCGCTGAGCGCGGCGACGCTCACGGCCTGCTGGTGCGCGGTCCTCTTCTTCGCGTCCGCGGGCGCCTCCAGCGCGTACCTCACGGTCTCCGAGGTCTTCCCGATGGAGACCCGCGCCATGGCCATCGCCTTCTTCTACGCGATCGGCACCGCCGCGGGCGGCATCAGCGGCCCGCTGGTCTTCGCCGACCTCACGGAGTCAGGGGTGGTCGGCGACACCGTGCTCGCCTTCCGGATCGGCGCGGCCCTGATGTGCGTAGCGGGGCTGGTCGCCGCGTTCCTCGCGGTGAACGCCGAGCGCCGTTCGCTGGAGGACATCGCCACGCCGCTGTCGGTGGAACCGGCGGGGGCGGCCGCCGCGACGTCCGCGTCGACGAGGAGCTGACGGCCCACCTCGCACGGGCCCCCGGGCCGCGGGTGAACTCCCGGACCCCGGGGCCCGCGGCAGGCCCCGGCTCCCGGGCACGGCCCCGGCGGGCGCCCCCGGGAGCACGGATCTGAGTACGGGCACCTGAGTACGCGTACTCTGTCGGCCCGCCGCCCGGACGGGAACCCTCTTACGCATGACCGAGAAGCTGTTGAGCCCCCTGCGGACGCGCCCCGGCCCGGAACGCTGGCTGACGCGCCTGCTCGGCGCCGTGCTCTCCTGCACGGCGTATCTCCTGTGCCTGCCCTGGGACCTGGGCAACCGCCGGGCGACGGAGGACGCCCTCACCGAGACGAGTCCCGTGACCGGTGCCGGCGTCGTGACCCTCGCCGTGGTACTGCTGCTCCTGGCCGCCTACTTCGGCCACCGGGACGCGCTGGCCTGGGCGTTGCTGCTGGTCGCGGTCGGACCGGCGACGCTGCTGTACGTGTCGCTGCGCACGCACCCCGGCCCCCCGGACGGGTTCGCGGGCGCATGGCCGCTGGTATGGGCGTTCTTCACGCTGCTGATGGCGACCGGGGTGCTCGTCGCGGCGGCGGTGGCACGGCAGTTCAGGGCAGACTTGGCGGACGACTTCAACGAGGAACTGAGCCTGGCCCGCCACCCGTGACGCGCGAGGAGCCGTCACCGGCGGCCACGACGCGTGAGGAGCCCGCATGACCGTGCGCAGGATCGTCCCGGACGTCCACGTCGAGTCGGAGAAGGCCATGGCCACCAGCCGGGACTTCTACGGCTTGCTCGGCTTCGAGGAGGTCATGCACCTGGGCTGGGTCATGACACTGGCCTCCCCCTCCAACCCCACCGCCCAGATCAGCTTCTTCACCGAGGAGCGCACCGCTCCCGTCGTCCCCGACCTGAGCGTGGAGGTCGAGGACGTGGAGGCGGTCTACGAGCAGGTGCTCGCCTCGGGCGCCGAGGTCGTACGGGAACTGCGCGAGGAGGAGTGGGGCGTACGGCGCTTCTTCGTACGGGACCCGAACGGGCGGGTGGTCAACGTGCTGGGGCACCGGACGTGAGCCGCTCGCGCCGGGCGCCCGAAACCGGGGACGCCCGAAACCGGAGGCGCCCGAAACCGGAGGCGCCCGAAACCCCGGGCACCTGAACCCCGCGCACCCCGGGGCGCTGTCACTGCCTGTAGACGTCGTCACTGCCCGTGGACGTCGTCACTGCCCGTAGAAGTACTGAGAACCCTTCTCGATGAAGTACGAGGCGTAGACGCGGCCGAGGGCCGGCTTTCCGCGGTACATCCCCACGTGGTTGCGCGCGCTGTCGACCACGACGGGCCGCGTCATGCAGGCGAACTTGATGCGCTGCTGCGCCTCCGCCCACTGCACGGCGGCGGGATCGACCCGGTCGCTGACCAGGAGCGGGAAGGCGCCGATGCCGTTCTGCATTCCCACGGGCAGACCGCCCTTGGTGTCCTTGGCGTACTTCATCACCTGGTCCGTGAAGGCCGAGACGACGGGCACGGTTATCTCCGGGACCGCCGCGGCCACCGTGAACAGATGCAGCCTGGTCGCCATCCAGCGCATCTTGAAGTCGGCCCGCCGCCCCACGAGGACGGGCACCCCGGCCCAGTCCTCCCAGCGCGTCGCGCATCCGTCGGCCGTCAACTGGCGCTCTACGAAGGCCAGGTAGGCCCCCGGCGCCGACTGTCCCTGCTGTGCGTCCATGGGCGGGATCCTAAGCCCCCGTGGTGGACCCCGGCCGCACGATCATCAGGACGGTGACGGTCGCCCACAGGAGATTGAAGATCCCGGTGAACATGGCGAGCCGTACGGTCGCCCGGCGGTCGCCCGTGCCCTCCACGAGCGCGCTCTGACGGGGCAGGACCAGGGCGCCCAGGACCACCGCCGCCAGCGCGGTCAGCGCGATCGAGACGATCAACCAGGTGTCACCGAGGACACCCATGTCGCTCGCCGTGGCGAAGCCGAAGACGGGGACGGCGACGCCGACGACCGCGTACACCTGGCAGATGCGGTGCAGCAGGCGCGCGGTGGCGAGGGCACGCTCGTCGTCCGGCGCGGCGAGGGCCCTGCGCGCGGCGGGCGGGAACATGCTCGCGGCGACCGTGACGGGCCCGACGGCGACGATCGCGGCGATGACGTGGACGGCGAGGAGGAACTTGGTCACGGGGTGACGGTAGGGGCGGGGGAGGATCTTGCAGAAGTGGCGGTTCTGCCATGCCCCAACGGATTCTCGCCAGAGCTCCCGTGAAAACCTCTCACCTGCCCGATTCCCTCAGTCACGGGGAGAACCCCTCGCAGCCGAGCGCGGACACCCAGGTCGCCTCAGTGACCAGAACCCGCTGCCCACGTACGCTCTCGCCATGCACACCGTGGCCGTACTGGCGCTCGACCAGGTCATCCCGTTCGATCTCAGCGCCCCGATCGACGTCTTCGGCTGGGCACGGCTGCCGGACGGCCGGGAGGCGTACCGGGTCCGGGTCTGCGCGGTCGAGGCGGGCAGAGAGGTGGGCGCCGGACCGTTCACCCTGCGCGCCCCGCACGGGCTGCGGGCCCTGGCCGAGGCGGACACGATCATCCTGCCGGGCGTCGCCGACCCCACCGCCCCGCTCCCGCCGGGCGTCGCGGAGGCGCTGCGCGCGGCGGCCGCGAACGGCACCCGCATCGCCTCGGTCTGCGTGGGCGCCTTCGTCCTCGCCGCCACCGGACTGCTGGACGGACTGCGCGCGACCACCCACTGGATCGCGGCCCCCGACCTGGCCGCCCTGCACCCGGCCGTCACCGTCGACCCGAACGTCCTCTACGTCGACAACGGCCAGTTCCTCACCTCGGCGGGCGCGGCGGCCGCCCTCGACATGTGCCTGCACATGATCCGCAAGGACCACGGCTCGGCCGTCGCCGCGCACGCCGCCCGGATGTGCGTCATGCCGCTGGAACGGGAGGGCGGCCAGGCCCAGTTCATCGTCCACACACAGCCGCCCGTGCCGACGGGGACGACGCTGGAACCGCTCCTGGACTGGCTGGAGGAGAACGCGGCCCGCGACCTGACCCTGGAGGACATCGCGGGCCACGCCGGCATGAGCACCCGCACCCTCAACCGCCGCTTCCGCGAACAGACCGGCACGACGCCGCTCCAGTGGCTGCACTGGGCCCGCGTGCGGCGCGCCCAGTACCTGCTGGAGACGACCAAGTATCCGGTCGAACGCATCGCGGCCCAGGCGGGGTTCGGCTCACCCACGGCATTCCGGGAACGCTTCAAGCGGGTGGCGGGGACGAGCCCGCACGCGTATCGGCGGGCGTTTCAGGGGGAGGGGGCGGGGCGGGCGGGGTGAGCTTGCGCCCACGCCCGGGGTCGGGGTCGGCTGGGGTGAGCTCACGCCCATGACCAGGCCCGGCGTTGGAGGGACCCCGCGCTCAGGACCGGGCGGCCGGCGTCGCCCTGCCGCTTCCGCCCGCTCCCCTCAGGCTTCGAGGTCGGCGACGGCCGAGGCGGCGAGGGCCACGGCTTTCGCGCGTCTCGCTCAGGACCGGGCGGCCGACGTCGCCCCGCCGCTTCGCCCGGACGTCTCTCAGGCCTTGCGGTCGGCGACGGCCCAGGAGGCGAGGGCCACGGCCCCGGCGACGCCGAACACGGCGGGCCAGGCGCCGACCTTCTTGGCCAGGGGGTGGGACCCGGCGAAGGCGCCGACGTAGACGGCGGTCAGCGCACCGGCGGCCTTGCCGCCGGCAGCCTGCCGCCACTGCTGCGCGGCCGTGGCGCCCGCGGCGGCCAGCACGATCCCGCCCAGCTGTCGCTTCTTGGTCCAGCGCGCCACGCCGTAGCCGCCGATGAGCCCGCTCGCGGCCACCACCGCGGCCGGTACCTTCGCCATCACTGCCTCCTGCTGCTGCGTCAGTCGAACGAACCGAGGCTAACCCGGGGCCCTTCCCTCACCCGGCACCCACCTCACCAACGGCGCATCGGGGTCAATCCAGGCATCCGGGCGAGGGCCGGCCCCGCCGAGCAGGACAGGCGCGCGACGGGCCGTGGCCCGTTGTCAGTGGCACCCGCTTGGATGTGCGCCATGACTGCTCACGACGTCGTACGCGCCCTGCCGGACATCGAGTCCCTGAGGAACCTCTGCCGCTCGATTGCCATGGCGGAGGCGATCCTGAACCCCGACGGCGAGCGGGACCACTCCTTCTCGCCCGCGTGGTCGCCGACGGAGTCGCTCGCCTCGATGCGGAACGGCTCCGGCGACGAGTACGACGTCGTCTTCAGCCCCGCGGGCGCGTATATACGCGGCTTCGACCACGAGTCGCCCATGAGTCCCTACGCCCATGACGACGTACCCACACCGTGGCCCGGCGTGCTCGACTCGGTCCCCGCGGCCTTCCGGCGCTACGTCGACGAGCCCGCCTTCACGGACGAGGACGGAACGCCCACGGTGACGGTGTGCGTGTGGCGCGAGACCGGCACCCCGTCCTGGAGCACCGGCCGGATCACCTACCCGGAGGGCCACCGTGATCCCGACGGGTCGGACTGGCTCTTCGAACTGCTGATCCACCCGCCGGAGGCGTTCAAGGAGTACGCCGAGGACTATTACGAGATGCCCGTCGACATCGAGGCCCTCCGCCACCTGTACGCGCTGCGCCCGCTCGACCGCGCCCAGATCACCGCGCTCAACCCGTCGGCCCCGGCGGCGAGCATCGCCAAGGCGGCCACGGGGATGGGCTATCCGGTGGCTGAGGATTTGGACGTGAAGACGGCCTGACACGACGCGCTAGCCTGACCAGGAGCTCTTGGCATGCCATGCCCCGCCGCCAGATTCTTCGACCGCGGTGGGCACTGAGGGTCAACCCGCAGTAATCGCCGAATACGTCCACACGTCGGCCGGGAGCTCGTGCTGGAGGCGCCAGGTGATGGCCATCGGCCTACTGCCCGTGTGATCTTCGTAGGTGGCGGGGCCGAGCAGCATCCATGGTTGGGCCTTGCCTATGTCGGTGCTCTTGTAGCGGCGCGCAAAGAGGAGGACGTGGCTGCCCCGCTGCTTATGGTGCTGATAGCGCAGACCAGTTCGGGAGTTTGCTGCCGTCGTGTTCTGAGACTCCCAGTGGAAGAGAGTCGGGCTCAGCGCGTAGTCCTTGTAGCGGATGGTGGGGGAGAAGTCCCTCTCGTTCTTCTCCAGGGTGATGAGTAGGGCGTCGGTCTTGATGTCGTCGACCCATTGGACACCCTGTGCGAAAGATCGAGGCATCTGGCCACCCAAGCGCGCCACTCCGAGAGCGGCCAGGATCTCGGACCGGTTGTAGGAGCTGTGCACCTTCAAGGGGATGTGGTGATGAGGGCCTGACAGCGCGATCGGGAAATGGTCTGACTGCTCCATGACGTACGACAGCACCTGCCGCAGCTCGTCGCGGAACACCTGCTGATCGCCGAGGGATGCGAGACCTTGCTGGATGCTGGTGAACCCCCCTGCGTTGTCCCATAGGTTGAAGAAGAGCATGTGGGCATACGTTTGCTCGGTCGGGGTCAGCGACTCGTATGAGGGAGCGTCGTCTGCGAGCAGGCGTAGGTAGACCCGTGCGCGGTCGGGGTCATCGACGTGCAGAAACGCATGGACGCGCTTGAGGAGGTTGGCCTCACCTGCGGGGGCAGGGCTGTCATGGAAACCTGCCTTGCGGAGAATCGTCGTCCAAGAGTTGTCACCCTTGTAGAGCTCTTTGATCTCGCGACGGCTCTCGCGGAGGTAACTCGACAGCCGGGGTGTGTCGTAACCCCTCACCTCCTTGGTCAGCGTCTTCATGGTGGCGCCCAGCTGCGTACGGATGTTGTCGAGGATGAGCTCCTTCGACTTGCCTTCTAGGAGGATCTGGCAGCCGGAAGGGAGCTGCGGGAAGTCGTGCTCGATGTGATCGACGAGACGGCTGCGGGAGAGGTTGGTCATGGCCCGGAACTGCTCCTCGAAGCGGAACTCAGCTCGATGCTGGCCAATGAAGTCGAGGACAGTGAGGACCGGCTTCGACTCGGTGCGACGCAAGCCACGCCCCAGCTGTTGGAGGAAGACCGTCGCACTGTTCGTGGGCCGGAGGAGGAGCAGCGTGTCGACATCAGGGATGTCGAGGCCTTCGTTGAACAAGTCGACGGAGAAGATGACCTGGAGCTTCCCGGCGTTCAGATCGGCGAGTGCCTGTGTACGAACGCTGGTGGGCGAGTCACTGTCGAGGGCGACCGCCTGGAAGCCGGCTCTCCGAAAGAAGTCGGCCATGAAGTGCGCGTGATCCTTGGTCACACAGAATCCAAGAGCGCGCATGGCAGCCGGGTTGGATACCTTGTCCTGGACCTGCTTGACGACTATACGAGCGCGAGCCTGGTGGCCGGTGTAGAGATTGCCGAGCTCGCGGTCGGTGTATGCACCCTTCTGCCAGTTGATGCTTGTGAGGTCTGTACCGTCCGGAATACCGAAGTAGTGGAACGGACAGAGCAAGTCGTTCTCTAGCGCCTCCCACAATCGCAACTCCGCTGCGATACGCCCATCGAAGTACTCGTCCTGCACATTGCGCCCGTCCATCCGTTCAGGGGTCGCAGTCAGGCCCAGCAACTGCTTCGGCCTGAAGTGATGGATGACCCGGCGGTAGGTGGCGGCCGTTGCGTGGTGGAATTCGTCTATGACGATGATGTCGAAGTGGTCGGGGGCGAGTTGTTCCAAACGTGGCACGTTCAGTGACTGGACACTAGCGAACACGTGTTGCCACTCCTGCGGTTCCTTTCCGCCATGGAGTAGCTCCCCGAAGGACGCGTCGTCGAGTACCTCTTGGTAGGTGCGCAGGGACTGGCTGAGGATCTCCTTGCGATGTGCCACAAACAGCAGCGTCGGAGAATTGTCGTTGAACTTCTTCCGCAGAGCGCGATAGTCCAAGGCGGCCATGACGGTCTTGCCGGTGCCGGTGGCGGCGACCAAGAGGTTGCGATGGCGGCCGCGGATCTCGCGCTCGACACGAAGCCGTTCGAGCATGTCTCGCTGGTGGGGGAAGGGCCGCACTTCAAGACCGGACAGGTTGATCTGCAGGTTCGCGCCGCCGTGGGAACCACCACCCGCTTGGGACAGAGCGTGGTCGAGCCGGTCGCCATCGACATCGGGGGAGTAGGCCTCGAAGGCGTTGTCATTCCAGTAGGCGTCGAAGGTCGCCTCGAACTTCTTGAGCACAGAGGGAGTCGCGATCGATGACAGACGTACATTCCACTCCAAGCCATCGAGCAAAGCGGCTTTGGACAGGTTCGAACTGCCGACGTACGCGGTGTCAAAGCCGCTGTCTCGCCTAAAGAGCCAGGCCTTCGCATGAAGCCGGGTAGATCGAATTTCGTAGTTGACCTTCACCTCGGCGCCGAAGTCCCGCACTAGGCGATCAAGCGCTTGTCGGTCGGTGGCACCGATGTAGGTGGTGGTGATGACGCGGATCGGTATTCCGCGCTCCTTGGCGCTGCGAAGTGACTCTTCCAACACGCGTAGGCCGTGCCACTTGACGAAGGCGCAGAGGAGGTCAATCCGATCCGCTGTCGCCAGCTCTGCTCGCAACTCGCTGCCGAGACTGGGATCTTCCGGCGCGTTGGTGATCAAAGCTGTCTCGGATAGCGGCGTCAGAGGCCGTACGGCGTAGACACCTGGGGCTTCTTGTTCGGCCAAGGCCAGGAGCTGGCGAGGGCCCTCGGCGATCAGCTCAACAGCGTCCAGGTCAAGTCCTGCGGACGGGTCTGCGTCAACGGTGAGTGACTCGATGACTTGATTGGCGAGGGCGACGCGCTTGCTCTGGGGCACCTGCGCAAGCCTGTGCTCGATGACCTGGCAGAGGTGCCGGGCGATCACATGCGGAGAAGACTCCTCGCTGACGTCCGCGGCGACGGTCTTCCAGCCCGACCCGTCCAGCTGCTCCAACTGCGCCTGCCTGCGGCGCGTCATGAGTTCCTCGTACACACCCGCGACAGGCTGTGTCTCGTCCCCTGGCTGAGTCATGCTGCCCCCCCCGATCACACGTTCATCTGGGACCAGTTGTAACAGGAGCGACTGAAAGGCGCGCGGCCTGAGTCTCATGGGCCCGGACGACAGGCCGTATAGCGAAGGCGCTCACATTCGCCCCCTTGGCCAGCCTCGCCGGGGCCCTGATGTCGAGCCGAACGTCTTGTGCTTATGCCCTAACCGCCATGTGCGACTGGACATTGGGGCCATCGTCATCGACGACGCCTGGTCGATCGTCTTGAGGGCAGGCCTGCTCGGTGAGAACGTGAGGCCGAAACTCAAGAGGCATAGGAAGCACACGGTGTACGTGAACTACATCCGCTACCACCGCAAGTGGTGGCTGGGCGGAGACGACCCCAGCCACGAGTAGTGCTGGGGTCTCACGATGTGACCGGTGAGGGCGGGGTACTACCCCGCGCCGTGACACTCCCCATACCCCCGCCCCGACCCGCACCAGCAGACAGACCCCCGCTGCGGCGGCCACGCCTGCGCGCGGCCTCGGGCTGCCAGGGTCGTCGCGTACTGGGGGAGGAGGGCCGGGTCGGAGGGGGACGTGGCCTCCGAGGCGGCGAAGGCCTCGTAGGAGGGGACCGTGCCGGTGACGATGCCCAGGTTCGGGGTGCCCGAGGCGGACAGTTCGCGCAGGGAGGCTTCTATCGTCGCGAGGTGCTCCTCGTGCGAGGGGTACTCGGCGGAGAGGCCCGGGTAGGCGCTCACGAGCTCCGTGAGCTCGGGCGCCGTCCAGTGCAGGACCGCCACCGGGAAGGGACGGGAGAGCGCCTCCCGGTACGTGCCGAGCTCGGCCCGCAGCCGGCTGATCTCCGCCTGGATGTCCGCCGGGTTGTCGGAGCCCAGGGACCAGATCCGCTTGGGGTCGTGGAGCTCGTCCAGGGAGACCGACGACGAGTGCAGGGTGTCCGCCAGGGTGTCCCAGTCGTCGTGCGCCGCGCCCAGCATCCTGCGCACCCGGTGCCGGCCGAAGAGCACGGGCAGGGTCGAGTACGGGGGCTCGGCCCCGTCCGCGAGCAGCAGCGTGGCCGCCTCCGTGAACGTCTCCTGCGCCGCTTCCAGCTCGTCGTGGTGCTCCAGCGCCTCCGCGACGATCACCCAGGGGGCGGCGTCGCGCGGGGCCGCGGCACGGATGCCGTCGATGATCGCGCGCGCCTCGGCCTCGTGGCCGTACTCCCACAGGTTCGACGCCTTCAGGGCACGTACTAGGTACGGGTCCTCGAGGGGTGTCGAGGAGGCGAGCAGGCTGTCGTAGAGCGACGTGGCGCGGGCGCGGTCGCCGGCCAGCTCGAGGTGGGCCGCGGCCTGCACGAGCAGGTGTTCGGCGTCCTCGGGGTAGAGCTCGGCAGTCCGCTCCAGGCGTGCTGCTTCGGCGTTGTGGTCGACGTTCTCGGCAGGCGTGTCGGGGCGCATGGGGGACACCGTACTGCCGTCACCGTACGAAAGTGAGATACGGGCAGGCCAGGGCATTGGCCGGGAGCCGTCGGCGGCGCACCCGGGGGCCCGGTACCGCACCTCGGTACCGCACCTCGGTACCGGCCCATGTGCCGGACCCCGCGCGGATCAGTAGCCGTACCCCTCGGGCAGCAGCGTCGCGACGCGGATCAGGACGGCGGTCAGCGTGCCCGCGCACAGCAGGACTCCCGCCCAGGCGCCGATGACCGCCGACCGGTAGCGGTCCGGAGCGTCCAGGGTGACGGAGTCGGGGGCGCCGGGGACACACAGGAGGCGGACGCGGCTGCCTTCGGGCAGGGCGTGGGCACCGATCGTGTCGGGGACGGCGCGCTCGTGCTCCACGCCGTCGTCCCCGGTCCAGCGGACCACCGGGTGCAGGGCGGCGTACGTCGCCTCGCGGGAGGCCAGGTGGCCGGTGACCGTGCCCTCGACGGGGCGCGCGGTGCGGCGCACGACGCGCTCGGTCACGGCGACCATGCCCTGTTGGCCGGTCACCGCCACGCCCGCGAGGAAGGGGATCAGGGCCAGCAGCCAGTACGCGCTCATGGCCGGGGAGTCTATGGGGGCGAGAGGGCGAGAGGGCGAGAGGGCGAGGGAGCCTGTGGGGCTGGGGGAGTTGGGCATCCCCGAGTGCAAGGACGCGGGGCCGGGGCATGCCGCCGTCGGCCCCCTCCGACCCCGCCCTCGGCCCGGCCCGGCCCCCCTCAGACCGCCACCCCGTCCACCTCCAGCGTCTGCACCGCCCCCGCCGCGAACGGCACGGCGACCGTCTTCCCGGTCAGGTACGTGTCCGTGTGCGCGGTGTAGCGGTCGCCGCCGGCTCCGGTGAGGGTGTTCCAGCGGCGCACCAGGCCGCCGGTGGAGCCGGTCACCGTGCCGAAGCGGGAGAGGTCGAAGGTGAGGGTCTGGGCGGAGGACGCCTTGTTGAGCGCCACGATCACCAGACGCCGGGCGCTCCGGTCCAGGGCCGCCACCGCGTGGTCCACGCCCGTGTCGAGGATCGTCATGCCGGGCCGGATGTGGCGGCTGAACTGCGCCATGACGTAGTGCTTCGTCTGGACAGCGCCGGGGGTGAGGGTCCCGGCGTCGTACGCGATCATCGCCCAGCCCGCGGACGGGTCCATGACCTGCCAGTAGACCCAGGCGGTCGGGTGCAGCCAGCGGAAGTCCAGCAGGAGGTTGCTCGCGAGGGTGGCGCCGGTGCCGTCCGCGTCGCCGTACTCGGAGTTCCACAGGCTCTTGCGGGCGGTCGTCACGGCGTCCGTGTAGAGAAGGTCGCGGCGTCCGCCGGCCCCCTGGTAGCCGTGTACGTTGACGCGGTCGACCAGTGCCTTCGTCGTCGAGCCGAAGGAGTTCCATGTCGTACGGGCCAGGTCGTAGCCGGTCTCGTCGGACGCGGCGATCCGTGTGCCGGTCAGGCCCCGCTTGTCCAGTTCGCTCCTCAGGTGGGGCAGGACGGCTGCCTGGACGGAGGAGTCCATGTGGCAGCCCTCCTGGGTGCCGGTGGCCGTCCACCAGTTGGAGGACGGCTCGTTGAAGGCCTCGACCGTCGCGAAGTCCACACCCCAGTCGTCCCGGGCGCGGAGGGCGACCGCTGCCAGGTGGGAGGCGTGCTGGCGGTAGTTCCAGGACTGGAGGTTGTTGCCGCCGCCGGATGCTCCGGACGGGTTGTGGTTCAGACACATCCACCACATGGGGGAGTTGGCGAACAGCTCGCCGGTCGCGCCGCGCGCGGTCGCCTTGACGAGGGCTGCGCGCTGCGTGGCGTCGGCCGTCCACTTCCAGGCCGAGGAGGCGGGGTCCTCGTTGTTCCAGTCCTGCCAGTAGCCCTCGATCTGCTTGAAGGCGGGGATGCCGGCGGAGGCGACCATTCTCTCGCCGTTCACGCTGTTCCAGCTGCACGCGCCCAGGTTGTAGCGGGCGATGTTCAGGCCGAGGCCCGGCAGCGAAGTGCCGTCGTAGATCGTCGACTTGGTGGTGAAGAAGATGTCGGCGAAGTCGTCCCGGGCGCCGAAGACGTTGGCCCACCAGGCCAGCGAGGTCCCCCAGCCCTCCCAAGTCCCGTACGAAGTGGCGGGGTTGACGGCCATCGTCACGTCCGCGCGTGCGGTGCCCGTCGCCAGGGTGCCGGTGAGGGCCGTGCCGCCCGCGGCGGCCAGCAGTGTTCTGCGTCGGATCATGGCTTCTCCGTCCGGCCGACTCCTGGCCGTTCTCACGGAGTCGGCGTGTCGACTCGGTTGCCGGCCGTCCGCCGGCACTGGCCGTCGCGCTGCTGCCACAGGAAGGATCGGGTGTGGTGTGTGGGGTTGTCGAGAGTTGCGACAGCCCTTTCTAAAACCGGTGTACGAAGAGGAGTCCGACAGGTCGGGAGGCGCGGGTCTGGAGACTTGCGGGGGGATCGCCTACCGTGCGGGCCCGGCTGCCCGCCGGGCGGTGAAGGAGGCGTACGCATGCGGGCTCACCCAGGGGGCGTACGCGGCCGGGTTCCCGGCGTCGTGCACCACGGCACCCGCAGGCGGCGCGCACTGCGCCGCCGGGCCCTGTGGACCGGCGGTGAACTCCTCGTCACCGTCGGCCTCGTGCTGCTGCTCCTCGTCGTCCACCAGTTGTGGTGGACCAACCGGCAGGCCCGGCACGACGCCGAGCGCAAGGTGCAGGCGCTGGAACGGGAGTGGGGTGAACCCCGGGCGGACGACTCCGCCCCGGCGGGCGGCCCCGGCGGCGGTGCGGCGAGCGACGGCGACTCCGCCGACGGCCCGGAACCGGGCGAGGGCGCTTCCCCGGCCGGCGGCCGGCGGCCCGCCGGCGCCGGCGGCTCCGGGCAGCACCCCCGCCGGTCGCAGGCGTACGCCGTCCTCACCGTCCCCCGCCTGTCCCTGCGTGTCCCCGTCGCCGAGGGCGTCAGCAAGCCGGGCGTGCTCGACAAGGGATACGCCGGTCACTACAAGGGCACCCAACAGCCGGGCCAGGCAGGCAACTTCGCGCTCGCCGGGCACCGCAACACGCACGGTGAGCCGTTTCGGTACATCAACCGGCTGCGGCGCGGCGACACGATCACCGTCGAGACCAGGACCGCGCTGTACACGTACGTCGTCGACCGGACGCTGCCGCAGACCTCGCCGAGCGACGGCGGGGTCATCCGGAGCGTGCCGCGCAGCACCGTCCGGCCGTCGTACGGGTACAGCGAGCCCGGCTACTACATCACCCTCACCACCTGCACCCCCGAATACACGTCCAGGTACCGGTTGGCGGTGTGGGGCGTGCTGCGCTCCATGCGGCCCCGTTGAGGCCGCCGGAGAAGGCCGCCGGAGAAGGCCGCCGGAGAAGTCCGCGGGCAAGGGCGTGCGGAGACGTCCGGCCGGCCGGGCGGTGCCCGGGGAGCCCCCTAGAGGCGGGGCGGGCCGGGCGGGTACGCCGCCGGGCCCTTGCCCTGCGCGTGCAGCAGCGTCGCGAGTTCGTACTGCGCCACGACGTCGCCGCCCTCCGCCCGCGGGCGGTACAGCTCCTCCGCCTCGGCGTACCGGCCCAGCGCCGCGAGGCAGGAGCCGAGGTCGCGCCAGGCGAAGCGGTGCCCGAGCGTGACGGCGAGGCGGTACCACGCCACGGCGGCCGTCAGGTCGCCGTCCCGCCGCCTCCAGTAGCCCAGTTGGCCCGCGGCCCGCGCGCTGCCCGCCCGTGCCATCCCGGCCACCAGCTCCTCGGCCTCGGCGACCCGGCCCGACGCCCACCGGCGCATCTCCTGGGCCATGGTCACCAGCCAGTCGGGGTCCCGGCGCACTTCCGCCTCACGGCGCAGCCAGTGTTCGGCCTCCGCCTCGTGAGCGGGGTCGGTGTGGGCGAGTCCGCTGGCCGTCCAGGCCAGTCGGCGTACCGCTTCGAGGTGGCCGGCTTCGGCGAGCGGCACGAGATACCGCTTCGCCTCCTCGTGACGTCCCTGGTCCATGAGATCGCTGCCGAGCCGGTACTGGGCGGAGGCGTCGCCCTCCGCTGCCGAAGTCGCCATGACCGGCACCCTACGGGGGGACCGCTTTGCCCGGGCGCGGTCGGTCAGGTCCGTTCCCGCAGCACCAGCACGCCGGCCGCCGCCAGCAGGGACAGCCCCGCGGAGACGCCGATCGCGATGTCCGCGCCGTGTCCCGGCCCGCCGGTCGAGGTCACCAGGGCGATGGTGAGGGCGACCCCGGCGCAGGACCCGATGTAGCGGAAGGTCTGCTGGGCTCCCGAGCCCATCGCGGCCCGCGCGGCCGGTACGGACTCCACCGCGAGCAGCGGCAGGGAGGCGTTGAGCAGACCGCTGCCCACCCCGGAGACGACGAAGCCGGGGAGCAGCCGCGTCCACGAACCGGCGTCGACCGCGCCGAGCATGGTCAGGACGCCGGCCGCGTGCAGCGCGAAGCCCAGGACGAGCTGGTGGCGTGGTGAGACCCGGCCCGCGAGGCGCCGCGCCTGGAGGGCGACGGCGAAGGACAGCCCGGACCAGAGCAGGAACAGCCAGGCCGTGTCCATCGCGGACAGGCCGAGCGTCCGCTGGAGCAGCGCCGGCAGGAAGCTGAACAGGCCGATCACCGCGAGACCCGTGAACATTCCGCCCGCGGACGAGGCGAGGAAGCGGCGGTGCCGCAGCAGACCGAGGTCGATCATGGGGATGGCGGTACGGCGTTCGACGGCTACGAAGGCCGCCGTCAGGACGACGAAGGCCGCCAGCAGCAGACCCACCGGTGCGCGCAGCCAGCCGTCGCGGCCCATCGTGAGCGCGGCGACGAGGGCCACCAGGGCGAGGCCGAACGTCAGGGCTCCGGCCAGGTCGGGACGGCCGCCCCGGGGAGCGCGGGACTCGGTGAGGGCGCGGGTTCCCAGCAGGGCGACGACCAGTGCCGCCGCCCCCAGCACCGCGTAGGCCACCCGCCAGCTCAGCGTCGAGGCGATGCCGCCCGCGAGCAGCGGACCGACGGCGATGCCGCCGCTGACGAACGCGCCCCACACGCCGGTCGCGTGCAGCCGGCCGCGCGGGGTCGGGAAGGCGTGGACGATCAGGCCCAGGCCGCTCGCGAGGATCGCCGCGCTCGCCGCGCCCTGCGCGATGCGGGTCAGCGTGAACAGCCAGGTCGAGCTCGCGAGCGCGCCCAGCGCCGTGGTGATGCCGAGGGCGACCGTGCCGGACAGGAAGATCCGGCGGCGCCCGTAGTCGTCCGCGAGGCTGCCGGCCACCAGGAGCAGCGCGGCCAGGCCCAGCGGGGTGCCGTTCAGCAGCCAGGCCTGGGCGGAGACCGAGGTGTGCAGCGCGGCGGCGGTGTCGGGCAGCGTGACCATCGGCGCCGTGTACGTCATCAGGGCCACCGCGGTGGCGGCGCTGGTGACGGCGAGGGTGGGGGCGGCGCGCGGGGTGGCGCCCGGCGGCGGGGGCGCGGGGGTCTCCACCGATCTCGTGGAGAGGGTGGCTTCGGTGGCTTCGGTGGTGTCGACGGCGCCGGCGGCCCGGGTGGCCACGGTGGACCCGTCGGTCCCGGCGGCCCGGGTGGCCACGGTGGACCCGTCGGTCCCGGCGGCCCGGGTGGCCTCGGCGGTCGCGTCGGTGGAGGTGTCGGTCCGGTCGAGCCGGGTCATGGCCTGCCCCTTCGGAGCGTGAGTTCGTTCATTGAACCTTCGGATGTGCCGACCGTAGCACCCTGGGTTCGTTCATTGAACCAAGATGTCGGAAAGTGGCTACAGTGGGGGCATGGCTCTGGGCAAGGACTACGCGACGCAGGAGTGCTCGATCGCCCGCGCACTCGAAGTCGTGGGCGAGCGCTGGACGCTCCTCGTCATCCGCGACGCGCTCTACGGCGTGCGGCGCTACAACGACTTCCTCGTGCACCTCGGCATCCCGCGCGCCGTCCTGGCCGCCCGCCTCCAGACGCTCACCACCGAGGGGATCCTCGAAAAGCGCCGCTACCAACAGTCGCCGCCGCGCGACGAGTACGTGGTCACGGACCGCGGCATCGCGCTGTGGCCCACGCTGCGCGCACTCGGACTGTGGGGCCGTGAGCACTTCACCGAGACCCAGCTGCGGACGTTCCGTCACGCGGAGTGCGGAACGGAACTCGGTCCCTACGGGGAATGCCCAGTCTGCGGAACCGTCGTGCCCGTCCCGGACGTCGAAATGGTGCCGGGACCCGGACTCGATCCGGACCCGGCGGATCCGGTCAGCCGGGCACTGCTCAAGCCGAAGAGGCTGCTGCGGCCGATCGAGACGGATCCTGTATAACGGCAGGGAGTCAGGCACGGCAGGAAGCCGTGGTGCGGGACGGCCGACGTGGGCCCGCCGCACCACGGGCACGAGCACAGGCGCTCGTACCCGCACGGGCACGAGCACAGGGGGCGCGTACGCACGCGGCCACAGGCACGCGTACGCACACGGGCACGAGCGGAGAGGGGAAGCGGTCCATGACACGGAGCTGGGCGAACGCGCGTCCCGTCGCCGTGCTGCTGGCGCTTCTCCTAGAGGTCGCGCTGCTCGACACGGGCAGCCTCTCCGCCGCCGTGGCCGTCGCGTTCACCGCGACCGCGGCGGCCGGCTCCGCGCTCGCCGTCTGCGCCCTCACCGTCTCGCGCTGCGCGCCCGCCGTCCCCCGCACACGGGTCCGGACGGCCATCCGCGACCGTGAGCACCGTACGGCGTTCCTGCCCCAACGTGATCCCGACGCCGCCGGGCGCACCCGCCCGCGCGCACCCGGCCGTGCCCTTCTGACGGCCACCGCGTAGGGACGCACCGCACCATCACCTCACCGGTCACGCCGACCGGCACTCCGTGCACCCCGCGCGGGCCCGTCATGCCGCAACCCCGACGCACGTCGCCCCGACGCCGTCGAGGTGTCCGATTCCGGCACGACGAGACCCCTCGGAGGGCTCACCCATGTCCACGTTCATGTCCGCGTTCGCCGATCTGGTCGAGCAGCTCGCCGACCTGCTCCGCCCGCTGTTCCACGACTCCGCGGCCGCCGCGGCGATCATCCTGTTCACCGCGCTCGTACGACTCCTCGTGCACCCCCTGTCCCGGGCGTCGGCGCGCGGGCAGCGGGCGCGCGCCGAACTCCAGCCACGGATCGCGGAACTGCGCAAGAAGCACGGGAAGGACCGGGAGACGCTCCAGAAGGCGGTGCTGGAGCTGCACGCGCAGGAGAAGGTGTCGCCGCTCTCCGGATGTCTGCCCAGCCTGCTCCAGATGCCGGCCTTCTTCCTCCTCTACCACCTGTTCTCCAGCTCGACGATCGGTGGCGACGCCAACGCCCTGCTCGGGCACCGGCTGCTGGCCGCGCCGCTCGGCGGCCGGTGGGCGGACGCCCTGGGCGACGGCGGGCTCATCGGTGCCCCGGGACTCGTGTACCTCGGCCTGTTCGCGGTCGTCGCGGCCGTCGCCACCTTCAACTACCGGCGCACGAGGCGGACGATGGCGGCGGCCGCCCCGGCGGCCGGCGACGAGCAGCTGCCGGGACTCGCCTCGGTCAACCGGTTCATGCCGTTCCTGTCCTTCTTCACGCTCTTCACCGTGGCCGTGGTGCCGCTGGCCGCCGCGCTGTACGTGGTCACCAGCACGACATGGAGCGCGGTCGAGCGGGCGGTGCTGTACCGCGACATGCCGGGGGCGGCTCCCGCGGCGGCGACCCTCGTCTGAGCCCGGCCGCCGGGGGTTACGGTCCAGTCCGTGAACGGGGTATTGCGGACTGGACGTCGAACTCGGAGGATCGACCAGTCCTCCGATGGCTGCACCCGTCGGTCGACAGCCCGCGATCGAGGGAGATTGTGATCATGAAGCTGCTGCGAGTCGGTACGGCGGGATCGGAGCGGCCCGCGCTGCTCGACGCCGAGGGGACCCTCCGGGATCTGTCGGGCATCGTCCCCGACATCGACGGTGCGCTGCTCTCCGACGACGCGGCGCTCGGCCGGATCCGTGCCGCCGCGGCGGCCGGGGAACTGCCCGCGCTGGACGCGGCCGGGCTGCGCGTCGGGCCGCCGCTCGCCCGCATCGGCAAGGTCGTGTGCATCGGGCTGAACTACCACGACCACGCCCGCGAGACCGGTGCCGAGCCGCCCGCCGAGCCGGTCGTCTTCTTCAAGGCGGCGGACACCGTGGTCGGCCCGAACGACACGGTGCTCGTGCCGCGCGGATCGGTGAAGACCGACTGGGAGGTGGAGCTGGCCGTCGTCATCGGCCGTAGGGCCCGCTACCTGGAGACCGACGAGGAGGCGCTCGCGCACGTCGCGGGCTACGCGGTCGCGCACGACGTCTCCGAGCGCGAGTTCCAGATCGAGCGCGGCGGAACCTGGGACAAGGGCAAGAACTGCGAGACGTTCAACCCGCTGGGGCCGTGGCTGGTGACCGCGGACGAGGTCCCGGACCCGCAGAACCTGTCGCTGAAGCTGTGGGTCAACGGCGAACTGAAGCAGGACGGCACGACGGCCGAGCAGATCTTCCCCGTCGCCGAAGTCGTCCGCTACGTCAGCCGGTTCATGACGCTCTACCCCGGTGACGTCATCAACACCGGTACGCCCGCCGGCGTGGCCCTCGGGCAGCCCGAGCCGAAGCCGTACCTGCGGGCCGGTGACGTCGTAGAGCTGGAGATCGAGGGGCTGGGGCGGCAGCGGCAGGCCCTCAAGAACGCGTAGGCGCTCCGCTTGGGCTGCGGTTCTGCGGAGCCCGGGGCGCCGGGGGCTCGGGGGGCTCGGGGGCGGTTGGGGGTAGGGGCTTTCGGGGCGGGGGGGTCCGTGCCGGTCGGGGGTGGCTGGGCGCGCCGTTCCCGCGCCCCCCGCGGGGTGCTTCCGGCCCCGCCTGTCGGCGGGGCCGAGGGGCGTTCAGGTGGTCCTGAGCTTTTCCAGGGCCTCTACGACCAAGGCGTGGTCCTCGACCTGTGGCAGGCCGGACACCACCACCGTGCCGATGACTCCCGCGCCCTCGACGGCGATCGGGAACGCGCCGCCGTGCGCGGCATACGTGTCGGGGTCCAGGCGCGAGGACTCCTCGAACGTCGTGCCCTTGGCGCGGAAACGCGAGCCGACCAGGAGCGACGAGCAGCCGTAGCGCTCGACGACCCGGCGCTTGCGGTCGATCCAGGCGTCGTTGTCCGGGGTCGAGCCCGGCAGCGCCGCGTGGAAGAGCTGCTGCCCGCCGCGGCGGATGTCGACGGCGACGGGCGCACGGCGCTCGCGCGCGAGCTCCACGAGGAGCGTGCCCAGGGCCCACGCGTCGTCGTACGTGAAGTGCGGCAGCGTCAGGCGGCGCTCCTGCTCCTCCAGCTCGGCGATCTCCGGCGCGTTCACAGGGACACCACCACGGACTCGCGGGCGGACCGGCGGGCCGCCTCCAGGACGTCGAGCGCGGCGGCCGCCTCGTACGCGGTGACCGGGTTGGGGCCGCCGTCGCGGACGGCGGCGGCGACAGCCGCGTAGTACGCCGGGTAGGCGCCCGGGACCGTGGGCTCGGGTCGCCCGCCGCCGCTCAGCGGGGACTCCCCGGAACCGACGCGGCCCCACAGCGCCTCGGGCTCGACACCCCATTCCGTGCCCGCCGCGGGCCGCTTGCCCTCGCGCAGGTCCGCCTCCTGCGGGTCGAGGCCGTACTTCACGAAGCCGGCCTGCGAGCCCAGGACCCGCAAGCGCGGGCCGAGCTGGGCGGTCGTCGCGGAGACGTAGAGGTGGGAGCGGACGCCGTTCGCGTGTGTGATCGCGATAAAGGTGTCGTCGTCGGTCGCGGCGCCGTCGCGGCGGACGTCCGCCTCGGCGTACACCGAGGTCGCGGGACCGAAGAGGACGAGCGCCTGGTCGACGACATGGCTGCCGAGGTCGTAGAGAAGACCTCCGATCTCTGCCGGGTCGCCGGACTCGCGCCAGCCGCCCTTGGGCTGCGGGCGCCAGCGCTCGAAGCGGGACTCGAAGCGCCAGACATCGCCCAGTTCACCCTCGGCGAGCAGCTTGCGCAGGGTCAGGAAGTCGTTGTCCCAGCGGCGGTTCTGGAAGACGGAGAGCAGCAACCCGCGCTCGTCGGCCAGGGCCGCCAGCTCGCGGGCGTCGGCGGCCGTACCGGCGATGGGCTTGTCCACGACCACGGGCAGACCGGCCTTCAGCGCGGCCGTCGCGATCGGCACGTGGGTCTTGTTCGGTGAGGCGATGACGACGAGGTCCAGCTCGTCGGCGCGCGCCCACAGCTCGTCCGCAGTGGCGGCGAACCGGAGGCCGTCGCCGAACTCGGCGCGGGCCTGCTCCTGCCGCTCCGGGTTCGACGTGACGACCGTGTCCAGGGCGAGCCCCTCGGTCGCGGCGATCAGCGGAGCGTGGAAGACGGAGCCCGCGAGGCCGTAGCCGACGAGGCCCACACGGAGGGGAGTACGAATCATGCCCCCCACTTTCGCAACGCTGTTGCCAAAGTGCAAGCGCGAGAGACAATGGCCGATGTGAACAGGACGAACGCGGGAGAGGCGGGACGGGCACCGGCGCCGACGGCGGCCGGGGGCCGAGCACGGGCGGGCGCTGCCGAGCCGGCGGGCGGTGCGCACTGGGCTGCGGGGGCGGGCGGAGCCGTCGGGGCGGTCGGCTCGGGCGGCTCCTCGGGCGCGGGTGCGGGCGGGGCCGTGGGCTTGGCAGGACCCGCCGGGGCGAACCTGCCGGCGTTGCGCAGCCACAACGCCGCCCTCCTGCTCGACCTGCTGCGTGCCGCCGGGCCCACCGGGATCAGCCGGCTCGAACTCGCCGAGCGGACGGGGCTGACCCCGCAGGCAGTCAGCAAGATCACCGCACGGCTGCGGGCCGAGGGGCTCGCGGCGGAGGCGGGCCGCCGGGCCTCCACCGGCGGCAAGCCGCGCACGGTGCTGCGGCTCGTCCCCGAGGCCGGTCACGCCGTCGGACTCCATCTCGACCGGGACGAGCTCACGGCGGTGCTGTGCGACCTCACCGGAGCGGTCGTGGCGGAGCGCAGGGCCCCGCTGGACCTGGGCGCCGGGGGCGCCGCGGTCGTCGAGGGCGCGGCCGGGGAGGTCGAGGCGCTGCTCGCCGGGATGTCCGTGCTGGGCGTGGGCGTCGCCCTGCCCGGACCGCTCGACCACACGCGCGGGGTGCTGCACCGCGTCACCGGGTTCCCCCAGTGGGACGGGTTCCCGCTGCGGGACGCGCTGGCGGGACGGCTGGGCCTGCCGGTCGTGGTGGACAAGGACACCAACGCCGCCGCCCTAAAGATCGCGGTGGCGGGGGGCGAGCCCGCCGGGTTCGCCGCGCCGGCGGGCTCCGGCGGCGGGTCCTTCGCGTACCTGCATCTCGGTACGGGGCTGGGGGCCGGGCTCGTGATCGGCGGGGCGGTGCATCGCGGGGCCCGCACCGGGGCGGGCGAGTTCGGGCACCAGGTCGTCCAGCTGGACGGGCCGCTGTGCGGGTGCGGCAACCGGGGGTGCATCGAGGTGCTGTGCCTGGACGCGGTCCGGCGGGGAGCGCCGGAGGAGGCGGCCCGGGTGCTCGGAGCGGGGGCCGCGAACCTGGTGGGGCTGCTGGACATCGATCGCGTGCTGCTGGGCGGGCGGACCGTCGCGGCGGCGGAGGACGTCTTCGTGCGCGGGGTCGGGGCGGTGCTGGAGGAGCGGGCCCGGCGTGAAGGGGTTGCCGCGGGCGTGCCCGTGCGGGTGGCTCCGGGCGGGGCGCGGGGCGTCGCCGAGGGGGCCGCACAGCTGCTGCTGGCCCCGCTGTTCGGGCGGGGGGAGGGGTAGGGGCGGGGTTCGCTCTGCCGTACCTGGGAGTGCCGGGGAGTGATCGGGGCAGGGGTGGCGGGGCCGGGCCACACCTCGGATGTGGCAGCGCGCGGGGAGTGACGAGCCCGTCCGGCGTTTGAGGGTGAGGCGGTTCAGGCCGATCCGGGGGTCTGGGGACGGTGCTCCCGGGGACAAGGGACGGGCAGGGGTGGCCGGGGAACAAGGGACGGGCAGGGGCGGCGGGGGCGAAACCCGTCCGGCGCGCACCCGGCACGCCGGGCACGCCCGGCACCGGTCTCCAGGCCCGCACCGGTCTCCAGGCCCGGCTCCCGCCCGGCACTGGCCTCCAGGCCCGGCTCCCGCCTCCAAACCCGGCTCCCGCCTCCAGGCCGGAAGGGGTTCGGAGTGAAGGCCGACGCCGCACGGACTGAGCGTTCCCGGGTGCCGAAAGGGCTCGGCGAGCCAGGGCCAGAGCCAGGGGCCAGGGGCAGAGCCAGGGGCCAGAGCCAGAGCCAGAGCCGGCGCCGGCGTCGGACGGGCTCTGCGTTCCCCGGTGTCGAAAGGCCTCTGCCAACGGCAGCCGGCGCTTGGCGGCCTGACGGCCCCACGGCACTCGAAAGGGGCTGCCGTTCGGGCTATTTGTGCTACTTGTCCGGCGTGGTGGGGCGTTGCGGGCCGAGCGGCATGGCACGGTCGGGGAGGCCGTTGCGCGGTACCCCTGCCGCTTTCGACCCCGCTCCCAGCCGTCCCCCGATCGGCTAAGGCCCTTCATGCGACTGCGTTCCCTGCTTCCGTTCACCCTGACCGCCGCCGCCCCCGCGGCTCTGGGGAGTCTCGCCCCGGCGGCCTTCGCGTCGACCCCGGCCCCGGCGTTCACCGCCTCGGAGCCGCGTCCCGCCTGCGCCGCGCCCGACACCCGGGACTTCCCCATCAAGACCCGTATCCACGGCGGCCCGGCCGTGTACGGCGTCGGCGGCGGCTTCTCGACCTGGTACATCGACCTCACCAACACCACCGCGCACGCCTGCGGCGGCATCCACCCGATCGTCGTGCTCGTGGACGAGAAGCGGGCGTTGCGGCCGGAGCAGGCGCGGCTGGAGTTCTACGAGGGAGAGAAGTCGCACGCGGTGACGTTCGACAAGAGCGACGAGGCCGAGAACGTAGGCGCGTTCGACGACGGATTCCCGGGGTTCACCGTGGGCGCGGGCCGGACCCTCACCGTGAAGGTGCGGCTGTCCCTGACGTCGGACGCGCCCGTGCCGAACGAGGTCGTCGCCAACGCGGCCGTCGTGCAGCGGCACAACGACGACGGCGACTGGGTGGGGGAGTCGAACGACTACCGCTTCCGCGTCGAGGACCAGAGCGAGGACCCGCAGGGGAACGAGGAGCGGGGCGAGGAGTCGCGGGAGGAGCAGCAGGGGGAAGGGCGGGATCCGGGGCAGGGTGCCGGTGACGGGGAGAGCGCCGGGGCAGAGCCCGGGGTCGGGTCCACCGCGAGTGCCGGGGACGGTACCGCCACGGGGGGCGCGAGCCGTGACGCCACCGGCACGGACGAGAACGCGAACCCGTCCGCGGACGTGCTGGCCAGTACGGGACAGGGCGCGCCGCACGCCGTCGGGGTGGTGGCGGGCCTGCTGCTGTCGGCGGCCGGGGCCGCCCTCTTCGTGGTCTTCCGCCGGGAGCGCCCGGGCCGGCACCGCTGACACCCGTACCGCGGGGCCCCGGCGCCGTCGTCGGCGGTCCCCTCGTGGGCTACCCGAACCACCAGGCCCCCGGGCCCCCTTCCGCTCCGGCATCCCGGAACACGGTCGTATCCCGAAGTGCTACGCGGTGAAGGCGCACATCGCCGTGCCACGAGCCCCGCGGCTGGACGAGGACTTCACGGGCGACATCCGCAGCGGCGACGCCGTGGTGCTGTGCACGGCCGCCCGGCCCGGCGGCCTCGTCCGGGAACCGGCGGGCCTGACGCCGAGCCGGTCGCGCGGACACGCGTTGAACGACGAGTCGGGCGGCCGGAGCGCGGACGGCGCGGGTCCGGTTCCGCCGCACCGGCGGGAGCAGCTGGTACCGGGTGCTCGACGGGGTGTCGGTCGAGCCGGTCCGATGGCACCACCGGCCCCGCCGGGCCCGGAACCACGCTGTCGTGACCCAGGGATGCCGTTCGGATCGGGGTCCGAAAAGATGCCGAACGGCACCCCCTAGGCTGGGGGCGCCGGCACAACGTCGTTCCGGCGTCCCCGGATCGAGTGCGTGCAGGTACGCCAGGACGGCAGGAGACCCAGCAGATGGCAGAGCGCAAGCCCATCGAATCGTGGCTCACCGACATGGACGGTGTGCTCATCCACGAGGGCGTGCCGATCCCCGGCGCCGACGCCTTCGTCAAGAAGCTGCGTGAGTCCGGGAAGCCCTTCCTGGTGCTCACCAACAACTCCATCTACACCGCCCGCGACCTGCACGCCAGACTCCGGCGCATGGGCCTCGACGTGCCGGTCGAGAACATCTGGACGTCGGCCCTGGCCACCGCCAAGTTCCTGGACGACCAGCGGCCGGGCGGCACCGCGTACGTCATCGGCGAGGCGGGTCTGACGACGGCGCTGCACGACATCGGATACGTCCTCACCGACCACGACCCGGACTACGTGGTCCTCGGCGAGACGCGCACCTACTCCTTCGAGGCCATGACGAAGGCGGTCCGGCTGATCAAGGAAGGCGCCCGTTTCATCGCCACCAACCCTGACGAGACGGGCCCGTCCACCGAGGGACCGCTGCCCGCCACCGGCGCGGTCGCGGCACTGATCACCAAGGCGACCGGCAAGCAGCCGTACTTCGCGGGCAAGCCGAACCCGCTGATGATGCGCACCGGCCTGAACGCGATCGGGGCGCACTCCGAGACCAGCGCGATGATCGGCGACCGCATGGACACCGACGTGCTGGCGGGGCTGGAGGCCGGGATGCAGACCTTCCTGGTCCTCACCGGCCTGACCACACCCGAGGAGATCGAGCAGTATCCGTACCGGCCGTCGAAGGTCGTGGACTCGATCGCGGACCTCGTCGACCTGGTCTGAGACCCACCGGCCCGTTTGAAACCGGTACGAAGGCACGCAGACTCGGATGGAGCAACCGGGTCGCTCTGAAGATGCGCCCCGGCGCCGCTGGGGGGAACCTCCTGTTGTCTGGAGGTTCACGATGCGTTCCATGCGAATCACTCTCTGCGCCGGGGCGGCGGTCGTGGCCGCGTTCGCACCCACAGCGTGGCTCGCCCCCCTCGCCTTCGCGGCCGACCCGGGTACGGGCGTGCTGCTGACGCCCGCGGCCCCCGCGCCCGGCACCGACGTCCAGCTTCGGGCGACCGGCTGCTCGGGCAGGACGGGCACCGCCACGTCCTCCGCGTTCGTCTCCGACGCGCGGCTCACCGCCGTCGGCGGGGGCGTCCTGACCGGCGACACCCGGGTGACCAGCGGGCTGGCGCCCGGCACGTACACCGTCGAGGTCGACTGCGACGGCGGGGACGGCAAGGTCAGGGGCGTCGCGCAGATCGTCCCGCGGAGCTCCGCCACCCAGGGCGCCCTGCCCGACCTGCTGCCGAGCGACGTCGTGCAGCACCTGCTGCCGCAGGACATCGGGCCGACCATCCGGGTGCCGCAGGGCATCGTCCCGACGGGCATCGTGCCGACGGGCATCATCCCGACGGCTCTCGTGCCGCAGAGCAGGCCCGCCGAAGAACCCGGGACGGACCCCGGCTCCGACGAGGACTCCGGTACCGACCACGGCTCCGGCCTCGTGTCCGCACCCCCCGACGTCCCGGCCTCGCCGGTCGCGCCCGTGCACGCGGGCGGCGGCGGCACCGTGCTCCTCGCCACCCCGGACGCGCGAGCGGCGGGCCCCGGTACCCGGCAGGCCGTGATCGGCCTCGTCCTGGCCGGCGTGGCCGCCGTCGCCGTCGCGATCCTCCCCAGGGTCCGCGGCTCCGCCCGGACCGTCACGCGCCGGGGGGACGACCGCGACTGACATGTCCGAGCACGAGCGTTCTTCCGGCACGGGGCGGCTGCTGACCGCGGTGGCCTGGCTGGTGCTGCTGTTCGGGCTGTGGTTGTGGGGCCGCGACGTGACCGATGTCCGGCAGGGGCTCACGACGCCCACCACCGGCGACATCGCGGCCGTCGGGCGCCCGGACGTCCCGCTGCCGCCCGCGCTGGAGCCGCTCGGCAACGCGCGCCCGCAGCGCCTCGACATCCCGTCGATGGGGGTGCAGGCCCCCGTCGTCGCCCGCGGGCTCGACCGGCAGGGCGCGATCGAGCCGCCGCCCTTCGAGCAGCCCGGCGTGGTCGGCTGGTACGCCGCCGGCGTGCGGCCGGGAGCGGCCGGCGCCGCCCTGTTCGTCGGGCACGTCGACACGGAGACCAAGCCCGCGGTCTTCTACAAGCTCAGCGCGGTGCGGCCCGGAGCGACTGTTCGTGTCGTCCGCGACGACGGGAAGGTCGCCGAGTTCACCGTGGACGAGGTCCAGGTGATCCCGCGCGATCACTTCGACGCCCAGCAGGCCTACGGTGCCCGCAAGCCGGGGCGGGCCGAGCTGCGTCTCGTCACCTGCGGCGGCACCTTCGACCGCGCGAGCCGCACCTACACGGCGAACGTGGTGGTGTCGGCGTACCTCACCGGGAGCGGTTGACGAGCGGTACCGGGCCCGGTCGACGACACGCTCCCCCGGGAGCCGTCGACCGGGCTGGTCCTCGACCGCGCGCGCACGGGCTGCGGGAGTAACCCGGCGACCGGCGCGGGAGGTTCTGAGTCCGTCCGCGCGGGTACGCGGGCGGAGGCAACCGGCTCGGGGCCGTGGCCATGCGTGGCAACTCTAGAACGGATGAGCGTTCCGGCCTAGAGGTCGTCTGACGCCAAGTCCACGACCCGTGGCTCTGCGTGATGGGTGCAGGTGGACGCGGCCCCGGGACGGGCCGGGGCGGCCCGGCGCCCGCAACGTGCGCATCGCGCGCCCGGGGCGGGTGTCTACGGGTCCCGGACGGTCCGGGGCTGTAACAGCTCTCCGACAAGGGGTGGGCGACCTCGTGAGCCGCGCGACACCTATGTCAGGATTGAGACTTAGGACGGTGCACCCAAGGGGGAGTTGGATGTACGGCAGCAGGGGGGCCGGGGCACGGGCGTCCGTGGCGGTGGTGGGGGCGGCCCTGCTTCTCGCGGGATGTTCCTCCTCCGGGGGCGACGGCAAGAGCGACGGCTCGGGGGCCAAGGTCACGCAACAGCCCAAGAATTCGGACCCGTTCTGGGTCAATCCTGACGGGAACGCGGCCGAGCAGGTCGCCTCCTACCTGAAGGCGGACAAGAAGGACGAGGCCGAGCAGATCCGCAAGATAGCGGAGCAGCCGACCGGCGAGTGGATCGGCCCGGAGAACCCGGAGTCGGAGGCGCGCGGCTTCACGGAGGCCGCCGAGAAGGCGGACCGGGCCGCGATCCTGGTCCTCTACAACATCCCGCACCGCGACTGCGGACAGTTCTCGCAGGGCGGC
Source organism: Streptomyces sp. 142MFCol3.1 (assembly GCF_000424945.1). Taxonomy (NCBI): domain Bacteria; kingdom Bacillati; phylum Actinomycetota; class Actinomycetes; order Kitasatosporales; family Streptomycetaceae; genus Streptomyces; species Streptomyces sp. 142MFCol3.1. The sequence continues at coordinate 28,678 of NZ_AUKV01000021.1, forward strand.
GCCGCCGACGGCGACGCCTACCGGACCTGGATCGACGGGGTCGCCCAGGGCATCGGGGACCGGCCCGCCACGGTGATCCTGGAGCCGGACGCGGTCCTGCACCTGGTCAACCAGTGCACCCCGGACGAGTACCACGAGGAGCGCTACGACCTCCTCAAGGGCGCCATCGGCAAGCTCAAGTCCCTGAAGAACACGAAGGTGTACCTGGACGCGGGCAACGCCGGCTGGGGACACCCCGACCAGATCTTCCAGCCCCTCCAGTGGGCGGGCATCGACCAGGCCGACGGCTTCTCCGTCAACGTCTCCAACTTCTACTCGACCGAGGACTCCATCGCGTACGGCAAGCAGCTGTCCGCGAAGGTCGGCGACAAGCACTTCGTCGTCGACACCAGCCGCAACGGCAACGGCCCGTACACGCGCGGCAAGGCCGACGAGAACTGGTGCAACCCGCCGGGCCGCGCGCTCGGCGAGACCCCCACGACCAAGACGGCCGACCCGCTCGTCGACGCCTATCTCTGGGTCAAGCGGCCGGGCGAGTCCGACGGAACGTGCAAGGGCGGGCCGAAGGCCGGCCAGTGGTGGCCGGAGTACGCGCTGAAGCTCGCACAGGCCACCGAATAGCGGGCGAGCCGCCGGGCATCGGCAGCCGGACACGAGGAGAAGGGGGCGCCCTCCGCTCGAAGCGGAGGGCGCCCCCTTCGTCCGTGGGCCTCGCCCTCCGGGGCGAGGCGCAGCCGGTGCCGGGCGGCCGGGATCAGGGCACCCTGACCCACTGGGCCTTGCTCGGCGTTCCCTGGTCGTCCGTCACGAACAGCATGTACCAGCCGGATTCCACGAGGTTGCGGCTCTTGGGAACCGTCACCGTGATGCCGTCCTTCGTCTTGGTGAAGTCCAGCGCGATGGACCGTTGGTCGACGTCGGTGACGTGCGTGGAGGCGCTCGGCCGGATCAGCCGGGCCGTCCTGATCGAGGACGTGTGCTGCGAGGAGAACGTGGCCGAGCCGCCGCGCGCGATCGTCTTCGGACCCCCCGAGAGCGAGGGCCGCGAGTCCCGGTACAGGTACGGCGGCGTGTAGATCTCGATGCGCTGCTCGAACACGCCCGGCTTGGTGTCGGCCTTGTCGGCGTAGAGCGAGTCGGACCCGAAGAACATCACGCGGCCGTCGGGCAGCAGGAGCGATCCCGAGTGGTAGTTGCGGCCCACCAGCGGGTCGGCCACCCGGTCGAAGGTGTTCGACTTGGGGTCGTAGATCCGCGCCTGGAGGATGTTGGAGTCACCGCGCCCGCGGTAGTCCTCGGAGCCGCCGGACACCAGCACGGTGTCGTCGGGCAGGATCGAGGACTGCGGGTAGCGGGTGCCCTTCTCCAGCTCGGGGCCGTCCACGAACCTCGGGTTCTTGTCCTTGAGGTCGATGAGCCGGGTCTTCTTGCTGGACAGCTGGGATTCGCCGACCCCGCCGCCGCCGATCACCATGTACTTCTCGTCCTGGGCGGGCGGCAGCAGCACCGTGCCCGAGGTCTCCATCATGTTCGCGTCGCTCAGACCCTTGAGCTTGGTGAACTTGTTGGTCTCCACGTCCCAGACACCGGGCTCGCGGCCCACGTCGTCGGGGCCGTACCCGGCGTTCGAGCCCGAGTAGAAGAGCTTGCCGTTCTGCATCAGGGAGATCGCCGGATAGGTCGGGAACTGCCGGATGCCCTTGGTGTAGGTCCACTTCCTGGTCTTGGGGTCGAACACCTCGTTCTTGCCCGGGACCAGCTGGCCGATCTCGTCGAGACCGGACAGGCTGAGCACCTTGCCGTCGGACAGGGTGGTCAGCGTCGGGTACCAGCGGGCCTCGTTCATCGGGTCGACCTTGATGTACTTCTCGGCGACCGGATCGAACTCGTAGGCGTCCCTGATTCCCTGGAAGTCCTTCTTGTCCAGGGCGAGTTTCTGCGCGATGCCGTACGTGTTGCGGGCGTCGGTGCCCGTCAGGCCCTGGACGCGGTAGTTGTCCTGGGTGCCGGTCTCGTGCTTCTGGCCGCTGCGCTGCGCCTCGACGTAGATGCGGCCGAGGCCCGGGTCGTTGCGCAGGAACACGCCGGTCGCCGGGTCGAAGACCTTCTTGGCGCGCGGTACGAGCACCGGGTCCTTGGAGACGAACGTCTTGCCGTTCTTCTTGCCGGTGAACTTGGTGCCCGCGGGCAGGGTGATCGGCTTGTCCGGGTTCTCGTTGTGCAGGATCATCAGGCCGCCGGCCTTGGTGACGTCACCCTTCAGCTTCTCGTACCGCTTGGTGCCGCCCGCGATCAGCAGGTTCCCGTTGGACAGCTGGGTGTGGCCCGTGCAGAAGAGGTCGCTCGGCGTGGGAATCTTCTTGATGGTGCCCTTGACCGGGTCCCAGATCCGCGTGTCGAACCTCTTCGCGTCGAAGTTGTCCTGGTTGTTGCCCGAGCCCGCGACGAGCAGGACCTTGCCGGTGTGCAGCAGGGCGGCGTGGATGGTGTTCTGCCGGTACTCCTCGGGGAACTGGACGATGTCCCAGTGGCCGTTGTCGGCTTTGTACTCGGGCTTGTTGATCGTGTACTGGTGGTACTTGTCCGTCCCGAAGCGATACAGCCAGGGCCCGTTCATCCCGGCCAGAGCGAGCACCACCACCCCGGTTATGCCGAGGCGGCGGGCACGGCGGCGGCGGGCACCGTCTTTCATTTCTTACGTCCCCCAAGGGCGATCTGCATGGTCTGGTCGTTGCCCCCGGCCGAGGCCCAGGTGGGCCGCTGCTGCGGCGCGTGCGGGGCGTGCTGCTCCTGCTGCGGCACGGAGGCCTGCGGCGGGACGGTGGCGGCCTCGGGCGGAGTCGGCGGCTTCTTCCGCTCCTGGCGCATGGTCCAGCGCCAGGCGAAGATCGGCGAGGCCGTGATCAGCAGGGCGAAGGAGGCCCAGGTGATCATCGCGGGGTGGGAGTGCCCGAGCACGAAGCCGGCGGTGATCGAGCCGGCGAAGACCAGGATGAAGAACAGATGGATCCGGAAGGTCCCGAACAGCGTGTCGGGGCTGGCCGAATCGCCCTTGGGCGTCACCACGAACTTGCTCTTGCGGCGCAGTACGGCGTCCATCAGCGAGCGGGCGTAGATCGGCGCGGACAGCGCCGACATCACCATGCCCGCGACACCGCCGGAACCCTCGGGCTCGTGCGGGGAGACGTTGTGGCGCCGGTTCCAGATGTACAGGCCGATCTGCAGCGCGGACGCGTTGCCGTAGAGCATCAGCCAGACCGTCGGGTCGATGTTCACGCCGGAGGCGCCCAGGCCCAGGAAGAGGGCGCAGCTCAGTGCCGCGAGGATCCAGTTCAGCGCCGACATCGGGTAGAAGATGATCATCATCGTGTAGTTGAAGAGCTTGCCCGGAGGCATGGAGAAGAAGCCCTTCCAGTACTGCTTGAGGATCGTCTCGTAGGTGCCCCGGGACCAGCGCAGCTGCTGGGTGAAGAAGTCCGTCCAGGCGTTCGGCCCCTCGCCGACGGCGAGCACGTCCGGCGTGTAGACCGACTTCCACTTCCGGCCGGTGGCGGGGTTCTTCGCGCGGTGGATCTCGAAGCCGGTCGCCATGTCCTCGGTGATCGAGTCGTACAGGCCGCCGATCTGCTTCAGCGCCTTGATGCGTACGGCGTTCGAGGTGCCCACGAACATCGGGGCGCCGTAGAAGTTGCCGGCGCGCTGGATGAGGGCGTGGAAGAGGAACTGCTGGGACTCGGCGGCCTTGGTGACGAACGCGTCGTAGTTGCCGTACACCTGCGGGCCGATGACGAAGCCGACGTCCGGGTCGCGGAAGAAGCCGAGCATCCGCTCCAGGTAGTTGGGCAGCGGCACGTGGTCGGTGTCGACCGAGGCGAAGTAGTCGTAGTCGTCGCCGTGCGCCTCGAGCCAGGCGTTGTAGTTGCCGTGCTTGGTCTTGGCGCGGTGCGGGCCCTTGGCCCGGTTCCACTTCGAGACACCCTTGCGGGAGAAGTGGTGCACGCCCAGACGCGCGCACACCTCCTTCACCTCGGGGTCGTCGCCCTCGTCGAGGAGCCAGACGTGCATCAGACCCCGGTGGCGCAGCTTGACCGCCGCCTCCAGGGTCTTCGTCACCATGGCGAGGGGTTCCTTGCCGGGCACGAAGGAGGTGAGGAAGGCGACTCTGGTGCCGGTCTCCGGCACGACCGGGATCGGGTCGCGGGCGACCAGGGTGGCGTGCGCGTTCGACAGCACGTTCATGCAGCGGAAGAACTCGATCAGACCGATCGAGACCAGCATGACGATGTCGAGCGCGGGCAGGAAGTCGTAGGCCGGGTAGTCGCGTTCGGTCCAGTGCTCGGGCTGGAGCAGCCAGCCCAGCAGGATCAGCGAGAGCAGCGGCGCCGCGCCCAGCATGAGGGCCGCCCGTATGCGGTGCGGCTCCTGCGACAGCAGCGAGCGGTACTGCACCTTGTAGGGCTTGCCCGGGTCCGGCTGAGTGAGGGGCCCCGCGAGCCGGCTGTAGTGCTCGTAGTCGTACCTCGGAAGCGACTTCTTGATTCTCCGGAAGCCGCCCGTCCGGTGCGGCGGCACACGGAGCTGGGTCGTCTCGGACGGGTCGAAATTCTGCCGGGCGCCCGTCGGCGTCGACGTCATGAGTCATCCCCCCGCACGCACGGTCAAGTGCGTGTTCGTCGGTTCTTGGCGCCCGCTCAGGTCCCCCTCGACCTTCCCGGACGCATCACTGGCAGGCCGCAGTCACCACATCTTCCACACCCTATAGACATGGAACGACGACCTTCCGGTTGCATGATGCCCCCCTCGGCATCCGTTCATGAAGAGGGGCCCCCAACCCCCCATGCCCGCAACCGGCCCTGCCCCCAACCGTCATGTATCGACAGTCCCTTGAAGCCCAGGGTTCTACGCCGTTCATCATGATCGCAAGATGCGAAACGATGTGTTAACCGGTCATACGCGCTCATTGGGACACGTGTACGACGGCGAGGGTGATGTGGCGTACGACGAAGGGCCCCCTCGCGGTGGCGAGAGGGCCCGTCGGTCTGTGCGCCGCCAGGGACTCGAACCCCGGACCCGCTGATTAAGAGTCAGCTGCTCTAACCAACTGAGCTAGCGGCGCCTGCTGACGGCAGAACTCTACCCGACCCGGGAGGGTGCTCCCGACCGCCGGATGGCCGGGCCGGAGAGTGGGGGAGAGGGGCGGGCCGGGGCGCGCGCGGAGGGCTCCGGGCGGGAGTGGCCGCGGGTCGGACGGATGCGGTGGGCGCCGAGGGAGGGGCTCGGGCTTCGGTGGCCACGGCCGGCTCAGGGTGAGACGGGGCCCCCGGGTGGCGTACATCATTCGGACCGTCAACATGCGACACCGGGGCACAGTTGCCAGACTGGCGAATGTGCAGAAATGCGGACAATTTGACGGGGAGTACGAGGGGAGTCGCATGAATGCTCCGGTGTTCGAGGAGATCGATCCCGCGAGCGACTGCGACTGCCCCGGATGCGTGCACTGGCGGCGTGTGATGCCCGCTTCCGCGCTGCCCGGACCCGTGGGCCATCCGGCGGCACGCAGGGCGCTCGCCCTGGCCGCCGCGGCGGGCACCGTCCTCGGCGCCGGCCAGTCTGTGCCGGCGCTCGCGGTCGCGCACGGACCCGCCCGGCCGGGCGGGTCCGCGGACGACGAGCCCGGTACCCCGCAGGGCGGCCGGGCCCCGCTGCACGGCCCGGCGGGCAGGCCCGCGAAACCGGCCAGGCCCGGGGCCGAGGTGCCCACGACCACCCGGGCCGCGATCATCAACCGGGCGAAGGCCTGGGTCTCCGGTCGGGTGCCGTACAGCATGAGCGCGTACTGGTCGGACGGATACCGGCAGGACTGCTCCGGCTTCGTCTCGATGGCCTGGAACCTGCCCGGCAACGAATGGACGGGCAGCCTCGCGGTTTTCGGGGTGCGCGTCTCCCGGGACCAGCTCCAGCCCGGCGACATCCTGCTGTTCCACAATCCCGCCGACCCGCAGAACGGCTCGCACGTCGTCCTGTTCGGCGGCTGGACCGACTACACGCACACCTATTACGTCGCCTACGAGCAGACCCGCCCGCACACCCGCAAGCGGTCCACGCCGTACGCCTACTGGACGCACTCCAGCGGTTATCTGGCCTACCGGTACAAGGGGCTCGCCAGGGCCGCGACCGGTGCGGGCGCGTCATCCCCGGGCACCGCGACGGCACGCTATCCGGGCTCGGCGTACTTCGGATCCGGCGCGGACAACGCCTACGTCACCCAGTTGGGCCGCCTCCTCGTCGACCGGGGTGCGGCCCGTTTCTACGCCTCGGGGCCGGGGCCGCGCTGGTCGGACGCGGACCGGCGGGCCACCCAGGCGTTCCAGCGGGCGCAGGGCTGGACCGGGTCGGACGCGGACGGGCTGCCGGGGCCGCAGACTTGGTCGTACCTGGTGGGAAGCAAGGGCAAGGACATTGCCGGTGCGGTGGCGGGGGGGTCGGGATCCACGGGGTCCTTCGGCGGCAAGGAGGGCACCGGACAGGACGGCAGCCAGACGCCGGGCGGATCCTCGCACGGCGTGCCGGGCTATCCGGGGCGCGGCATGTTCCGGCCCGGCGCCGACAACGCCCATGTCACCCGGCTCGGGCGGCGGCTGGTCATAAAGGGGTTCGGCAAGTACTACACCTCGGGGCCCGGTCCGCGCTGGGGTGAGGCGGACCGGCGCAACGTGGAGGCGTTCCAGCGGTCCCAGGGCTGGCGCGGCGGCGCAGCGGACGGCTATCCGGGGCCGGAGACGTGGCGGCGGCTCTTCTCCTGAGCACCGTCCCGGGGCCTCGTGAACATCTGGTCAGTCCGTCCGTCGGTTCCGGGTCCGTCCGGCACGGCCCGGCGATTCCCGGGTCCGTCCCGGGTTCTCACGAAACTTCCAGGCGCGGAGGCATGGAGGCAGCTATGAGCACGACGACGTCACACACCCCGGAGTCGGAGGGGGCGTCCTCCCAGGCCTCCGGGTCCGATGCGACCGCGGAGGGCGCCGGCGGTCCCCGGTCCGCGCGCCTCATCCAGAACGAGGCGACCACCGAGATCCCCGTCCACCTGCTCTTCCGGGACGACCCGGAGCCCGTCTCCGTGCCGCTCTCGCCCGCCGTCGTGGGCCGCAGGCGTGGGACCGGTGAACAGCCGAGGGTCAGAAGGCCCGCTCCCGGGCGGGCGCCCCGCCCGGTGCCGGAGGTCGAGCCCGAGCTGGTGGAGCGGCCCGCCCGGGTGCTGTCCGGAGCTGTGGGAGTGCTGGCCGGGGCCTGCGGGGTGGCCGGGTGCGTGCTCACCTCGTGGTGGTCGGGTGCGCTGCCGCCGTCCGTGACCGGGGCGCTGGAGTTGCCGTCCGCCGTGGGCGCCGGGTTCGGGCCCGCGCAGTGGGCGGCGTACGCGGGGGCCGGTGCGCTCGGCCTGTTCGGCTTCGGGGGGCTGGCCCGCGGCCGGACCGGGCGGGCCTGGGTGCTCGGGCTGTTCGGGCGCTACCGCGGCACGGTCCGGCGCACCGGACTGATGTGGATCAACCCGCTGGTGCTGCGCCGCCGGGTGGACGTGCGGCTGCGGCACTGGCGCAGCGAGCCCATGTCGGTGGTCGACGCGAACGGGGTCGCGCTGCGCGTGGTGGTGCTCGTCGTCTGGCGGGTCAAGGACACCGCGCGGGCCACGCTCGGCATCGAGGACCACGAGGAGTATCTGCGGGCGTGTGTGGAGGCGGCGCTCACCCGGCTGCTGTCGCAGCTTCCGGCGGAACTGCCGCCCGCCGTCGTGAAGGACGTGACCCTGCGCAACACGGACGCCGTCGGTGAGGCGCTGACCCGGCTGGTGGCCGTCGACACGGCACCGGTGGGCCTGGAGGTGTTCTCGGTGCAGCCGATCCGGATCGAGTACGCGCCGGAGGTCGCGGCCGTGATGCAGCGCCGCCGAGTCGCCGCCCTGGACGCCCAGCACCGCGACACCGTGCTGAGCTCCGTCGTCGACTCGGTCGAGGACACGGTGACCCGGCTGACCATGCGGGGGCTCGTGGAGCTCGACGACTACGAACGCAAGGCGTTGGTGAAGGACCTGACGGTGGCCTTCTACACCGGGCGCAGGGAGGCCTCCTCGTAGGTGTGCCGACGGGCGGGCCGTGCGCCTCCTCGTAGGTGTGCGGACGGGTCGGCCGTACGGGATCCTGTGCGGCCGCCGGGGGAGGCGGTGCCGCGGCCGGGCCCCGGCGTACGGGGCGGAGAGCTTCGCGATTGGTATGGACATGTTCAACTAGCGGCAATAATCTGGGACTTGGTCTAGACCTGAAAATCGCGCGCACGGCTCACCGAGAACCTCCCCCACGTCCTCCAGGAGCGGCAGCATGCGCATACGGACGACCGAGATCCGTACCACCAGGAAAGCCAAGCTGTACGCGGCCGTGCTCGGCCTCGCCACCGCGGGCACCTTCGTGCTCTCGACCGGCGGCGCCGACGCCCACGGCTACACCGACCAGCCGCTCAGTCGGCAGAAGATGTGCGCCGCGAACGGCGGCACCGTCGCCAACTGCGGTGACATCCAATGGGAGCCCCAGAGCGTCGAGGGCCCGAAGGGCTTCCCCGCCGCCGGTCCGGCCGACGGCCGTATCTGTTCCGCGAACCACACCAACTTCGGTCAGCTGGACCAGCCCAGGACGCCTGCGGGCACGGCCTGGCCGACGACGAAGGTGACCGCGGGTCAGAGCTACGGTTTCCGCTGGCAGTTCACCGCGATGCACGCCACGACCGACTTCAAGTACTTCATCACCAGGAACGGCTGGAACCAGGACCACGCGCTGACCCGCGCGGACCTGGAGACCACGCCGTTCCTGACCGTTCCCTACAACGGACAGCGTCCCCCGTCCACGTTCTCGCACACCGGCACGCTGCCGGGCGGCAGGAGCGGCCACCACGTCATCCTCGGCGTGTGGACGATCAGCGACACGGCGAACGCGTTCTACTCGTGCGCGGACGTCACGTTCTAGTCCGGCCCGCCCCGGGGCGGCTCGGGCGACGCCCGCATTCTGAGCCTTCCTTGAGCCGCCCCTCCTTCCCCGGAGGGTATGTTCCCCGCACGCCGACGGACCGCGGCGGCGTGCGGGGAACCGCACCGGACACCGGGGGAACGAGATGGACGCGCTGTTCTACGCCATACCCGCACTGATCATGGCCGTGACGATGCTCATGGCCGTCAAGGTGGTCCGCCGCTCGCTGGAGCTGAGGAGAGCCTGGAGCAGCGGACTGACCGCCGAGGCGCGCTGCCTGCGCTCGTACACGACCACCAGCGGCGGGGGCAGCGCCTCGGTCACCACGACGCTGCACCACGTCTACGAGTACACGACGCGCGAGGGGCGCACGGTCCGCTTCGACGAGGCGGGCGGCCCCTCCACCGTCGTCGAGGGCGACATCGTCACCGTGCACTACGCGGCCGGACGCCCCGAGAAGGCCACGGCCCGGGAGCCGCACCCGGGCAGGGCCGCCGCCGGCACCGTCGGCTTCCTGGTCTTCCTCGGTGTGATAGTCGCCTTCTGTGTCGGCTTCATGGTCACGTACCACGAGGTCTTCGCGGCGAACGACGCCCTCGGCGGATTCTGAGGCCGCCGCCCGGGCGGCGGCGTCGCACCCCTCCTCATCTGACGGTGCGTCAATTATGGTGCGCATCCATGGGGTCCATGAAGCGCACCGTCGCGGAGCTCGTGCGGGAACGGTTTGACGACCACCGGCCGGGACTGTGGTTCGAAGGCCGGTTCCTGAGCCACCACCAGGTGGCCGCGGGTGCCGCCGCGCGGGCCGCGCTCCTCGCCGACCTGCTGCCGCCCGGCGCCGAACCGCACCTCGGCGTACTGCTCGACAACACCCCCGAGTACCCGCTGTGGCTGAGCGCGGCAGCCCTCGCCGGCGCCGCCGTCGCCGGAATCAACCCGACCCGGCGGGGCCCCGAACTGGCCCGCGACATCCTGCACACCGAGTGCCGGGTACTGGTCACCGAGCGGGCCCATCTGCCACTGCTCGACGGCCTCGGCCTGCCCGGCGTACGCGTCCTGGTGACCGACACGGACGCCTACGCCGGCCTCCTGGAGCCCTACGCGGACGCAGTGCCCGACACCGGCACCGCCCGCGCCGACGACCGCCTCCTGCTCTACTTCACATCCGGCTCGACGGGCGCCCCCAAGGCCGCGATCTGCACCCAGGGCAGGCTCGCCGCCGCCGGGCAGTCGCTCGTGGACCACTTCGGGGTGCGCCCGGACGACACGCACTACATCTGCATGCCGATGTTCCACGGCAACGCGGTGATCGCCGACTGGGCGCCCGCGCTCGCGGCGGGCGCGACCGTCGCGCTGCGGCGCCGCTTCTCCGCCTCCGGGTTCCTCGCCGACGTACGCGCCTGCGGGGCCACGTACTTCACCTACGTGGGCCGCGCCGTCCAGTACCTGCTGGCCACGCCCGCCCGCCCGGACGACCGGGACAACCCGCTGCGGACCGGTTTCGGCACGGAGGCCGGAGCGGTGGACGCCGCCGCCTTCGAGGAGCGCTTCGGGGTGCGGCTGGTGGAGGGGTACGGCTCCTCGGAGGGCGGTGCGGCCATCCAGCGCGCCCCCGGCACACCGCCCGGCGCGATCGGACGGGCCGCGCCCGGCGACGACCTCGCGGTGGTCGACCCCGGCACCCGGCAGGAGTGCCCGCCCGCCGTCCTCACCGACGACGGCCGGCTGCTCAACGGCGGCGAGGCGATAGGGGAGCTGGTCAATCGCGGACCCAACCCCTTCGAGGGCTACTGGCGCAACCCGGACGCCGATGCCGCACGACGCCGCGACGGCTGGTACTGGACCGGCGACCTCTTCTACCGCGACGCCGACGGCTTCCTCTACTTCGCCGGACGCACCGACGACCGGCTGCGCGTCGACAGCGAGAACCTCGCCGCCGCGATGATCGAGAACATCCTCTCCCGGTACGCGGACGCGGCCGCCGTGGCGGTGTACGCGGTGCCCGACCAGGTGGCCGGGGACCAGGTGATGGCGGCGCTGGCCCTGCGGTCCGGCGCCGCCTTCGACCCGCTGTCCTTCGGCGAGTTCCTGCTCTCCCAGCCGGACCTGGGGACCAAGATGGCCCCCCGCTACCTGCGGATCGTGGAGCGGATGCCCGTCACCGCCACCAGCAAGATCCACCGGGTGGGCCTGCGACGGGAGGGCTTTCGCTGCCCGGACCCGGTGTGGTGGCGGCCCCCGGGCGAGCCGGCCTACCGGCCGCTGGAGAGGGCCGACGTCGACGCGCTGCTCGCCCAGTACCGGGCCCGGGGACGCGAGGAACTGCTCGCGAGGTAGGGCCGGCCCCACCCCGGGGACACCCGTTGCGCATATGGTCCGGCGCGCCCGCAGCCGCCTACCGTGACCGCATGATCAGCAGAGCCGGGCCGTGGCGTGCGGCCGGATACCTCGTCACCGGTGTGCTCGTCGGCGCCCCGCTCCTCGTGGGCCTGCTCCTGCTCGCGGTCGTGGGCGCGGCACTGACCCCGCTGCTCGTCGGGCTTCCGCTGCTCGCGCTCCTCGCGCTGGCAGGCGTCCCGGTGGGGGCCGTGGAGCGGTGGCGGCTGCGGCTGGTCGACCCGGCTCCGGTGCCGGCCCCGCACCGCACCCCGGACGAGCCCGGCTTCGCCGCCTGGGCCCGGCTCCGGTTCACCGAGCGGGCGACCTGGCGCGAACTCGGGTACGCGGTGCTGCTCGCGGCCGTGCTGTGGCCGCTGGACCTGCTGGTGCTGACGGGAGCGGCCGCGATACCCGGCGCCATGATCGGGGCGCCGGCACTGCTCGCCCTCGCCGGCGACGACACCCGCGTCGCCAAACTCTGGCTGATCGACTCCTACGGCCAGGCGTGCCTGTGCGCGGCGGGCGGAACCGTCCTTTTGCTCGCCCTGCTGTGGCCGCTCGCACGGTACGCCCGAGCCCGCGCCGCCGTGGCCCGGCTGCTGCTGGCGCCCCGCGAGACCGAGCAGCGGCTCGCCGAGGTGACGCGGTCACGGGCCCGGCTGGTGGCCGCCTTCGAGGCCGAACGGCGGCGCATCGAACGGGACCTGCACGACGGCGCGCAGCAGCGGCTGGTGGCGCTGAGCATGCAGCTGGGCCTGGCCCGCCTCGACGCTCCGCCCGAGCTGGCGCAGCGGCTCGCGGCCGCGCACCGCGAGGCCGGCCAAGTGCTGGGAGAGCTCAGGGAGTTGATCCACGGCATCCATCCGCAGGTGCTCGCCGACTACGGCCTCGGGGACGCCATAGCCGACGCCGCCGACCGCTCCGCCGTGCCGGTCGAGCTGGACGTGGAGCTGCCGCGGCTCGCCGAACCCGTCGAGTCGGCCGCGTACTTCGCGGTGCGCGAGGCGCTCGCCAACGTGGGCAGGCACAGCGGGGCGCGGCGGGTGTGGATCAGCGGACGGTACGCGCGGCGACGGCCGGGGGAGGGCCGGCTGCGGATCGAGGTGCGCGACGACGGGTGCGGTGGAGCCGACGCCCGGGCCGGCACCGGCCTCACCGGGCTCACGGACCGGCTCGCCGTCCTCGATGGCACACTGACCGTCGACAGCCCGTCCGGTGGGCCCACCGTGCTGCACATGGAGATCCCTTGCTGAGAGTGGTGCTCGCCGAGGACAGCGTGCTGCTGCGGGAGGGGCTGGTGGGGCTCCTGGGCCGCTTCGGGCACGAGGTGGTGGCGGCCGTCGGGGACGCGCGGGGGCTGCGGGACGCGGTGGCGGCACACGCGCCCGACCTCGTCCTGACCGACGTACGGATGCCGCCCGGATTTCAGGACGAGGGGCTGCGCGCGGCCCTCGCCCTGCGCGCCGCGGACCCCCGCCTGCCGGTCCTGGTCCTCAGCCAGTACGTCCAGCGGGCCTACGCCGCCGAACTCCTCGACACCGGGGACGGCACCGGCGTCGGCTACCTCCTCAAGGACCGGGTCGGGCAGGTCGAGCAGTTCGCCGAGGCGGTGGAGCGGGTCGGTGCGGGCGGGACGGTCGTGGACCCGGAAGTCGTGCGGCAGTTGCTGCGCCGCAGACGTGATCCGCTGGAGGCGCTGACCCCGCGCGAACGCGAGGTGCTCGGGCTGGTCGCCGAGGGCAGGTCCAACAGCGCGATCGCCCGGGAGCTGGTCGTCACCGAGGCGGCCGTCGGCAAGCACATCGGGAACATCCTGGGAAAGCTGGATCTGCCCCCGGCGCAGGAAACCCACCGGCGCGTGCTCGCCGTGCTCGCCTATCTGCGCGGCTAGTCCCAAGTCCCAGTCCCCGCCCCTGTCCCCGCGGCCGGGTCCGCTCTCGAAGGGTGTGCGGGAGAGGAATTCCCACCGCTTCTGGGGGGGAGTATGCACCCGTACACCTGTGCGGAGGAGTCGAGGGAAGAGGGGGAACATGCGTCGCCTGATCCGGGTCACGGACGTCGAAGCCGTTCATGCCGCCGTGGTGCGGGGGCGTCGGGGCCGGGCGCTCCGGCCCGGGACGCCCGGCTTCCGGGCACGGCTCGCGGTGCGCTCCGTGCGGGGGCGGCTCGTGGCGTGTTGCCGGTGACGGGCGACGCGCGCCACCGCGTCCTGCTCGCCGGGTACTCCGTCTCCTCGTACGGCGGCCTGCTGCGGTGGTACGCCGTCCGAGGAGCCGACGCGGAGGGGGCGCCCGGTGCGTACAGCGAACGCACGGACGACGCCGGGGCGCCCGGGCGCTGACCCGCCGCCCGGACACCGGCCCGACATCACCACCATGCCGTCCGCGGCGCGGGCCCGGACTCGTCGCCCGGGCCCCGTCGTGCGTCCTTCCTGTCACCGGACACCATCCGCACACGACGATCAGGAGACTCCCGACGACCGGACCGCCCTGCCGGCCGACCCGTGCACCCGGCCCGGCGCCCCGCCGCCGCACCACCTCAACCCTCGACAGCACCCGGAAGGCACCCATGTCCCCCACGCATGACCGCAGCCACAGCGACGAACTGCTCTCCTTCGTCTCGGCCTGCCCCTCGCCGTACCACGCGGTCGCGAGCGCCGCGCAGCGCCTGGAGAAGGCGGGCTTCGCGGAGCTGCGGGAGGCGGACGACTGGTCGGCCGGTGCCGAAGGCGGCAGATACGTCGTACGGGGAGGGGCGCTGATCGCCTGGTACGTCCCCCCGGGCGCGCCGGCCCGTACCCCGTTCCGGATCATCGGCGCGCACACCGACTCGCCGAACCTGCGGGTCAAGCCCGTGCCCGACACCGGCGCCGCGGGCTGGCGGCAGATCGCCGTGGAGATCTACGGCGGCGTGCCGCTGAACACCTGGCTCGACCGCGACCTGGGGGTCTCGGGCCGGCTGGCGCTGCGGGACGGATCCACCCGGCTCGTCCGCGTCGACAAGCCGCTGCTGCGCGTGCCGCAGCTGGCGATCCACCTCGACCGCGACGTCAACGAGGGCCTCGCCCTGGACCGGCAGCGCCACATGACCCCGCTGTGGGGGCTCGGCGACGTCGAACCGGGCGCGCTGCTCGGCCGGATCGCCGCAGAGGCCGACGCCGACGTCGCCGAGGTCCTCGGCTGGGACCTGATGCTGCACGACCTCCAGCCGCCGGGCTACCTGGGCATGGACGAGGAGTTCATCGTCTCGCCGCGTCTGGACAACCTGATCTCGGTCCACGCCGGTGTCACCGCCCTGGTCGCCGCCGCCACCTCCCGGCCGCCCGCGTACGTCCCCGTGCTCGCCGCCTTCGACCACGAGGAGGTCGGCAGCGGCTCGGAGTCGGGCGCCCAGGGCCCTCTCCTGGAGCGGGTGCTGGCCCGGGGGGTCGGCGCGCGGGGCGGCGGCGGGGAGGACGTCAACCGGGCCCTCGCGGGCGCGTTCTGCGTCTCCGCCGACATGTCCCACGCCGTCCACCCGAACTATCCGGAACGCCACGACCCGGACCACCGGCCGCTGCCCAACGCGGGACCCGTCGTCAAGGTCAACGCCAACCAGCGGTACGCCACCGACGGCGCCGGGGTCGCCGCCTTCGCCGCGGCCTGCGAGCGGGCGGACGTGCCGTGGCAGCCGTTCGTCTCGAACAACGCCATGCCGTGCGGCACGTCGATCGGCCCGATCACCGCGGCCCGCCTCGGGGTCGCCACGGTGGACGTGGGCGTGCCGGGCCTGTCGATGCACTCGGCGCGTGAGCTGTGCGGGGCGCGGGACCCGGGGCTGCTGTCCCGGGCGCTGACGGAGTTCGTGACGTCGCGGTGAGGGGCGGCGCCCGGTAGGGCCCGGGCATGCGTGAAGGCCCCCCACTCGCGTGGAGGGCCTTCACCGATGTGCGCCGCCAGGGACTCGAACCCCGGACCCGCTGATTAAGAGTCAGCTGCTCTAACCAACTGAGCTAGCGGCGCATGACTCCCGCCTCCCGCTCTCGCGGTCGGCGACAAAAGAAATACTACCTGGTCCGCGGAGGTGCTCCCGACCAACCCGTTCAGAGCCTAGATCGCCAGGGAGAGCAGGACCGGTGCCGCGCCGCGGTTCAGCGTGTCCGCGGCCTGCCGGAGCCGGTGCGCGTGCTCGACCGGCAGTGACAGCGCGAGGCAGCCGACGGAGGAGCCGGCCGTGATGGGCACGGCCGCGCAGACCGTGCCGACCGCGTACTCCTGGAGATCGAGGACGGGCACGGTCGGCGCCTGCGCCTCCAGGCGGGACAGCAGCAGCCGCTCGTTGGTGATGGTCCGCGAGGTGAGGCGGGCCATCTTGTGGCGGGCCAGATGATCGCGCCGGCCGTTGTGGTCGAGCTGGCCGAGCAGACTCTTGCCGACCGCGCTGGCATGGGCGGAGGAGCGGAAGTCGACCCATTCGTTGACCGCCGGTGCCGCGGGGCTGTCTGCGTACTGGGTGACGTGCACCTCGCCGTCGATGTAGCGGCTGATGTAGATCGCCGCGCCCACCGAGTCCCGCAGCCGGTCGAGGGTGCGCTGGAGCTTGTCGCGCAGGGCCCGGTCACGCTGCTGGGCCGAGCCCAGGCGGCTGAGGGACGCGCCGGTGACGTACGCGCCGTCGGCGATCTGCTCGACGTATCCCTCCCGGCGCAGCATCCGCAGGAGTGCGGTCAGGCGTTCGGTGCCGAGGCGGGTCTGGCGGGCGAGGTCGGCGTCGGTGACACCGGCGGAGTGCCGTGCCACCGTCTCCAGGACGCGCAGGGCGTCCTGGGCCGAGTGGTACGGCGCGGTCGGCTCGTTCTTCAGCGCCACGGTTTCCCCCTGCGCTTCATGGGCCCGGCTCAAAAACGACACAGCCCGGACGGCCGGGCTCACTCCACGATAACCGTCAAAGAGCGGGCTGTGAGCGTCCGTTGACGAGATTGATGCCGTACCCGGACGCTCTCAGCAGCGACGCGACACTCTGGCATATGCCCCGGTCACGGCGCGCGGGGCATGACCCGACTGTCGGACCTCGGGCCTTGCCCTGCGCGCTCCCCGCCCGCCCCTCGTTCACTCCTGGTAATCAAAGAACCGCGCTGAGGAATTCCCGGGTGCGGTCCTGCTCCGGATCGCTGAAGATCTTCTCCGGCGGACCGGACTCGATGACGTGGCCGGAATCGAACATCAGGACCTGGTCCGAGATGTCCCGGGCGAAATTCATCTCGTGGGTCACACAGAGCATCGTGATGTCGGTGGTGTGGGCGATGTCACGGAGGACGTCGAGGACACCGGCGACCAGCTCGGGGTCGAGCGCGGAGGTCACCTCGTCGAGCAGCAGCACCTGCGGCCGCATCGCCAGCGCCCGCGCGATCGCGACGCGCTGCTGCTGGCCGCCGGACAGCCGGCTCGGACGCTCGCCGCACCTGTCCGCGAGCCCCACCAGGTCGAGCAGTTCACGGGCCCGCGCCTCGGCCTCGTCCTTGGACATCCCGAGGACGGTGACGGGCGCCTCGGTGACGTTCCTGAGGACGCTCATGTTCGGGAACAGGTTGAACTGCTGGAAGACCATCCCGATCTTCTTGCGGACCTCCCGGATCTCCTTCTCGCCCGCCGGGAAGAGCCGGTCCCCGGCGACCGTGATCGTGCCGGCGTCCGGCTTGGCCAGCGTCATCAGCAGACGCAGGATCGTCGTCTTGCCGGAGCCGGACGGGCCGATCAGGGTGACGTGCTTCCCGGAGTCGACGCGGAAGTCCAGTTCGTCGAGGACGGTGTTGTCGCCGAAGCGCTTGGTGACCTTCTCGAAGCGGATCAGCTCGGCACCGTCCACCGGCGGATTGGCGTTCGGTTCGTTCGCGGGTACGGGGTTGGTGTCAACGGACAAGACGTCGCTCCAGGGCTCGCAGAAGCAGGGAAGCCGGATAGGAAATGAGGATGAAGGCCACGCCGATGACCGTGAGGGGCTCGGTGAACTGGAAGTGCTGCTGCGAGTACAGCCGCGCCTCGCCGAGCATCTCCAGCACGGTGATCGTCATCAGCATCGGGGTGTCCTTCAGCATCGCGATGACGTAGTTGCCGAGCGCGGGCACCACGCGGCGGATCGCCTGCGGCAGGATCACCGCGGTCCAGGTGCGCCGCACGGGCAGGCTGAGCGCCGTGGCCGCTTCCCACTGGCCCACGGGCACGCCCTCGATGCCGGCCCGGTAGACCTGCATCGTGTACGTCGAGTAGTGCAGTCCGATCGCGACGACGCCCGTGGTCAGCGCGGAGAACGCGATGTTCCACTCGGGCAGCACGTAGAAGAGGAAGAACAGCTGCACCAGCAGCGGGGTGTTCCTGACGAACTCGGTGACGACACCGACCGGCCAGCGCACCCACCGCGTCGGCGTCCGCATCAGCAGCGCCCACACCAGACCGAGGGCGAAAGCGATCAGCGAGCCCAGCGCCAGCGCCTGCAGGGTGACCAGCAGGCCGTCCCAGAAGTGCGGCATGAAGTCGCCGACCGCGCTCCAGTCCCAGTTCATGCGCCACCTCCCGCCGCGCCCGCACCGGCGCCCGCGCCGGTGCTCTCCGCCCGGCGCAGCTCACGCTGGGACGCGCCGCGCTCCGGTTCCTTGCCTATGCCGGCCTTCAGCCGCTTCTCCAGACCGCGCATGACCCGGGTGAGCAGGAAGGCGATGACGAAGTAGATGAGCAGCACGTACGTGTAGATCTCCGCGCTCTGCTGGAGCGCGAGCCGCACCAGGTTCGCGCTGAAGGTCAGATCGCCCATCCCCATGACGGAGACCAGCGCCGTGCCCTTGAGCAGCTCGATCAGCAGGTTGCAGAAGGAGGGGATCATCTCGGGCACCGCCTGCGGCAGCAGGATCAGCCGCATCCGCTGCCAGGGCGTGAAGCTGAGCGCGATACCGCCCTCACGCTGTGCGGGATCGACCGCGTTCAGCGCGCCGCGCACGATCTCCGAGCCGTACGCGCCGTACGTCAGCCCCAGCGCCAGCGTGCCCGCCCACATCGGGACGAGCTGCCAGCCGAAGGCGAGCGGCAGCACGAAGTACACCCAGAAGATCATGATCAGCGCGGAGGTGCCGCGGAACACCTCGGTGTAGAAGCCCGCGAGGAAGCGGACGATCCACAGCCGCGAGGTGCGCGCGATCCCGACCACGAAGGAGACGGCTCCGGCCAGCAGGGCGCTGAAGAACAGCAGCTGGACGGTGACCCATATGCCTTTGAGTACGAGTTCCCAGAGTCCCGATGTCATCCGCGGCAGAGCTCCTTCGCGGTCATGTCGGTCATCTCCGCCTTGGTGAACCCGAACGGCCGGAGGATGCGGAACAGTTCGCCGCTCGCCTTCATCTTCCGCAGCTCCACGTTGAAGGCGTCCCGCAGCCGCGTCTCGCTCGACCGGAAGGCGAAGCCGCCGCCGTCGACGTGCGGCTTGCCCTTGACCAGGGGCGCGAAGGGTTTGGTGCTCTCCGCCTTGCGGGACTTCTTGACCACCTCACGCGTGGTCAGCGCGGTCCCCGCGAAGACGTCGGCCCGCCCCGCCTCGACGGCGTTCAGCCCGGCGACCTGGTCGGGCACGACCAGGATGTCGCTCTCCTTGTACCCGGCCTCCACCGCGTACTGGATCTCGGCGTAGCCCGTGCCGGTCGCGAACTTCGCCTTCTTCGCCACGACGTCCTTGTAGTCGTGCAGGTCCATGGGATTGCCCTTGCGCACGATGAACGCGTCGAGCATCTGGTAGTCCGGGTCGGCGAAGATGACCTGTTCACAGCGCTCGGGGTTGATGTACATCCCGGCCGACACGACGTCGAACTGCTGCGAGTTGAGTCCGGGGATGAGCGAGCCGAACTCGGTGGGGACCGGCTGGACGCGGTCGATTCCGAGCCGCTTGAAGACGGCCTTCGCCAGCTGCGGCGCCTCGCCGGTCAGCTCGCCGTTCCTGTCGATGTAACCGAAGGGGATCTCGCCCGCGATGCCGAGCCGTACGACGCCCTGCGCCTTCAGCCGGTCGAGGAGATCACCACCGTCCGTGCCGGACGCCGTGGCGACCCGGCTGCAACCGGCGGCGCCCAGCGCGCCGACGGCACCGAGCGCGGAGACACCCGCGAGCAGCGACCGCCGGCTCGGGCCTTTGCCGGGGGCCCTGAACGGGCCTCGTTTCTCCGCACCATAACCGTCCTTGCCAAGTGGTGGAGCCATGGCCGCGCGGCTACCCGGTGCCATGCGATCCATGCGGATCAATTTGCGCCCGTACACGCCGCCGAATGTCCGAGGCCCTCTTGACTCCCGCGGGACCATGGAATGCATGGCTGATCGCTACATCGAAGTCTCCCTGGTCAAAAGGGGAGTCGACTGCACGGCGAAACTGCTCGACGACCGGGCGCCGATCACCTGCGCGGCGGTGTGGGACGCGCTTCCACTGAGCGGAGACGTCTATCACGCGAAATACGCGCGCAATGAGATCTACGCCCTTTTCCCGCCTTTCGTGAAATCGGAGCCACCCCTGGAAAATCCGACAGTTACCCCTATTCCCGGAGACCTCTGTTATTTCTCCTTCGCGGGCGCGGAACTGGGCACGCAGGCCTACGGATACGACCGTGAGGTCCGTGCCGGGACGACGGTGGTGGACCTGGCCCTGTTCTACGAGCGCAACAACCTGCTCCTGAACGGGGACGTCGGCTGGGTGCCGGGGATCGTCTGGGGCCAGGTGGTCGAGGGCCTCGACGCGATGGCCGAGGCCTGCAACGACCTGTGGCGCACCGGCGCGCAGGGCGAGGCGCTCCGGTTCCGCCGGGCGTGACCGTCCCGGCGCGCCCGGCGGCGGCCGGCCGGGCGCGGAAGCACCGGGGGAGCGCCCCCGGCGCGTTGCGGAGCGCCGGTCGGTGTCCCCGGCCGGGTGTCAGCGCGCTCGCGGGTGTCCCCGGCCTGGTGTCAGAGCACTGGCGGGCGCCCCCGGCCGGGTGTCAGAGCGCCGGGGGAGCGACCCCGGCGACGCCCGCCTCGTACAGCGCCTGCGCCGTCCGCAGGACGAGGTCGTCACGGTGCCGCGCCGCCACGATCTGCAGGCCCACCGGCAGGCCGTCCCCGTCCACCCCGACGGGGACGGTCGCCGCGGGCTGCTGCGTCATGTTGAACGGATACGTGAACGGGGTCCAGCCCGTCCAGCGCCGCTGACCGGAGCGGGCGGGCACCTCCGCGCCCGCCTCGAACGCCGTCAGCGGCAGCGTCGGCGTGACCAGGACGTCGTAGGACTGGTGGAACCGGCCCATGCGCCGGCCCAGCTCCATACGGACGTCCACCGCGGCGAGGTAGTCCAGTGCGCCGAACCGGGCGCCGAGCGCGCAGATCTCACGCAGGCCGGGGTCGAGCGACTCCCGCTGGTGGGGCCCCAGCCGCTGGGTCACGCGGGCGGCCCCGCTGAACCAGAGCGTGTGGAAGGCGTCCACCGGATCGGTGAAGTCGGGGTCGTCCTCGGCGACGTACGCGCCGAGACCCGCGAGGCGCTCCACCGCCCCCCGCACCGCCGCCGCGACGGCGGGCCGGACCGCGACCTGCCCGCCGAGCGACGGCGAGTACGCGACCCGCAGCCCCCGCACTCCGCCCTCCAGCGCGTCCACGAAGGAGCCGGCCGCCGGCCCGAGCGCGGACCAGTCCCGGGCGTCCGGACCGCTGATCACGTCCAGCAGCAGCGCCGCGTCGGCGGCGTCCCGCGTCATCGGACCCACGTGCGACAGCGTCCCGAAGGCGCTCGCGGGATACAGCGGCACCCTTCCGTACGTCGGCTTCAGGCCGAAGATCCCGCAGAGTGCGGCCGGGATGCGGACGCTGCCGCCGCCGTCCGTGCCCAGGGACAGCGGGCCCGCACCGAGCGCCACGGCCGCCGCGCTGCCCCCGCTGGAGCCTCCCGCGGTGCGCGAGACGTCGTACGGATTGCGGGTCACCCCGGACAGCGGCGAGTCCGTGACGCCCTTCCAGCCGAACTCGGGCGTGGTCGTCTTGCCCACGAAGACCGCGCCGTGCTCGCGCAGCCGGGCCACCGACGGCGCGTCCTCCTCCCAGCGGCCTCCCGGGTCGACGGTCCTCGATCCGCGCAGTGTGGGATGCCCGCGCTGCAGCAGGATGTCCTTCACGGTGACGGGGACACCGTCGAGCAGACCCGCCGGCTCGCCGCGCCGCCAGCGCCCCTCCGACTCCCCGGCCCGGGCGAGGGCCTCCTCGGCGTCCAGCCGTACGAACGCGTTCACGGCGGGCTGGACGTGTTCGGCCCGCTCCACGACCGCCCGCGTCGCCTCCACGGGGCTGAATTCGCCCTTGCGGTAGCCGTCGACGAGTTGTACCGCGGTCAGCTCGGTGAGTTCCGACATCGGCCCCTCCAAAGGGAGTTCAGTGTCCCGGCACGTACCCGCGCTTCTTGTCGACGACGTTCTGGAGTGACTTGCCCGCCGCCCACCTCTCGTACAACTCCACGAACTGGCTACCCAGTTCGTCCCGCCAGCCCACTGTGTCCCCGCTCATGTGCGGCGACACGATCAGTCCCGGGATCTGCCACAACGGGCTCTCGGGGCCGAGCGGTTCGTGTTCGAAGACATCGAGGGCCGCGCCCGCGATCCACCGCTTCGACAGCGCCTCGGCGAGCGCCTCCTCGACCACCAGCTGACCCCGTCCGATGTTGATGAAGCGGGCGGAGGGCTGCATCATGCCGAACCGCCGCGCGTCGAACATCCCGTACGTGTCCTCCGTCAGCGGCGCCGCGGACACCACCCAGTCGGCGCGCGCCATCAGCCGGTCCAGTTCCCCGGGGCCGTGGATGCCGGTGCGCGGGGTCCGCCCCACCAGCGCCGTCGTGATGTCGAGCGCCTTGAGCGTGCGGACGATCGCCCGCCCGATCGGGCCGGAGCCGACCACACAGGCGCGGGTGCCGGCCACCCGCTGCGACTCGCGGTGCCGCCACTCCCGCCGGCGCTGGAGGTCCCAGGTGTGCGGCAGGTCCTTCGCCATGGCGAGCACCAGCGCGGCGACGTACTCGGCGATCGGCTGGTCGAAGACACCGCGCGCGTTGGTCACCACCGTGTCCGAGTCCGTGAGCTCGGGGCACATCAGATGGTCCACGCCCGCGCTCGCCGTGTGCACCCAGCGCGGCCGCGGGCCCTCGCCCGGCCAGGCACGGCGTACGGCGTCGGAGGTGAAGTCCCACACCAGCAGCACGTCCGCGTGCGGCAGCCGCTCGGCCAGTGTGGTCGCGTCGGCGTGCTCGATCTGCACCCGGCCGGTGAGTCTGCCGAGCCGGGGCGGCGGCTCGGCGTCCAGGACGAGCAGCCGGGTCGGGGGCTGCGGACCGGGCCCGTGAGGTGAGGTGAAGGTGGTCATCGGGTGAAACCGTTTCGCAATGCGGGTCCGCTTTCCTGGGGAGGTGTGAGGCGGTTCTCCGGGGCGGCCGAGGCGGGATCCCGGGGCGGATCATGCGGTCGGACGTGCGCTCGGGGCCGTCTGAGATGCGCGGATTGACCACGCTCGCACCCGAACCTACCTTCGTCAACACGGGCCCGCCTACGGTCCGTTGTCCACCCGTTTCCCTTCGTGAGGCCGGTGACTGCGATGGATGTCTCCTTTCTCGGCGGTCCCCGCGCACAACGTGGCGTCGGCGTCGTCGCGCCCTTCGACTTCGCTCTCGACCGTGAGCTGTGGCGATGGGTGCCCGACGACGTCTCCCTGCACCTGACGCGTACCCCGTTCGTGCCGGTCGAGGTGAGCCTGGACCTGGCCCGGCTGGTCTCCGAGCACGAGACGCTCGGCGACGCGGTGCGCGCGCTGAACGCCGTCGCGCCCGAGGTCGTCACGTACGCCTGCACCTCCGGCAGCTTCGTCGGCGGGGTCGCGGGCGAGCGCGCGATGTGCGAGGCGATGACCCGGGCGGGCGCGGTCCCCTCGCTCACCACCTCCGGTGCCCTCCTCGACGCGCTGCAGGAGCTCGACGCCCGGCGGATCGCCCTGGTCACCCCGTACACCGTCTCGGTCACCCAGTCCCTGGAGGAGTACCTGGCCGAATCCGGCATCAGCGTCACCGGGCGGTCCTCGCTGGGCCTGACGCGGCACATCTGGAAGGTGCCGTACCGCGATGTGGTGACGATGGCCCGGCACGCGGCGCGCACCCCCGCCGACGCCCTCTTCATCAGCTGCACCAACCTTCCGACGTACGACGTCATCCCCCAGCTGGAGGCCGAACTGCGCATCCCGGTGATCTCGGCCAACCAGGTGACGATGTGGGCGGCGCTGCGCCAGCTGGGTACCCGGGCGGTGGGTCCTTATCAGCGGCTGATTGACAAGTCCGCCCGTGGGGGACCGGTACTGCCGGAAGAACAGGAAGGTTGGGCATGACCGCACTCGGATTCCTCTACCCCGGTCATTCGGCCGAGGACGACTACCCGCGCATGGAGCAGCTGCTCGGCAGCGACATCCGCCTGGCCCTGGTCCACACGGACATCGGGGAGGACGCCCACCGCGTGGACGCGCTGCTGGAGATGGGCTCGGAGGCCAGGCTCGCGGCGGGCGTCGAGGAGCTGCGCCTGTCCGGTGCCGAAGCGGTGGTGTGGGCCTGCACCAGTGCCAGCTTCGTGTACGGCTGGCAGGGCGCCCACGACCAGGTCCGCGCGCTCGCCCGGGCCGCGGGTCTGCCCGCCTCCTCCACGTCCTTCGGCTTCGCGCATGCCGTGGGGGAGGTCGGCGCCCACCGCGTCGCGGTCGGGGCGACCTACCCCGACGACGTGGCCGCGCTCTTCGCCACGTTCCTGAAGGACGCGGGGGTGGAGGTCGTCGGCGTGCGCGGCTCGGGGGTCGTCACGGCCGCGGAGGTCGGCACCTGGGGGCCCGACCAGGTCCTCGCGATGGCCCGTGCGGCCGATCATCCCGACGCGGAGGCCGTCCTGCTGCCGGACACGGCCCTGCACACCGTCTCGCACATCCCCGCCCTGGAGGACGCGCTGGGAAAGCCGGTACTCACCGCCAACCAGGTGACCGTGTGGGAGGCACTGCGCCTGGCGGACCGCCGGGTCAACGCCCCCGACCTCGGCACCCTCTTCACGAGGGAGCCCATCGTGCAGATGCCGTAGTGCCTGCCGGGGCCGGACGGGCCGATGCCCGGCCCCTCCGGCCCCGAGGAAGGGCCCGGTGAGCGGCTCCCGGTGCCGGGCCGCGGCCCGGCACCGGGAATAAACGGAGACACCCTCCTGTTCGTACTCCGCGAACCACGCGTCGTACGCAAGCGAAAGCAGGAGGCACCCCGGTGGACGAGACGGACGAGACCCGAGGCACCGCGCTCGGCAGCGCACCCGTACCCCTGTCCGTACTGGACCTGGTCACGGTCGGCGCCGGCCGCACCGCCACGGACGCGCTGCGGACCAGCGTCGCCCTCTCGCGCCTCGCGGAGTCCCGCGGCTTTCACCGCTACTGGGTCGCCGAGCACCACTCGATGCCCGGCGTGGCCTCCTCCTCGCCCGCGGTGATCCTCGCCCACCTGGCGGCCCACACCACCCGCATCCGCCTGGGGTCGGGCGGAGTCATGCTCCCCAACCACGCTCCTCTGGTGATCGCGGAGCAGTTCGGCACCCTGGAGGCGCTGGCGCCGGGCCGGGTGGACCTGGGCCTGGGCCGCGCCCCCGGCACGGACGGCGCCACGGCGGCGGCCCTGCGCCGCGCCGACCGCCTCGACGAGGGCGCCGACGACTTCCCGCAGCAGCTCGCGGAACTCACCCGCTTCCTCGACGACGACTTCCCGGACGGCCACCCCTACGCCCGTATCCACGCGGTCCCCGGCCCCGTCCAGTCGACCTCTCCGGGCGGCGTCCAGTCCCCGCACCGCCCGCCGATCTGGCTGCTGGGCTCCTCCGGCTTCAGCGCCCGCCTCGCCGCGGTCCTGGGCCTGCCGTTCGCCTTCGCCCACCACTTCTCGGCGCAGAACACGATCCCCGCGCTGGACCTGTACCGCGAGTCCTTCCGGCCGAGCGCCGTCCTCGACGCCCCGTACGCCCTCATCGGCGTCTCCGCCCTCGCCGCGGACGACGAGCGGGAGGCCCGCCGCCAGGTCATGGCCGCGGCCCTGAACATGGTCCGTCTGCGCACCGGCCGCCCGGGTCTGGTCCCGACGCCCGAGGAGGCGGAGGCGTACGACTACAGCCCGATGGAGCGGGAGTTCATCGACTCCTGGAACGTCAACGTCGTCCACGGCACGGCTGACGAGGTGCGGTCGGGTCTGGACGCCCTCCAGAAGCGCACCGGGGCCGACGAGCTGATGATCACGAGCCACGCCCACAGCGGCGACCTGCGGCTGCGCTCGTACGAACTGATCGCGGACGCCTACGGCCTGCCGAAGGCCTGAACCCGGCGGCCTCAGGCCTGCGCGCAGGCCTTGGTCAGCAGTGCGGAGATACGATCCGGCGCCACCGGCCGCGAGTACAGCCACCCCTGGCCTGTGTCGCATCCGATCCCGCGCAGCCGGGAGGCCTGCGAGGCGGTCTCCACGCACTCGGCGGTGACCGTCAGGCCGAGCCGGTGGGCCAGCTGGATGAGGGCCTCGACGATGACCTCGTCGGCCGCGCCCGCCTGCGCGGCCGCACCGTCGGCGCCCTGGGCGCCGCCGTCGGGGGCCTCGTACTGGAAGCCGCGGACGAACGAGCCGTCCAGTTTCAGCACGGACACCGGCAGACGGCTGAGGTAGGCCAGGTTCGAGTACCCCGTGCCGAAGTCGTCGATGGCGATCCGGACGCCCATGTCGCTGAGGGACTGGAGGGCCTGCAGCGGGCGGCCCGCCGAGCCCATGACCGCGGACTCGGTGAGTTCCAGCTGGAGCAGGTGCGGCGCGAGGCCGGTCTCCGCGAGGATCTCCGCCACGTCCGCGACCAGGTCGGAGTCCCACACCTGCCGGACCGCGACGTTGACGCTGACGAAGATCGGCGGCGCGTCCGGGTGGTCCAGCTGCCAGCGGCGGGCCTGCCGGCACGCCGTGGCGAGCACCCAGCGGCCGAGCTGCACGATCGAGCCGTCCTCCTCCGCCAGTCCGATGAACCGATTCGGCGTCAGCATGCCGAACTGCGGGTGGTGCCAGCGGACGAGCGCCTCGACTCCGCGCACGCCGCCGTCCTCCATGCCCACCAACGGCTGGTACTCCAGGGCGAACTCACCCCGGTCCACGGCCGCGCGCAGCGTGGAGGAGAGGGCCTGACGGGTCATGCGGTGGGCGTTGCGCTCCGGGTCGAACAGGGTCCAGCGGCCCTTGCCGTCGGCCTTCGCCCAGTACAGCGTCGTGTCGGCGGCCTGCATCAGACCGGTCGCGGTCGTGCCGGTGGCGCGCCGCTCGACGACCCCGATCGACGCGGACAGCGACAGCCGCTGGCCGGAGAGGTCGAAGGGGGCCTGGAGCGCCTTCAGGACGGATTCGGCGAGGTCCGCCACCTGGTCGGTCCCCGTGGAGTCCTCGACGAGCAGCGCGAATTCGTCCCCGCCGAGTCTGGCGACCAGGGGAGTGGCCGCTCTCGTGTACCCCGCCTCGTCGGCGCAGCGCGTCAGTCGTTCGGCGACGGCCGCGAGCAGCCGGTCCCCGACCCGGTGGCCGAGCGTGTCGTTGACGGCCTTGAACCCGTCGAGGTCCAGATAGCAGAGCCCGATCCGGCCGGTGCCGCCCTCCTCGTACGCCTCCGCGTCCAGCGCGGCCGACAGGCGCTCGAAGAACAGCGCGCGGTTCGGCAGCCGGGTCACCGGGTCGTGCATCTGCAAGTGGCGCAGACGGGCCTGGAGTTCACGCCGGGCGCTGATGTCGGTGACGGACAGCAGGACCGCGGGCTCCTGGGGCGACAGCGGGGCGACCGTGACCTGGACCCAGAGGGAGTGGCCGTCGGGATGCTTGAGACGGCGGGTGAAACGCAGCCGTGCCTGGCGTCCGCGCAGCACCTCGCGGTACGCGTGCCAGGTGCGGGCGTCGGACGCCAGGTCGACCAGGTCGGCGGCGGTCTTGCCGGGGAGGGTCCCGGCCCTGGCGCCCAGCAGCGTGCTCAGCGACGCGTTGGCGGTGACGACGAGACCCTCGCGGTCGACGACGGCCATGGCGAGGGGGGCGGCGGCGAACGCGGCCTGATGGGTGCGGGGTGACGTTCCGTCGGGTGCGGCGGCGGTACCGGGGAGGGGCTCGCCCGGGACGTACGGGGCGTCAGGGGCCCCAGGTGCGACGGATGTGCCCGCAGGGGAGTCAGGGGTTCGGGTCGTGCCGTGATGCGCCTCGGCCGACGGACGAGGAGATGACTCGATGTGACGCTCTGTGACGGCCGGCCGGACGAGGTCTGCCGCGGGCGCCTGCCCTTCGGAGGTTCCGCTCACCGCTCGCTCCCGCAGTGCACTCGTTCTTCGGATGGGTCTCTCGGGGCGGTCGACCGGTGAGGGACGGCCGCACAAGCCGTGTCCGTGCAGGAAAGTGCCGATCATAGAGGCTGGCCTCGGGGCATCGCAGCCACTGTCCAGTGTCCCGGAACAACCACCCGTTCTGACAGATCGTTTCTGCCTGCATCTGGGCGGTTTCCTTCCTTGCGCCGACCGCATGTGACGTTGCGTGAGTGTTCGGGGTGTCGGCCCCGGACGGCCCTCACCCTTCTGGTGCAGACAAACAGGGCGAAGTATGGCGAACTCGCCCAGGCTGGGTGCGGTATCCCCGAATCCGCATCCGGAGGTCCACGTGCCGCGTCCGCTCCCCCTGCGGGGTCTCGCCCGGGAGACCCCTCGCGGTTCCACCCGCGGGGCCCGTCGGGGTTTCACCCGCGAGGCCTTGCGGGGCCTGGCTCGTGACGGGGCGCCACGCTGGCGCAGCACCGCTGCCGTGTTCACCTCGATGACGGCGCTCGCCGCGACCTCCCTGGTGCCGGGACCCGCGCTGGCCGAACCCCACTCGGCCCCGTGCGCGCTGGAGCGGACCGACGCGCATCACTCGGAGGGCGTCGACACCTGGAACCCCGCCTATGCGCGCCCCACCCACCCGCTCGACGCGGTGATGGTCTTCCTGTCCTTCCCGGACGCGCGTCCGCTCACCACCCCCGCCGAACTGGCCGCCGACCATTTCCCGGCCACCAGCGACTTCTTCGAGCGCGCCTCCTACGGCAGGTTCACCCTGCGCGCGCATCCGCAGCCTCGCTGGATCCGGATGCCGCACCCCTCCACGTCGTACGCCATACAGCGCGACTGGGACGCGGAGGACCGCGCCGCCTATCTGCGCGACGCGCTCGCCGTGGCCGACAAGCAGGTCGACTTCTCCCGCTACGACATCGTCTACCTCGTCGCCGACCCGGACGCGCCGGGCGTCGACTCGGACGCCACGAAGGTCGTGAACCTCGACACGCCCCTGCACGCCGACGGCAAGGACATCCGCCGGGTCGTCACGGTCTTCGAGAAGCACCCGCCGGACCGGCTCGTCCTCGCCCACGAGACGGGTCACGTCTTCGACCTGCCCGACCTCTATCACCGGCCCTCCGACGGCAAGGGCGACTGGGACACCTACGTCGGCGACTGGGACCTCATGGGCAGCCAGTTCGGGCTCGCCCCGGACTTGTTCGCCTGGCACAAGTGGAAGCTGGGCTGGCTGGATCCGCACCAGGTGGCGTGCGTCCAGGGCCCGGGCAGTACCCGGCTGACGCTGGAGCCCCTGGGGCAAGGACCGGACGCCGCGGGTGCGGGTGCGGGGTCGGCCGCCAGGGGTGCTGCCGCTGCCGGTGCGGCCGCCAGGGGTGCCGCCGCCGCGGGGTCGGCTGCCAGGGGTGCTGCCGCCGCGGGTGCGCTCGCGGCCGGGTCGGGCATCTCCATGGCTGCCGCGTCGAAGGGTGTCCGTGCGGGAGACTCCGGCCCCGGCGCTTCAGGACCGGGCAGCGGCTCGGGCGCCCCGCTACCGGGTGTGAGTGGCTCGGGGGCCTCCGGGTCGCGCACACCCGGAACCGGTTCCTTCGCGGCGCGGTCCGGCGCGGGCCTCCCGGACGGGCGGAACTTCGGGGCCGGCCGGGGCACCAAGCTGGCGGTGGTCCCCACCGGCCCGGACAGCGCCCTCGCCTTCGAGGTGCGCGCCCCGGGCGGGAACGACGGCGCGACCTGCGCCCAGGGAGTGCTCGTCTACCGCGTGCACGGTGGGGCAGCGTCGGGCGGCGGCCCCATCGAGGTCGTCGACGCGCACCCGCGCACCGAGTCCTGCTGGGAGGAATCGGTGTACCCGCCGCTCGCGGACGCCCCCGTGGGACTGGGGGAGAGCTTCACGGTGCCGGGCGAGGACGTCCGCGTCGAGGTCGAGGGCCGCACGCCCTCCGGGGCGTGGACGGTGCGGATCACGACCGGCTGACGCGGATCGCGCCGACCGAGGGGATCGCGGCCGACCGAGGGGGACTGTGCCGGGCGAGGCCGTCGGTGATCGGCACGGGCGGGTGGCCGACGCAGGCGGGGCGGGCGGCACGGAGGGGAGGGGGAGGCGCTGTCGGCCGTTCGGGTAAATGCCGCGAGGTCGTCGTGCGCGAACATGACGATGGCGAGACCGGATGCGTTTCCGCGATCCTGCCTCGCCATCGTGAGCGTGCGCCGCCAGGGACTCGAACCCCGGACCCGCTGATTAAGAGTCAGCTGCTCTAACCAACTGAGCTAGCGGCGCCTGCTGACGTCGTAGACCTTAGCATCCTGATCGGCGGGAGGAAAAATCGATATGCGGACCGCGGCGGAGGCGGCCGCACGGGCCGCCCGGACGGCCGCCCAGAGCAGGATCTCCGGGCCCGGGAGCCACGGATGGCGGGTGTCGGGCGCGACGAGCCAGCGGGATTCCAGCCGCTCGGCCGGGTGCGGTCCCGAGGTGCCGGGGATCGGCGCGGGCACGGTCACCGCGTCGCCCGTGCCGTGGCAGAGCAGGGGCGGGACCGCTCCGCACCGGCCCGCGTGCCCGGTGCTGCCCGGGCGTCCCGCGTCACGGGAGCCCCACTCCTCCCACTCGAAGAGCGACGGCAGCCGTTGCGCCGTGCCGGGCGCGGCGAACAGCATCATCCGCCCGCGGTACGCGGCCACCGGCCCCGAGCCGGGTCCCTCCTCCCACAGCCGGTCGAGCATCCGGCGCCCGAAGATCGCGGGGGCGCCGACCACGTCGAAGACGGTGCCGCAGGGCAGGACGACGGGGGCGTGCGGGCGCTCCGCCCAGAGGGCGAGGGTGCTGCGCGGATACGTCCCCGCGGAGGCGAGCCAGGCGGCGCCCTCGGGGGTGGCCCCGCAGATGTCGGACCGGTCGGGCAACGCCGACGGGCCGCCGGGGGCGTGGGCGGTGGTGAGATCCGGGTTCCGAGTGCCGCTCATGCCGACTACATCTACCGGCGGTGACCGGTCCGTCCCCGAGGGTTGCCGGAAACCGGGACAGCGGGGGGCGGGGTGGAGTATTTTGCGTTGCCCCTCTGGCATATGCCGAAGGGTGGCCGTGCCGGGCCGGGGCGTGACCCGCGCCACGCGCGCGGGACGGCCCGGCCGGGCTACGGGTTCACAGAGGGTCGACGGCCCCGTGTCCGTGCCCGTTCCCCTCCACGCCCCGCAGCAGATCGCGGCCGAACTCGACCATCTTCTTCGCGTAGTCCTCGGTCCATTCGGCGCGCTCGCCGATGGCGGCGGGGGTGAGCCGGTCGAAGCGGCGCGGGTCGGCGAGCTGTGCCGCGGCGATGGCCTGGAACTCGACGGCGCGGTCGGCGGCGGCCCGGAACGCCTGCGTCAGCTCCGTGGCGCGGTCCAGCAGCGCGCGCGGGTCGTCGATCGACTCCAGGTCGAAGAAGTGCTCCGGATCCCCCGCGGCCTCCGCGGGCTCGAAGAGCAGGGGCGCGGGGCGTAGCCGCGGTTCGTTCCGACGCGGCGTGGGCTCCGCCATGTCTTCTCCTCCTCGTACGGTTGGGAACCCGCCTTGTGGGTGGGCCATCGTCCATTGTCCCCCGGCCGCGCAAGTGGGCCGCGGACGACGGGGCCCGAGCGCGGAACGGTCCTGTCCGGTCCGCCGCCGTGGTCGCCGACGGCCGTACGCGGTCACCGGCGCTCGTGCGCGATCACCGGACCGCGTGCGTCTCCGGCGGGTGCGTGGGTCCCCGGTCGGCCCCGGTCGGTCATCCGCGTCCGCGAGCGGTCGCCCGTTTCCTGCACCGGTGCCGCCCCTTTCCTGCGCCGGGGGCGCCCGTGTCCCGCAGACGTCCGCCCGCGTCCGGCACCGCGGCCGGTCAGGGCCGCCAGCTCACCCGATGCTCCGCCAGGTGCGACAACACCGCGTGATTGGCTTCCCAACCGTCCGGAAACTTCACCGTGACGCCCAGTTGCACGGGCTCGGTCGACGGATGGTCGTCGAGCAGCTCCGTCACGCCCTCCCGGCACACCACGATGCACGCGTGCCGGTGCCGGGACGCCAGGACGCACAACCGGCCCGTCTCCAGGTGGAAGGCGGTCGCGTCGGGGCGCCCGGACAACGGGTGCAGCACCACCGTCACGTCGAACTCCCGGCCCTGCAGCCGGTTCGCCGTGTCCACGGTGACGTCGGCGACGCCGAGATCCGTCAGCGCGGCCCGCACGGCCGCGGCCTGGTCCCGGTGCGCCGTGCCGACTGCGATCCGGTCGGCGGTCAGCGGCACCGGCTCCCCCGACCGCTCCGAGGTGGCGGCGCCGCCCCGGTCCAGCAGCCGCCGCACGACCCGCGCCACGGCCCGCACCGCCTCGGGGTCGGTGCGCGGAGTGTGCCGGGCCGGCAGCTCCAGCAGTCCCCAACCGGCCCGCGCCGCCTCGTCGATGACCCGGTCGGGACCCGAACCGTCCGAGGCGACCGCGAAGTCGAGCCGCCGGTCCTCGTGTCCCGTCCCGCTGCGGAACGGCGTGTACGGGTAGAACGCGTCGGACACCAGCGGTGCCGCGGACGCGGGCAGCCGCCAGGACACCGGCAGACGGTGCTGCGGGAGCTCGGGGTTGTGGGCGAGCAGCGTGGTCACCGCGGAGGCCGACGGGTCGTACGACAGCCCCGCCCACTGCTCCGCGCCGACGATGGCGAAGGGGTCCAACTGGCCCGGGTCGCCGACGAACAGGGCCCGCTCGAAGAGCCCCGCCACGGCCAGCAGCGCGTCCGACCGCATCTGGTACGCCTCGTCGACGATCGCGTGCCGCCACGGCTCCATGCCCTTGACGTGGGCCCACTTGGCCGCGGTGGAGATGACCACGTCCAGGCCCGCCAGGTCGGCGGCCTTCGTCGACTTGCGCACGTTGTCCAGGCCGTCGAGGGCCTTGTCGTACGGGTCGGGGTCGCTGCTGTGCAGGCGGCCGACGGACACGTCGGCGTCCTTCTCGGCGAGCCGCAGCACCAGGTCGTCGACCTGGGCGTTGGTCTGCGCGATGACCATCAACGGCCTTCCCGCGGACGCGAGTTCGAGCGCGGCCCGGACGACCAGCGTGGACTTCCCGGCACCGGGCGGGGAGTCCACCACGACACCGCGGTGCGTGCCGTGCAGTGTGTCGTGCAGGATCGCGTCGGTGGCGCGGGCCGCCGCGGCACCGGGATCGAAGACGGTGGTCACAGGAGGTCCTCCGGCGTCGTCGGATCCGGCAGGGGCACCGCGTCGGGCTCGCCCGGAGGCCCGCCGTGCGTCCACGGTGTCTCCTCGGGGTCGGGCAGCTTCGCGCCGCCGCGCTGCTCGTGCTCGAAGAGCGTGAAGCAGACGGGGTCGCCCTTCTCGGGCACGGATCCGGCGTCGGGCTCCTTGCCGCGGCCCATCTTGTCGACGATGCGCAGCACCACGAGGACCTCGCCGCCGTCCGGGTCCTGGGCCGACGTCACGTCCTCGCCGGGCCGTGCCGAGCCGTCGGACTCCGCGGTCCTGCCGGACTCGCCGGATCCCCCGGCCCCGGGGAGCGTCTCGTACCCGACGAACTCCGCGGACTGCGGCTTTCCGCCCATTGAGCGGTACACCTTGGCGCGGTCCCCCAGATACGGCCGGTCGTCCGTGCGCACCGTCACCAGCGGGCGCGGACTGGGCCGCTTGCCCTCGCTGTACGTCATGACCACATCGACGACCTCTCCCGCGAAGGCCTCCCCGGCGAGTCGGCGGCCGGCCATGACGAGCGGGTCGTCCAGGGCCTCCTGGGCTTCCAGGCGGGCCTGTTCGCGCTCGCGCGTCGCGAGTTTGTTCGCCGCGGTGACCGCGTCGTCCCGGCGGGGCTGCGGCGGCTCTCCGGCACGGACCCGGTCGCGGTGCCCGGTGAACGACCAGCGGTCGCGGGTCCAGCGGTCGGCGGCGTGCGCGCCCTCGGGCAGCCCGCGCAGCAGGTCGAGGCCGTGCCACACCGCGTCCCAGGTGGGACGGGTGACGTCGGCCACCAGGTCGCGGATCTCCTGCTCGGCGGCGGTGACGAGGCCGAGCCGGTCGTCCGCCTCGACACCGTCCTCGGCGGCGGCGAACGCGGCTCGCGCGCGGTCGTAGCGTTCGATGGCCGGGGCCAGCAGCTGGTTGTCGAAGGCGGGGTCCGTGGCCGGTCCGGCGGGCGGGCGGACGAGCTGTCCCCGTGCGTCGCGCGTCGTCCCCGCGTGCAGCGCCGCCTTTGCGCCCAGCATGCCCTCGGGCGGGTCGATCCACGCGAGCAGGGCGCCCAGGTGCTGATCCTCCAGACTGCTCTGGCCGGTGGCCCAGTGCCGGGACAGTACGTCGGTGAGGGCGAGCAGCAGTGCGGAGCCGGGCACCCGGGCCCGCTCCGCGTAATGCGTGAGCCACCGGCCGAACAACGGGACCCGGGGCGGTGCCGGATGCGGCGTCTCCGGGTCCTGCTCGGCGGTGCGCCGAAAGCGTGTGGAGCGGCCGAGCAGTCGTACGAACTCGACGCCCGGCCGGCTCGGGACGATCAGCTGCGGGGCGTCCGCGCACAGTTCGACCTCGACCTTGACGCGCTTGCCGGTCTCCCGGTCCGTCTCGCTGCGCTCGGCCGGCTCGACGGCGTCCGCGTACGTGTCGATGTACGGGAGCACGACGTCGGCCAGTTCGGCGAGGAACGCGGACCGCAGGTCCCGGTCCCGGGGCTGCGGCACGACCAGCAGCCGGGGGGAGTTCCGGTCGGTTCCGACGAGCGCGCCGAGCGGTGCCCCGGCCTCGCCCGCGGTGGTCAGCGGCACCAGCACCAGCGGCCGTTCGGTGAGGTGCCGGTGCCGCACGGTGGCGGCGGGCTGGGCCCGTCCGCTCTCCACGGCTTCGAGCCGGGCGAGGGTGGAGATCAGGGACATGCGGTGCCCTCCAGGGCTTCGGACGCACCCGCGCCGGCAGGGTGGCCGTCCAGGGCCTCGGCCCGCAGCCGGGCCGCCCGCCGCAGCATGGCGACCGCCGGGTCGCGCGGGTCGCCCGCCTCGCCGTGCGCCGCCGCCAGGACGTCCGTGACCGAGGTCAGGCCGCCGAGCTCCGAGCGCAGCGAGCGGCCCAGGGACGTGACCGCACCCTCGGCGAGCGCACGGTCGCGGCAGTGGAAGGCCAGGTCGCAGGCGGACAGGCACTCGGGGGCGTACGTCGCCGGGACCGCTTCGACGGCGGTCGTCAGCTCGGCCGCGGGGAGGTCGGGGGAGAAGCAGGTGCCCTCGGGCAGGGCCGCGGCGATGTCCTCTACGCGGGTGAGGCGGGCGAGCTGGCGCCTGGTGACCGCGCGCTGCTTGCGGATGTCGACGGCGGAGGCGGCCGGCAGGTTGGAGAAGTCCTTGGGGCACACCAGGAGGATCCGGTGGGAGACCTCGGGGGCGCCGGTCCGGACGCCGCGCACCGAGGGCGCCCCTGCCGGGACCGCCGTCCCCGGTGTCCCGGCCGGCGCGGAAGGGACGGCCGTGTCCGGCTCCCCGGCCCCCTGCCCGGCCGCGGTGTGCTCCTTCGGCGGTGTGCCGAGGCGGGCGGCGACCTCCTCCAGGGCCAGGACGTATACGGCTGACTGCCGGGCGGCGGCGCCCACCTTCGCCGGGTCCGCCGAACCGTCGAGCATCGGGAAGGACTTGATCTCGACGACCGTCCAGCGGCCGTCGGGGTGCACGACCACGGCGTCCGGCTCCAGGAAGGCGGGGGAGCCGGCGACGTCGAGGGCGACCATGGGGTGGTCGAGCAGCGTCCAGACCCCGGCCCCGGTGGCCTCGCGCAGCGCGAGCGCCGTCCGGGCGGCGCGTCCCTCGGGGCCGACGGCGCTCAGGTCGGGCACGACACCGGCCGTGGGAGGCTCGGCGCGCGGGTCCAGCCGCTCGTGCACCAGCCGCAGCAGCTCCGCGCCGCCGTCGGCCTTGACCCGTGCCTCGAACGCATTGCCGCGCATGAAGGCGAACTGGGACTGCCCGAAGCCGGACGGCGCCCCCAGCGCGCCGGCCAGCTTCGCCTTGTCCACGCCCGCACCGTCGAGCAGGGCGCGCCGCTCGCACCCGGGGTTCGCGGCGAGCGCCGCGAGGGCGCGCGCGTCGAGGGACCTGGGCGGTACGTCGGGGCCGCGCAGCTCAGCGAGCCGCTGCCGGAGCCCCGTCCCCCGCGTCCGTGGGAGAGGCACCCGGTTCGGCTCCCGGCCCGGTTCGGGACTCGCGCTGTCGGGGAATTCGCTCACCCGCGGAAGTCTGGCACCCCGCACTGACAATTGAGGAACCTGCGGCGTCCGGGGCGGTGGCGGACCGCGGGAACCGCGCGACCAGCCGCGTCCTCGCCCGGTCCGCGAGCCGCATCACGACGGGGGTCAGCAGCAGACCTGCCCCCATCACCGCGGCACCGGCGACGGCGTCGAGGAAGTAGTGGTTCGCGGTGCCCATCACGACGATCGTGGTGAGCAGCGGATACGCGACACCCGCGAGCCGGGCCAGCGGGGTGCGGCCGTGGCGCCACAGCATCACACCGCACCACAGCGCCCAGCCCACGTGCAGGCTCGGCATCGCCGCGTACTGGTTGGTCATGCCGCCCAGGCCCCGCGGGGCGCTCGCCTCGCCGCCCCACCAGCCGTACGAGCTGTACTGGGCCATCGTGTCGACGAAGCCGTGGCCCTCGGACAGCAGCCGGGGCGGGCAGGTCGGCAGCAGCGTGAAGCCGATCAGGCCGATGAAGGTCGAGGTCATCAGCCAGGTGCGGGCCGCGCGGTAGTGCGCGGTCCGGAAGCGGAAGAGCCAGACGAGGAGCACGGGCGTCACCAGGTAGTGCAGCGACGCGTACCAGAAGTCGGCCGGGACGCCGAGCCAGGCCTCGCGGGTGAACAGCCGGTTCAGCGGGTGTTCGGCGTTGAGGTGGAGGACCTTCTCGATGCGCAGGATCTCCAGGCCGTGGTCGACCGCGCTGGAGGTGTCGCCGCGGGCGAGCAGCCGGCCCGCCGAGTACGACGCGTACACCAGCAGGATCAGCGGCAGTTCGGTCCACCAGCGCAGGCGCGCGTGCAATCCCGAGACGTCGCGCAGGTCGGTCCACCTGCGAGACCGGGCGCGTGGTGCCGACCCGGTACGCGGTGCATCGGTCTGCGGCATCCGATCGCCCTCCCCCATCTGCTTCTGCTGTGACCCCACAGTCTGCACAGTGTCTGGAGACGATCGGTGGCCGCATGCGATTTTACGGTGTAAGTGAACGCCCTCGGTGGGCGCCCCCGGCCCTCAAAGACGCGGAGATCGCCCGCCGGGTTGCCCCGCGGACCCGTGAGCGATGATGGAGTGACCCACTCCCCGCTCGTCGCCGAGTGACCCGTTCCCCCTCGTTCACTCGTCCCGGAAAGGTCTCCTTCCATGGCACCGCGCATCCTGCTGGCCCGGCACGGACAGACGGAATGGTCGCTGTCCGGCAAGCACACCGGCAGGACCGACATCCCGCTCCTGGAGGAAGGGCGGCGCGGCGCCAAGCTGCTGGGGGAGCGGCTGCACCGTCCGCCTCTCGACGGCCTCGACGGGGTCGAGGTGCGCACCAGCCCGCTGGCACGCGCGCGTGAGACCTGCGAGCTCGCCGGGTTCGGGGACCGCGCGACCACCTGGGACACGCTCATGGAGTGGGACTACGGCACCTACGAGGGCATGACCCCGGCGGACATCCAGGCCGTCCGGCCGGGCTGGTTCATCTGGCGCGACGGCGTCCCCGGGGGAGAGTCCCTCCAGGAGCTCTCGGCGCGCGCGGACGCGGTCGTCGCCTGGGCGCGTGCCGAAGACCGCGACGTGCTGGTCTTCGCCCACGGCCACATCCTGCGCTCCATCGGTGCCCGCTGGCTCGGCCTCCCTCTCGGCTTCGCGGCCCGTATCCGCCTCAACCCGACGTCGCTGTCGGTGCTCGGCTGGGCCTACGGTGAGCCCGCGATCGACGTGTGGAACGACTGCGGGCACCTGTCCGCGTAGGGCGATCCTGCGCCGTCGGCCGTCCCTCAGGCCGGGCGCGGCAGGCTCGCGTGGCGGTCCAGGAACGTCGAGACGCCCGACGCCCTGCGGTGTGGGAGCAGGACGCGCGCCGTTCCCGCGAGCATCGTCTGGATGCGGGAGGACTGGACCTCGTTCAGCAGGTCCAGGACGCGCAGACCGGCGAGGGCGGCCTCGTCGGGGCGGCCGCCGCGCGCGAGGTCGTCGGCCAGTTCCGCCGTGTAGAGGGCGATGTTGCGGGTGAAGTGCGGGTCCTGGAGCTCGGCGGCGCGGCGGGCGTGCCGGGCGGCGCGGGGCCAGTCTCCCAGCGTCGACCAGCACTGCGCCTCCAGTCCCTCCAGTTCGGCCTCTCCGTAGAAGGTCATCCATTCGGGGTCGGCCTCGGAGGGGCCCCGCTCGAAGAGGGCCTGCGCACGGGCCAGGGCCTGCTCGCACCCGGCGCGGTCGGCGAGCCCCGCCCAGCCGCCCGCCTCGCGCAGTGCGAGCAGGGAGAGCAGGCGGGGGGAGCCGAGGGGTCGCGCGGCGCGCTGCGCGGCCTGTGCGGCACGCACGGCCTCACGCGGGCGCCCGGCGTCGCGCGCGAGGAACGCCGTGTTGCAGAAGGCGTGGGCCTCCAGGCCCGGGTCGCCCGACATCCGGGCGGTCGCGAGGGCCTCCGCGTAGTGCGAGCGGGCGTCGTCGAAGCGCCCCGAGTCGTGGGCCAGCCAGCCCACCGAGATGGCCAGTTCACCGGCGCCCGCGTACAGCCGCTCCGCGATCGACTGCCGTGTGGTCCCCGCGTCGAGCAGCGCGTACGCCGTCCGCAGCGGGGCCGCCGCGCGCCGGTAGAGGCCGTCGGCCCCATGGCGGTCGTCGAGCAGCCGGATCTTGCGTACGGCCTCTTCGAGGGCGCCGGCCTCGGACGTGCCGGCCCGGTGGACGCGCCGTTCCGCGGCTGCGGCGCTGCCGCCGAACGCGCCCGCGAAGGGCCCCAGTGAGGCCGCCGCCATGGTGGCGGTGCCTCCGGTCATGAATGCGCGACGCTGCACGTCGCTCTCCTCGTGGTTCTGATCGTGGTCCTCGTACGGGTCGCACGGATCGCACGTGTGGTGCGGGTGGTACCTGTCATGCGGGTCGTACGGGTGATGCGGATCGTGCGGGTGGTGCAGGTGGTGCAGGTGGTGCACATCGTGCGGTTGGTGCGGTGCGTGCTGCGCCGGAACGCGGTGCGCTTCCGGAGTCTCATACGTCTCGTGCGCCTCCTCCGTCTCATGCACGGCGTACGACAGGCTCGCGGAGTGCGAGGAGGGCGCCTCTCCCGTGCCGCGCGCCCCGCGCCCGCGTACCCATGAGCGGGGAGTGAAGCCCAGGTCCGTGAGCGTTCGGCCGGGGAACATGTGCAGGAACACCCGCTCGTACGCGTAGTTGGGGCAGCGGATCTCGCCCGCCTCGACGCGCCCGATGTAGCGCGCGTCGCAGCTGACCCGCTCCCCGATCTCGCGCGCCGCCCGCCGGACCGCCGCCGCGAACTCGCTCGGCGAGCGCTGTCCGCGCAACCGCCTGAAGGCGAGGTTCGGCCGCGGTGGCCGGGGGGACTGGGACGAGGTCACCGCTGACGACGCCATGGCCGGGCCCTCTCTTGCGAACCGTCGAACCATGCCGGACCGAGGACGGGTTGCACTGGTTCGTGACCAGTGGTGCCCTGCTTCCGGCGCGGCAAGAACGTACCTGCTGTGACGGGTCCGCCACGCTGGGTTTGGCTACAAAACGGATATCTCATCCACGATCTGCCATGAACTGCCATCCTTTGCGGCGGTGTTACGCCGTAGCCGTTGACGTTCCGCAGCGTTGAACCCTGCGGACCGGGAGCCACCCGAACTCCCGACCCACTCGTCAAGAGGAGGGGTTCCGTTGGAGGCCGGGATGGAGACCAGGCAGAGCACCGATTTCCGTACGTCGACGACGACCGCGCAGCACAGGCCGTCCCCGGAGTGCAGCGCCCCGCCGGAGCCTGCGTCCGAGTGCGACCTGGTGACCGTTCCCGCACGTCAGGGCCTGGAGGCGGTCGACATCATCCGCCGCGGTGCCTGCGAAGCGGTCGGCCCCGTGCTCCACGACGACGGCTGCGACACCCTCGGCTTCCTCGTGCCGCCCGGCACCGCCGACGCATGGGACGTGCCCGGCAGCACCTGCACACAGACCAACGGCCGCGGGCTCAGCCTGCCCCCCGAGCCCCCGGTCGAGGGCTCCGACTGGCTCCTGCCGCCCGGCGAGGCGGACCTCGCGACCGACCCGGCCGTCCTGCGGGCCGCGCTGGGAGAGGCGGCCAGACTCATCGAGGCCGCGGACAACTGCCGCTGACCTGGGCCGGCGGCCGCCCCTGGACGCCGACGCCGGGGGCGCCTGCCGTTCCCGGAGCCCGGGCCGCGCCTGCGGACAGCGCCCGCCGGCCCCGGGCACCGACCTCGCGCACCGGCCGTCGGGCCGAGCCGCCCGTACCCCCGGATAATGGTCTGATGGCAAGGGCGAGGAACAAGCGGTCGGACGAAGGCCGTGAGACGGGGCGGGGCGCGCGGCGCGGACAGCGGGAGGCCGGCGCGGTCGTCGAACCCGTCGACGGCGGACTCGCCGAACTGCTGCCCGACCGGGACCGGGCACGCGCCTGGACGCTGCTGATCGACGGCGCCCCGCAGTCGCACGTCGACCTCGACGACCCCACGTACCTGAGCTTCGAGTACCAGCGCCGCCTCGGCCACGTCATCGACCTCGTCGCCCCGCCCGGCAAGCCCGTGCACGTCGTGCACCTCGGCGGCGGCGCCCTCACCCTGGCCCGCTACACCGCGGCGACCCGCCCGCGCTCC
Organism: Streptomyces sp. 142MFCol3.1; assembly: GCF_000424945.1. Lineage (NCBI taxonomy): Bacteria > Bacillati > Actinomycetota > Actinomycetes > Kitasatosporales > Streptomycetaceae > Streptomyces > Streptomyces sp. 142MFCol3.1. The sequence goes on from NZ_AUKV01000021.1 coordinate 69,290, forward strand.
ACCCAGCAGGTCGTCGAGCGTGACGCGGCCCTCGTCCAACTCGTCCGCCGCGAACTGCCGTTGGATCCGAACGCGCGGGTCCGGGTGCGCTCCGCGGACGCCCGGGCAGGTCTCGCCAAGGTGTCCGACGGGTGGGCGGACCTGGTGATCGCGGACGTGTTCAGCGGGGCGCGCACACCGGCCCACCTGACATCCGTCGAGTTCGTCACGGAGGTGCGCCGGGTGGTGAAGCCCGACGGCTTCTACGCCGCGAACGTCGCCGACGGGCCCCCGCTCTCGCACCTGCGCCGCCAGATCGCCACCGTCGGGGTCGTCTTCCCCGAACTCGCGCTGGTCGCCGACCCCACGGTGCTGCGCGGCAAGCGCTTCGGGAACGCCGTCCTCGTGGCCGCCGCCCGGCCGTTGCCGGTCGCCGAACTGACCCGGCTCGCGGCCTGCGACCCGCACCCCGCGCGGGTCGAACACGGCAGACAGCTCACCGGGTTCACCGGAGGCGCGGCCCCGGTCACGGACGCGGCGGCGGTCGCCTCACCGGCGCCGCCCCCGTCCGTCTTCCGCTAGGCCCGACGGCCCCGCCGCCCCGGAGGCCGGTCCCGGTCGCTCAGTAGGTGCCGATCTCCACGCGCGGCGGCCCGTCGTGCCACGTGCAGAACACCGACACCCGGTCCGCGCCCGAGCTGAACTCCACGCGGATCCACGCCTCCGTCTTCCACACCTGCATCGACCAGCCGGCGCCCGGGGTCGCCGACACCAGCGTCGCGGACGTCTTCCCCAGGTCGAAGACCGCCCGGCCGCCGTCGGTGTCGTAGCTTTTGACCCGGCCGGAGGCGGAGGCCGAAGGGCTCGGGCCGGGGGTCGCCGAGCGGGACGGCGACGCGGTGGCGCCGGGGCGCCGGCTCGCGCTCGGCCGGTCCGACGGGCTCGGCGACGGCTCGGCCCGCCGGGTCGAGGAGGCGAGCGGCTTCGACTCCTGGGTCGTCGCGTCGCCCGCCGTGATGGGCAGGGCGCGCGGAGGGTCGTACGCCGTCCCCGCCATCACCGTGTGGACACCCCACCACGACAGCGTGACCGCCGCGCCCGTGGCGAGCGACCAAGCAAGTCCGTGTACGAGTCCTCTGCGCATTTCCCGGCCATACTGCACCACCGGCCCCACGCGTGTCTCTCGGCCGCGTCCCAGCGGGGGTTGTCCACAGGTGCCGGACCGGCATCCCCCGGATGGCGTACGGTGCCGCCCATGGCAAGTGTGCTCGTGGTCGAGGACGACCAGTTCGTGCGCTCGGCCCTCATCCGGCATCTGACCGACGCCGCACACACCGTGCGCAGTGTCGGCACCGCCCTCGAGGCGCTGCGCGAGGTCGCCCATTTCTCCTTCGACGTGGTCATCCTCGACCTCGGCCTGCCCGATCTCGACGGGGCCGAGGCGCTGAAGATGCTGCGCGGAATCACCGACGTGCCGGTGATCGTCGCCACCGCGCGGGACGACGAGAGCGAAATCGTCCGCCTGTTGAACGACGGGGCGGACGACTATCTGACCAAGCCGTTCTCGGTCGAGCACCTGTCGGCGCGGATGGCCGCCGTGCTCCGCCGCTCACGCGCCGGCACGGGGGACGTGCCGCCGTCGACCGTCATCCGCGTCGGCGGGCTCGCCATCGATCCGCTGCGGCGCCAGGCCGAGCTGGACGGCGCCCGACTGGACCTCACCCGCCGTGAGTTCGATCTGCTGGCCTTCCTGGCGGGGCGGCCCGGCGTGGTCGTGCCGCGCAAGGAGCTGCTCGCCGAGGTGTGGCAGCAGGCCTACGGCGACGACCAGACCATCGACGTCCATCTGTCGTGGCTGCGGCGGAAACTGGGCGAGACGGCGGCCCGGCCGCGCTATCTGCACACCCTGCGGGGCGTCGGGGTGAAGCTGGAGCCACCGAGAGCGGAGCCGCCGCTATGAGGCGCGCCGGCGCCGGGCGGCCGGACGCCGTCCCGCAGCGACCGGCCGGACGGCCGGATGCGAACGGGCAGCCACCGTCGGCGCGTTCAGCTGCGACAGGGCGCGAACCGGCAAGTCGGCCGGGGAACAGCGGGCAGGCCCCGGCAGCGCGTCCGGGTACGAAGCGGCCGGCACCGGTAGCACGTTCGGGTGCGCGCGGGCAGGCGCCCGCAGCGCGTTCGGGCGCGAGCGGGCGGGCACCGGCAGGAGAGCGGGCGTCATGAGGTGGGCGCTGGTCAAGGTGTGCGTGGCGGTGACCACGATGGTCGTCGTCGCCTTCGCGGTGCCGCTGGGCCTCGTCATCAAGGAGATGGCCCGGGACCGTGCCTTCTCGAACGCCGAGCGCGAGGCCGCCGCCATCGCCCCCGCGCTCTCCATCACCACCGAGCGGGACAAGCTGGAGCGGGTGGTCGCCTCCGCGGGCTCGGACTCGGGGATGGCCGTGCACATACCCGCCGCCGACGGCACCGCAGCGGTGGAGATCGGCAAGCGGCGCGCGGCCGGCAAGGACATCGCCACCACCCGCGAGCTGGGCCGTGCCTCCACCACCGAGGTCCCCGGCGGTTCCACCCTGCTCCAGCCCGTCGCGCTGAGCTCCGGAGAGATCGCGGTCGTCGAGGTGTACGTCCCCGAGTCCGCGGTCAGCAACGGCGTCGGTACGGCCTGGGCGGTGCTCGCCGCGGTCGGCGTCGCCCTCATCGTCGGCTCCGTCGCGGTGGCCGACCGGCTCGGCGTGCGCATGGTGCAGCCCGCCCAGCGGCTGGTCGAGAGCGCGCACGAGCTGGGGGAGGGGAAGCTGGGAGCCCGGGTGCCCGAAGAGGGCCCCACCGAACTGCGGCTCGCCGCCGTCGCGTTCAACTCCATGGCCGACCAGGTCGTCCAGCTCCTGGCCAACGAACGAGAGCTGGCAGCCGATCTGTCGCACCGGCTGCGCACCCCGCTGACCGTGCTGCGCCTCAACACGGCATCGCTGGGCGACGGTGCGGCCGCCGAGCAGACCCGGGCCGCCGTCGCGCAGCTGGAGCGTGAGGTCGACACGATCATCCGGACCGCCCGCGAGGCCAAGCCGCAGACCGCGGCCAAGGGGGTGGGCGCCGGCTGCGACGCAGCCGAAGTCGTCCGCGAACGCATGGACTTCTGGTCCGCGCTGGCCGAGGACGAAGGACGCAAGGTACGCATGGCCGGGGTCGAGAGGCCGGTCCGGATACCCGTCGCCCGCGCCGACCTCGCCGCGGCGCTCGACGCCCTGCTCGGCAATGTGTTCCGGCACACGCCCGAGGGCACGGCCTTCGCGGTCGACGTGCACAACGGCGAGGACGCCGTGATCGTGCTGGTCTCGGACGCGGGCCCCGGCATCGCGGACCCCGAGGCGGCGATGGCGCGCGGGCGCGGGTCCGGGAGCGACGGCTCCACCGGGCTCGGGCTGGACATCGTGCGGCGCCTCGCCGAGTCGACGGGCGGTGACGTGCGCATCGGTTCCTCCGTACTGGGCGGCACCGAGGTGCGCATCTGGATCCAGCTGGACGGACGGACCCCGGAGCGACGGGGCCACCGGGGCTCCGTACGGCGCCGTAGGCGGGGCGGCGTCGGCGTGCGCTGACCCCCCGAAGCATCCTCGATTGGTCTCGACCTTTAACCACCCCCGATGCCTTCCTTAAGCGCACCCTAAGATCCTCGCCCCTCGTCCGGATGAAGCGGTTTGTCCGATTCCGGATCGCTAGCGTGCTGCCGCACCCACCCCTGGGAATCCCCGTGAAACCGCGAAGGCAGGCACGCGATGAGCAGCACGCACCGGCGCAAGGTCAGTGGCAGGAACAAGGCGATAGGCGGCCTCGTCGCAGCGGCCGTGGTCGGCGGTGGCGCCCTGCTGTTCACCGGAACCGCGCAGGCCGCCGGTGTCGGCGCCGCGTACACCAGGACCAGCGACTGGTCGACGGGCTACACCGCGCAGTACGTCATCACCAACGACAGCGCCCAGGTGAAGGCCGACTGGACGCTGGAGTTCGACCTGCCCTCCGGCGCCACCCTCAGCTCCCTGTGGAACGGCGAGTCGAGCGTGAGCGGGAAGCACGTCACCGTGAAGCCCCCCTCCTGGGACAAGGACGGTCTGAAGGCCGGCGAGTCCGTCACCGTCGGCTTCGTCGTGAACGGCACCGCCGACCCGACGGGCTGTCTCGTCGACGACACCAAGTGCTCGGTGGACGACGGCGCGACGCCCGAGCCCAGCGGCCGACCGACGCAGTCCGCGACCCCCACGCCCACCCCGACCGCCACCGCCTCGCAGAGCGCCACCCCGACGCCGACCGCGACGGCCACCCCCTCCCCCTCGCAGAGCTCGGGCAGCGGCAACACGACGACGGCCGGCTTCGCGCCCTACGTCGACACCTCGCTCTACCCCGCCTTCGACCTGGTCGGCAGCGCCGCGGCCACCGGCGTGAAGAACTACAACCTGGCCTTCGTCACCGACGGCGGCGGCTGCACCCCCAAGTGGGGCGGCGTCACGGACCTCGCGAGCGACGGCGTGGCATCGCAGATCGGCGCCCTGCGCGCCAAGGGCGGCGACGTCCGTGTGTCCTTCGGCGGCGCCTCCGGCACCGAGCTGGCGACGAGCTGCTCCTCGGCCGACGCGTTGGCGGCGGCGTACGGGAAGGCGGTGGACGCGTACGACCTCACGAAGGTCGACTTCGACGTCGAGGGCGGCGCGCTGCCCGACACCACCGCGAACACCAACCGGGCGAAGGCGATCGCCGAGCTCCAGCGGCAGCACCCGGACCTGGACGTGTCCTTCACCCTGCCGGTGATGCCGGAGGGTCTGACCCAGGACGGCGTGAACCTGCTGTCCAACGCCAAGTCGAACGGCGTGAAGATCAACACCGTCAACATCATGGCGATGGACTACGGTCCGGCGTACAGCGGTGACATGGGCACCTACGCCGAGCAGGCGGCCACGGCCACGCAGGCCCAGGTCAAGAGCGTCCTCGGCCTGTCCGACAGCGCCGCCTGGAAGGCCGTCGCCGTCACCCCGATGATCGGCGTGAACGACGTCTCCTCCGAGATCTTCAAGGTCGACGACGCTTCGCAGCTGGTGACCTTCGCCCGGTCCAAGGGCCTCGGCTGGCTGTCCATGTGGTCCGCCACCCGCGACAAGCAGTGCCCGGGCGGCGCCAAGAACTCCGCCGATGCGACGTGCAGCTCCGTCGTCCAGGACGCGAACGCCTTCTCGAAGGCCTTCGCCGCCTTCAAGTAGCCATCGCCCCACGGGGGTTGCGCGCCCCGGCCGGACCTCCCCCCACCCGGCCGGGGCGCCGACACGCGTGCGGGGCGCGGCACCCCCCTCGGGTGCCGCGCCCCGTCCCCCGTGTGCCCGGTCGGCCGGGGCCTACTCGGCGGCCGTCACCGGCGGCAGCGTGCCGGTCCGCGCGGCCTTCGCGTACCAGTGGGCGCTCGACTTCGGCGTACGGGCCAGCGTCGCGTAGTCCACGTACACCGCGCCGAAGCGCTTCTCGTAGCCGTACGCCCACTCGAAGTTGTCCATCAGGGACCACAGGAAGTAGCCGCGGACGTCCGCGCCGTCGGTGATCGCGCGACGCACCGCGGACAGGTGGCCGTGCAGATACGCGACCCGCTCCGGGTCGTGCACCCGGCCGTCCGGGTCCGGCTTGTCGTCGTAGGCGGCGCCGTTCTCCGTCACGTACAGCGGCAGGCCCGGGGCCTCCCGCGTGTAGCGCATGATCAGGTCGTGCAGGCCCGTCGGGTCGATGGTCCAGCCCATCTCCGTGCGCTCGCCCGGGGTCTGGTGGAAGGCGACGTCGTCCGCGCCCGGCCAGGGGGAGTGCGAGCTGGCGCCGTGGCCGTCCGCGCGGCTGCCCTCGACGGCCGAGTCGGCGGCCGAGACCAGCGTCGGGGTGTAGTAGTTGAGGCCGAGCGCGTCCAGCGGCTGGTGGATCGCCGCGAGGTCGCCGTCCTGGACGTACGACCAGTCCGTGATCGGGGCGGTGGCCGTGAACAGGGTCTCGGGGTAGGCGCCGTGCAGCATCGGGCCGTGGAAGACGCCGTTGGCGAGGTCGTCGATGCGGCGGGCGGCCGCCAGGTCCGCCGGCTCCTGCGACAGCGGCCGGACCACCGACGAGTTCAGGCTCACCGCGACCGAGTTGCGGGCGGGCATGACCGACCGGAGGGCCTTCGCACCGAGCCCGTGGGCCAGGTTCAGGTGGTGGGCCGCCCTCAGCGACGCCTCCGCGTCGGTGCGGCCGGGGGCGTGCACGCCGGAGCCGTACCCGAGGAAGGCGCTGCACCACGGCTCGTTGAGGGTGATCCACTGCTCGACTCGGTCGCCCAGCGCCGCGCCGACGATCTGCGCGTACTCGGCGAAGCGCAGCGCGGTGTCGCGCTCCGGCCAGCCGCCCGCGTCCTCCAGCTCCTGCGGCAGGTCCCAGTGGTAGAGGGTGATCGCGGGCTTGATGTCATGGGCGAGAAGCTCGTCCACGAGCCGCCGGTAGAAGTCCAGGCCGCGCTGCACCGCGGGTCCGCGCCCGGTCGGCTGCACCCGGGACCACGAGATCGAGAAGCGGTACGCGCCCAGGCCCAGATCCGCCATCAGCGCCACGTCGTCGCGATAGCGGTGGTAGTGGTCGACGGCCACGTCGCCGGTCTCACCGCCCGCCGTCTTGCCGGGCGTATGGCTGAAGGTGTCCCAGATCGAGGGGGTGCGGCCGTCCTCCCGCACCGCCCCCTCGATCTGGTACGCGGAGGTCGCGGCGCCCCAGAGGAAGGCCGGGGGGAAGGTCACGGGGGTAACGGGCTCAGACATGGAAGCGCTCCCATAGGGGGTCGAGGAGACCGACGGAACGGAAGTAGGGGAGAAGAGGAACAGCAAGAGGGGGAGGGGAGAAGGGGGCCGGGGCGACGGTGACCCGGCCCCGGAGGGCCCCGGTGCGGCCCGTCAACCCTTGACAGCGCCCTGCATGATGCCGCCCACGATCTGCTTGCCGAACAGCAGGAAGGCGATGAGCAGCGGCAGCGTGCCGAGCAGCGCGCCCGCCATGATCACCGACTGGTCGGGGATGTAGCCGGTGCCGAGGCCGTTCAGGGCGACCTGGACGGTGGGGTTCTGCTGGTTGAGCGCGATGATCGGCCAGAGGAAGTCGTTCCAGGCCATCACGAAGGTCAGCAGCCCGAGCACGGCCATCGCCGGCCGCGCCGCCGGGAAGACCACGTGCCATACGACGCGCAGACTGCTCGCCCCGTCGACCCGCGCGGCCTCGATCAGCTCGGTCGGCAGCGCCTGCACCAGGTACTGCCGCATGAAGAACGTGCCGAAGGCGCTCACGAGGGTGGGCAGGATGACCGTCTGCAGCTGGTTGGACCAGCCCAGGTCGCTCATCCACAGGTAGAGGGGGACCACGGCGAGCTGCGGCGGGATCATCATCGTGCCGATGGTGAGCAGCAGCAGGGTGCTGGAGAACTTGAACCGCAGCTTGGCGAAGGCGAAGCCGGCGAGCGTGGAGAACAGGACCGTACCGAAGGTGATGGTCCCGGCGACGATCACGGAGTTGACCATCGCGGTGCCGAGCCCGGCCTGCTCCCACGCGGTCTGGAGGTTCTTGAACAGGTTCCCGCCGAACCACAGCGGCGGCGGTGTCTGGGCGAGCCGCTCGTTGTTGCGTGAGGCCGCGATCGCGGTCCACAGCAGCGGCGCCAGCGAGACCAGCGCGAGAACCGCCAGGACGACATAGGTGACCGGGCCCGCGTGCAGCTGCTTGCCCGCACCGAGCACACGGCGCCGTCCGGGCCTCCCGCCGTCCGCGCGGCTCCCCTGCGCCTCGGGGAGCGTCAGTTCACTTGTGGTCATTGGGATTTCCTCAGCCGTCGGGTGATCAGCAGATTGATCGCGGCGACGATCAGCAGGATCAGGAACATCGTCCAGGCGATCGCGGACGCCTTACCGAGGTTGCCGATGCCCCAGCCCTGGTCGTACATGTACAGGCCGAGCGTCTGGTACTGGTGCGCGGAGCCGCCCTTCGAACCGCTCACCCCGCCGAACAGCAGGGGCTCGCCGAAGAGCTGGGTCGCGCCGATCGTCGAGACCACCACCGTGAACAGGATCGTCGGCCGGAGCATCGGGACCGTCACATGGCGGAACTGCTGCCAGCGGCCCGCCCCGTCGAGCGCGGCCGACTCGTACAGATCGGTGGGGATCGCCTGCATCGCCGCCAGATAGATCAGCGCGTTGTAGCCGGTCCACCGCCAGATCACGATCGAGGAGACGGCGAACTGCCCGCCCCAGTCGGACTCGCGCCAGTTGATCGGGTCGATCCCGATGAAGTGCAGCAGCCAGTTGATCATGCCGCCGTCCCACGAGTACAGCAGCGTGAAGACCAGCGTCGCCGCCGCCACCGAGGTGGCGTACGGGGTGAGCATCACGACCCGCCACACGGTCGAGCCGCGCAGCCGGTAGTTGAGCAGATGAGCGATCCCGATCGCCATCAGCAGCTGCGGCACCGTGGAGATCACGCCGATGGTGAAGGTGTTCTCCAGGGCGTTCCAGAAGAACTCCGAGGACAGCAGGTTCTTGTAGTTGTCCAGGCCCACCCAGGTCTGGTGGTCCAGGCCGGACAACTGCACGTTGTGCAGCGAGTACCAGGCCGTGTACAGCAGCGGCACGAGCCCGAAGGCCCCGAAGACGATGAAGAAGGGGGCGATGAACGCGTACGGTGACGCCTTCATGTCCCAGCGGTACAGCCGGCTGCGCCACGAGCTCGGGCCCGGGGGCGGCGTACCGCGACCGTGAGCGCGGCGGGCCGCGCCCGGCTGGTCACCGGGCGCGGCGTCGGCGCTCGACGCGGTCTGCGCGAGAGCCTGCTTGGAGCTGGTCACTGGCCGAGCACGTCCTTGATCTCCGACTTGGCCGCGTTCCAGCCCTGGTCGGGCGTCTTGCCCTTCTGCTCGACCTGGAGGATGCCGACGTCGGTGATGGCCGTGCCGATCGGCTGGTCCTTGACGCCGAATATCTGCGTCGGGATGGTCTTCGCCGAGTCGGAGAAGATCTGGGTGATCGGCGCGTCGGAGAAGTACGCCGTGGTGGCGGCCTGCGGCTTCAGCGCCGAGTACGCCGACGGGGTCGACGGGAAGCTCGCCTGCTTGCCGAAGACCTTCGCCTGCTGCTCGGGGGCGGTCAGCCACTTGGCCAGCGCGACGGCCTCCTTCTGGTGCTTGGTCGCCGTCGGCACGCCGATGAACGAACCGCCCCAGTTGGCCGCGGTCGGCGCCGCCGCCACGTCCCACTTGCCCTTGCCCGAGTCACCGGACTTCTCCTGGATGTAGCCCATCATCCAGGCGGGGCAGGCCACCGTGGCGAACGAGCCCTTGGCGTAGCCCTGGTCCCACGTCGGGTCGAACTGCTTCAGCTTCGCCGACATGTTGCTGGTCGCCACCGACATCGCGGTGTTCCAGGCCGTCTTCACGCCCGAGGACTTGTCCCAGATGACGTTGCCGTCCTTGTCGTAGTACCGCTGGCTCTCGCCTCCGAGTGCCGCGTTGTAGACCGACGAGGCGGAGTCCACGAACTTGGTGCCGCTCGGCGCCTTCTTCATGTAGTCCTTGCCGACGGCGACGTACTTGGACCAGTCGCCCTTCCACTGCTCGGCGAGCTTGGTGCGGTCCGTCTCCAGACCGGCCTTCTCGAACAGGTCCTTGCGGTAGCAGATCGCCATCGGGCCGATGTCGGTGCCGAGCCCGATCAGCTTGCCGTCCTTGGTGGTGGCCTGGGCGTTCTTCCAGTCCAGCCACTGGGACTTGTCGACCTCCTTGCCGAGGTCGACGAACTTGTCGGCCTGGGTCTGGACGGCCTCGGTGATGTTGCCGACCTCGATCGCCTGGATGTCGTCGGTGCCCGAGCCGGCCTGGAGGCGGGTCAGGGTCTTCGGCCAGTAGACGTCGGTACGGGTGGTGACGTTCTCCTTGATGGAGATGTCGGGGTGGAGCTTCATGTACTCGTCGTAGAGGCCGGCCTGCTTGTAGCCGAAGACGCCGAAGGTCCCGATGGTCAGAGTGGTCTTACCCTTGCCATTGCCGCCGTCCGAGTTCGACGAGCCGTCGTCCGAGTCGTTGGCGCAGCCGGCCAGCAGCCCTGTGGTCAGCGCGGCGACGGCCGCGAGGGCCCCCAGCCTGCGGGACCGACGGGTACTCGTGCGCATTGAGTCCTCCTGTTGCCTGACGTGCCGACCCCCCGGCCAACTGCTCTGTTGGGCCCGTTGTTTCTCGCTGCGGCTCGGGCGGGGAACGTGCGGGATGTGTATGTGTCAGGTACTGTGGGAGCGCTCCCACAGGTGATGTGTTGAAGAGTCGTCGGTTCGCGCGGGGGTGTCAAGGGTGGGAGCGCGGAGACATGCGTTCAGTTATCGGCCCGTTAGCTAACTCCGGGGCCGGAGCCGGGGACCGTCCCGGGACGGGTGAGTTGGCTCGTGTCAGTGTGCCCCGCCCGGTGCGGGAAGATGAAGTCCGGCGGGACCGGCACCCCGCGCCGGGACTCCCGTCCATGAACACGACTGTTAGATTCCAGGCCAGTCGCGGAGCGCGCGGTGTCGACGGGAGGCGGACCATGGCAAGCCACGGAGCGCGGGGCCGAGGTGGCGGCCGGCCGACCTTGGAAGAGGTCGCCGCGCGCGCCGGAGTGGGCCGCGGCACGGTCTCCCGTGTGATCAACGGCTCCCCGCGGGTCAGTGACGCGACCCGCGCCGCCGTCGAGGCGGCGGTCGCGGAGCTCGGCTACGTCCCGAACACGGCGGCCCGGGCCCTGGCCGCCAACCGCACGGACGCCATCGCCCTGGTCGTTCCCGAGCCGGAGACGCGCTTCTTCGCCGAGCCGTACTTCTCCGACATGCTGCGCGGTGTCGGCGCGGAGCTCTCGGACACCGAGATGCAGCTGCTGCTGATCTTCGCGGGCAGCGACCGGGAGAGGCAGCGGCTGGCCCAGTACCTGGCGGCGCACCGGGTGGACGGCGTCCTGCTCGTCTCGGTCCACGCGGACGACCCGCTCCCCGACCTCCTCTCCCAGCTGGAGATCCCGGCGGTGATCAGCGGTCGCCGCTCGGCGGACGAGACACTGCCGTCGGTGGACTCGGACAACTACGGTGGGGGCCGCGCGGCCGTCCAGCACCTGATGGCCCAGGGGCGGCGCAAGGTGGTCCACCTCGCCGGACGCCTCGACGTCTACGGTGCCCAGCGCCGCGTGGACGGCTACCGCCAGGCCCTGCTCGACGCCGGCCAGGAGGTGGACGACCGGCTGATCGTCCCCGGTGACTTCACCGAGGAGGGCGGTCGCCGCGCGATGAGCCTGCTGCTGGAGCGCTGCCCCGACCTCGACGCGGTCTTCGCCGGCTCCGACGTCATGGCGGCGGGCGCCCGTCAGGTGCTCCGCGAGGAGGGCCGCCGCATACCCGACGACGTGGCGCTGATCGGCTACGACGACTCCGCCATCGCCCGTCACATGGACCCGCCGCTGACGAGCGTCCGCCAGCCGATCGAGGAGATGGGCCGCGCGATGATCGACCTGCTGCTCGGCGAGATCGCGGACCGGCGTCCGGCGGTGTCCCGGGGCCTGGAGAAGCGGCAACTCGTCCTGCCGGCGGAGCTGGTGGTGCGCGCCTCGTCCTGAGGACCGTGCCGTGGTGCGGCCGGTGTACCGTCTGCCGCACCGCGGGGACCGGCCGGCGGCCCGCCCGCCGGCCGCCGGTAGGGCAGGCTGGTGACCATGGTCCTGCATCCTTTGCTCGGAGTCGGTGAAGTGCCCGCGGTGGAGCCGTATCTGGGCCGCGTCGGCGAGGTGTTCAGGGCATTCCGGGGGCAGGACTCGGGGTGTGTGTCGTACGGGGTGCGGCTTCTCGACGGCGCTCGCTGGTTCGTCAAGGAAGCGGTCAACGACCGGGCCCGTCGTTCACTCGGACGAGGATGGTCGTTTCACCGCGCCGTCCGGCACCCGGCGATCGTCCCCCAGGTGCACCGGATCGCCGTCGGCGACAGCTGGGCTGTGGTGATGCCCTGGCGCGAGGGCGAGGTGCTGAACCACGCGACCGCGGCCGGGCGCCGGGACCGTACGAGCCCGGACAGTCCGGCGGCCCGCTTCCGGGCCCTGCCGGTGGCCCGCGTGCTGGCCGCCTTCGACCGCGTCCTGGACGCACACCTCGCGGTGGAGGCCGCGGGTCATGTCGCGGTGGACTTCTACGACGGGGCGCTGCTGTACGACTTCGCGGCCGACGTGGCCCACCTGGTCGACCTCGACGAGTACCGTCCGGGCCCGTTCGTGGTGGAGGAGGAGCGCCTGCCGGGCTCGCGGCGCTTCATGGCCCCCGAGGAGTTCGTGCGCGGGGCGGTCGTGGACACCCGGACCACCGTCTTCACGCTCGGCCGTGCCGCCCGGCTGCTGCTGGACGCGGGAGACGAGGAGCGCGCCTGGCGCGGTACGCCGCAGCAACTGGCGGTCGTGGCGCGCGCCACGTTCCCCGATCCGGACGACCGCTTCGCCGACGTCCACCGTTTCGCGGCGGCCTGGCGGGCGGCCGACCCGCGCGGGGACGCGTGAGGCCGGGGCGCCGGAGCGCGCCGCCCGACTCCGGAAACGCACTCAGCCGGTGACCTGTCGATCAGGTCACCGGCTGACTGTTCAGGGTGAGTGACGGGACTTGAACCCGCGACATCCTGGACCACAACCAGGTGCTCTACCAGCTGAGCTACACCCACCACGACCGGTCCTTGGGTTTCCCCGACCGGCCGAGAAAAAGTGTACAGGGTCCGAAGGGGTGCTCGCGCACGGCTTTTGCGGGGGCCCCGGGAGGGCCCCGTCGCAGGGCTATTCCGCGGGCAGGACGTGCTTCGCCGCGATGGTGCGGGCGGTGTCCGAGTCGGGGCCGGGCTGCGGGACGAAGATCGCCTCGCGGTAGTAGCGGAGCTCGGCGATGGATTCGCGGATGTCGGCCAGGGCTCGGTGGTTGCCGTTCTTCTCCGGGCTGTTGAAGTACGCCCGCGGGTACCAGCGGCGCGCCAGCTCCTTGATGGAGGAGACGTCCACGATCCGGTAGTGCAGGTAGTCCTCCAGGGTCGGCATGTCGCGGAGCAGGAAGCCGCGGTCCGTGCCCACCGAGTTGCCGCACAGCGGGGCCTTGCCCGGCTCCTTGACGTGCTCACGTACGTAGGAGAGGACCTGCTCCTCCGCGTCCGCCAGGGTCGTGCCCGCGGCGAGCTCGGAGAGCAGACCGGAGGTGGTGTGCATCTGGCGCACCACCTCCGGCATCGTCTCCAGCGCCGCGTCCGGCGGGCGGATCACGATGTCCACGCCTTCGCCGAGCACGTTCAACTCCGAGTCGGTGACCAGCGCGGCCACCTCGATGAGCGCGTCGTCCGACAGCGAGAGCCCGGTCATCTCGCAGTCGATCCACACCATGCGATCGTTCATGCGTCTCACCCTACGGCCCGCTCCGGCCGGGTGGACCCGCCCGTACCCGCTCGCCCGCACCGAAAAGCGCGGGCCGCGGCGGCGGCCTCCCGCCGCCCGCCGGGCGGACGGGAGGCGGACGGCCCCCGAAGGCCAGGCGTCCGGCGTCCGGAGGCCAGGTGTGGGGCGTCCGGAGCGCGGGCGCACGGAAGAGGGCCCGCACCCGAAGGCGCGGACCCCTCCACGTATGTCCCCGCCGGCGCTCGGCCAGGCCCTGTCCGGACATTCCCGCCTGCCCGGCGACGGTCGGACAGGCCCTACTGTGGCGCGCTGCGCTGCCCGGGCAGGCTGGGCCTGCCTCCCGCGTACAGCTCCTGACCGTGCTTGCCCGGGTCGGGGCCCAGCGCCGCGGCCGACGCGGCGGGGCCCAGGGCGCCGGCGGCGGCCGTACGGCGCGTCTGCATCGGGACCGGGCTGTCCTGGTGCACGACCGGGGGTGGCCCGAGCGGTCCTGCCGGGCCGTCCACGTCCGACGTGCGCTCGGCCTGCGGCCTGCGGGCGCGGTACGCCGCCCGGTACGCGGCCGGGGACGAGCCGAGCTGGCGCCGGAAGTGACCCCGCAGCGCGACCGGCGAGCGGAAGCCGCAGCGCCCGGCGACCTCGTCGACCGAGTAGTCGGAGGTCTCCAGGAGGCGCTGGGCCTGCAGGACGCGCTGAGTGATCAGCCACTGCAGGGGCGCGCTCCCGGTGAGCGAGCGGAACCGGCGGTCGAAGGTGCGGCGGCTCATGTAGGCACGGGCCGCCAGTGTCTCGACGTCGAACTGCTCGTGGAGGTGCTCCAGCGCCCAGGCGACGACCTCCGCGAGGGGGTCGGCGCCGATCTCCTCGGGTAAAGACCTGTCGAGGTAGCGCTCCTGCCCGCCGCTCCGGCGCGGCGGGACCACCAGACGCCGGGCCAGCGCGCCCGCCGCCTCGTTGCCGTGGTCCGTCCGCACGATGTGGAGACAGAGGTCGATTCCGGCCGCCGTGCCCGCCGACGTCAGGACGTCTCCGTCGTCCACGAAGAGTTCCCGTGGATCCACGTGCACCGACGGGTAGCGCTTGGCCAGCGTCGGCGCGTACATCCAGTGGGTCGTGGCGGGCCGTCCGTCCAGCAGACCGGCCGCCGCCAGGACGAAGGCCCCGGTGCACAGCCCGACGATGCGGGCGCCCTCCTCGTGCGCTCGCCGCAGTGCGTCGAGCGCCTCCTCCGGTGGTGGCGAGGTGATCGACCGCCAGGCGGGCACGACGACCGTGCCTGCCCGGGAGATCGCTTCCAGGCCATGTGGTGCGGTGAGTTCCAGGCCCCCTGTGGTCCGCAGTGGGCCTTCCTCGCCCGCGCTCACCAGAAGTCGGTAGCGCGGTACGCCGGCGTCCTGGCGGTCAATCCCGAACACCGACAGCGGTATGGAACTCTCGAAGATGGGGCCGCCGCTGAACAGCAGCACCGCGACGATCTCCTTGCGGCGTCGCCCGGAAAGCTTCCGGGCCGCGGCTTCCGGCGCGGCAGTGGAGTCGTGGCTCATCCTGCTAAGCCCCCCTCGGTGGTCGCGGCTCCTCGGTTGTGTCGCTCCTGCACGTTTCCCCTCGGTCCTGCACGAGTCCCCCGCCGTAAGACAAGATCGAATCTACTGTGTCGCGTAGCGCCAAGGTGACCAGTTCGGTACTCCGCAGAATGTCGACATGGCAACTTGGCGTAAAGCATTCGATCACGAAGCGTTGCACTCGTGGGCCGTGCGGGGAAGTGCGCCTCGTGGCAGTGGCCAATCCACGTAGGGTGCGCGAGCCGCCCAGGACCCTTTCGGTGCAGGTCGAACGGGGGTTGGGGGGTCCTTCGGGCAAGGGAGGGGCGGTTCCCAGAAGTTGGCTGAAAAGTACCGGGGGCGTGCGCACAAACCGGTCAGTCAAC
Source organism: Streptomyces sp. 142MFCol3.1 (assembly GCF_000424945.1). Lineage (NCBI taxonomy): Bacteria > Bacillati > Actinomycetota > Actinomycetes > Kitasatosporales > Streptomycetaceae > Streptomyces > Streptomyces sp. 142MFCol3.1. The sequence continues at coordinate 84,644 of NZ_AUKV01000021.1, forward strand.
CGGCTTGTTTCCCGTACCGCGCCGACCGCCTCTGTGCGCCCCGGTGCCACTCCAGCCGCGCAGATCGGCCACCGTGCCCGTTCCGTTCCTGCCCCGCGGATCGGGCGTCACGCCCGGCCGGACCCCGTCGGGCGGGCGGGCAGGCCGCTCCGGGACCCGGCCGCCGCGCGGTTCGGTCACGGTGGCCGACGCGGCCCTGCCGTGCCGGCCGCGCGGTGCGGACCGCTCCCCGGCGGGCCGCGCTTCCCGTTCCGCGGCGCGCAGCCGTGCCGCGCCCCGCTCGGACTGTCTCATCAGCAGTCGGCAGGCGCCGGTCACGGCGGCCAGCCCCAGGGCCGTCCCGGTCGCACCCGCGAGCGAGGCACCGAACCAGACGAGGACCACGGGGACCAGGACGCAGCTGAAGGCGGCCCAGCGCACCACGGCGCTCGCCGTGTCCGGCACCGGCGGTGACGGGGAGCGCGCCCCGGGGGAGGGATGGGGCGCGGTCTCGGGTCCGGGCACGCTGTGCTCCCTAGTGCTCCAGTGCTCCCCATGGCGAGTGGCGCGGTCCGGGGGCCGGCGGTCCGCTCTCCATGCTGTCCGTGGCGTGGCTCTCCTGTTCAACGCGTGTTCGACCGGCCGGTCACTGCCCGGCATGGGCGCCTCGTCCCGGGTGATCGCGGCCGTACCACGAGAAAACTCCCCGTCGCCGGGTGAACCCTGTGCAAACCACCTGTACGGGGCAGCAACCATTGCGTTACGGGCGCCTCTCATGCATGCTCCGGGGAACGCCGCACAGTGCGCGCGGGATCTGGGCAGAGGAGGCGTGCCGCCGTACCCTTGGGGGTATGGGGTTGGGAAGATGATTCCCGGACACTGCTCTGCCGCACGTCGTCCCCACCACGAGGATCCAAACGCCGAGATACCCATGGCCGGTCACGAATTCTTCGATCCCGCGAACCGCAAGCGCCCGCTCGCCGACCCCACGGCGGCCGAGCCCCTGGCGGCGGAAGAACCCCGCCAGTCCTGCGATCCCGCCTTCAAGCACGGTGTCGTCGTCGGCTTCGACGGTTCGACGTCCAGCGAGCGCGCCCTCGCCTACGCGATCGGCATGGCTCATCGCTCCGGCTCGGGTCTGATCATCGTTCACGTCGCCAACCGGCTGCCGACCACCGTGTGGGCGGGCTGCGAGCCCCCGGTCTTCGTCGATGTGCCGGACCACCGCACCGAGGTGCTGGGGCTGGAGCTGGCCTGCGCCGAGTATCTGGCCGAGGTGCCGTGGATCCTCGTCGAGCGCGGCGGTGACATCTGCCACGAGCTCGAAGAGGTGGGCCGGGAGTACGAGGCGGACGCCATCGTCGTCGGCTCCACGCACGGCATCGTCGGGCGCATCTTCGGCTCGGTGGCCGGCCGGCTCGCCAAGCGTGCGCAGCGCCCCGTCATCGTCATTCCGTAACTCGCCGTCGTCCCAGGTGGGATGAGCCCCCAGACAGTGCGGCGCTCCGGCTGTGCAGCGTGAAACTACCCGCGCGTAGAGGTGTTTGTGCCCTTGTGAAGGGCATATATCGCTCACCGCGCAACTGCACATGCATGAAGGGAGCCCGCCGTGGACAACGACGTCTCTGCGGGAAGCACCACCACGATCGTCGGCCGACTCGCCCTGGGAATCACCCTGTTGGCCTTCGGCCTCGGGTCCACCGACGTGATCGACGGCGTGACGGCGGCTGACGCCGTATCACTGGCCCACTACGTAGGCGGCGTTGCGCTCTTCGTCGCCGGTCTGCTGGCCTTCCGTGACCGCGACGCGGCGAACGGCACGGCCTTCTCGGCGCTCGGCGCCCTGTGGTTCACCTGGGCCGTCTCGGCCGGGAACCAGATCTCCGACAATGCCGCGGGACTCTTCCTGCTCCTGTTCGCCCTGGTGGCGCTCTCCTTGACGCTCGCCGGCGGCGACACGCTCGGCCAGGGCACCTACGGGCTGTTCTTCGTCTCCCTGCTGCTCCTCGCCGTCGCCCGGTTCGCGGACAGCGGCAGCCTCACCAAGGCCGGCGGCTGGTTCGCCGTGGCGGCAGGGGCGGTCGCCTGGTACGCCGCCACCGCGGCCCTCGCCCACTGGCCCACCACACTTCCGCGACGCGCCGCCGGCCGGGGGGTGACGGCCACCGGCTGAGCCAGGCGCGGGCCGGGGTTTTGGGCGGCTCCGGCCCATGGAAGAACGATCCCTGTGCGCGGGTGGCACGCACAGGGATCGTTCATGTCCGGCGGTCGGCCGGGGAGTTGACGGAGGGTCTACTCGACGGTGACCGACTTCGCCAGGTTCCGCGGCTTGTCGATGTCCCGGCCCAGGGCCAGCGCCGTGTGGTAGGCGAGGAGCTGGAGCGGGATGCCCATGAGGATCGGGTCGAGCTCGTCCTCGTTCTTCGGCACCACGATCGTCTGGTCGGCCTTCTCCTGCTCCTGGTGCGCCACGGCGAGGATCTTGCCGCTGCGGGCCTTGATCTCCTCCAGGGCGGCGCGGTTCTTCTCCAGGAGGTCGTCGTCGGGGACGATCGCGACCGTCGGCAGGGCGGGCTCGATGAGCGCCAGCGGGCCGTGCTTGAGCTCGGAGGCCGGGTAGGCCTCGGCGTGGATGTAGGAGACCTCCTTGAGCTTCAGGGAGGCCTCGCGGGCCACCGGGTAGCCCCGGACGCGGCCGATGAAGAGCATCGAGCGGGCCTCGGCGTACTGCTCGGCCAGCTTCTTGATCTCGTCCTCCTGCTCGAGGATCTCCGAGATCTGGGCGGGCAGCTTGCGCAGGCCCTCGATGATCCGCTTGCCGTCGCGCACGGACAGGTCACGGGTGCGGCCGAGGTGCAGCGCGAGCAGCGCGAAGGCGACGGTGGTGTTCGTGAAGCACTTGGTGGACACCACGCAGACCTCGGGACCCGCGTGGACGTACATGCCGCCGTCCGCCTCGCGGGCGATGGCGCTGCCCACGACGTTGACGACGCCGAGGACCCGGGCGCCCTTGCGCTTCAGCTCCTGGACGGCCGCCAGCACGTCGTACGTCTCTCCGGACTGGGAGACCGCGACGTACAGCGTGTCGGGGTCGACGACGGCGTTGCGGTAGCGGAACTCGGAGGCGGGCTCGGCGTCCGCGGGGATGCGGGCCAGCTCCTCGATCATCTGGGCGCCGATCATGCCCGCGTGGTACGAGGTGCCGCAGCCGAGGATCTTCACGCGGCGGATCTGGCGCGCCTCGCGGGCGTCCAGGTTCAGGCCGCCGAGGTGCACGGTGGAGAACCGGTCGTCGATACGGCCGCGCAGCACGCGGTCCACGGCGTCGGCCTGCTCGTGGATCTCCTTGTGCATGTAGGTGTCGTGGCCGCCCATGTCGTACGAGGCCGCCTCCCACTCCACGGTGGTCGGCTCGGCCGTCGTGCGGGTGCCCTCGGTGGTGTATGTGCGGAAGTCGTCGGCCTTGAGGGTGGCCATCTCGCCGTCGTCCAGCGTCACTATCTGCCGGGTGTGGGTGACCAGGGCGGCGATGTCCGATGCGACGAACATCTCCTTCTCGCCGATGCCGAGCACGACCGGGGAGCCGTTGCGGGCCACCACGATGCGGTCGGAGAAGTCGGCGTGCATCACCGCGATGCCGTAGGTGCCCTCGACGACCCGGAGGGTCTCGCGGACCTTGTCCTCCAGCTTCTCGGCCTGCGAGCGGGCGATCAGGTGGGTGAGGACCTCGGTGTCGGTCTCGGAGAGGAACTCCACGCCGTCCGCTTCGAGCTTCCGGCGCAGGTCGGCGGCGTTGTCGATGATGCCGTTGTGGACGACCGCGACCTTGTTGTCGGCGGACATGTGCGGGTGCGCGTTCACGTCGGAGGGGGCGCCGTGGGTGGCCCAGCGGGTGTGCGCGATGCCGGTGGTGCCCTTGAAGCGGGCGGGCACCTTGGCCTCCAGGTCGCGGACCCGGCCCTTGGCCTTGACCATCTTCAGGCCGGCCGACTTGGGGGCCGTGACGACGATGCCCGCCGAGTCGTAGCCGCGGTACTCCAGGCGCTGGAGGCCTTCGAGCAGCAGCGGCGCCACGTCACGCCTGCCGATGTATCCGACGATTCCGCACATACAGGAGTACCTCTGTCCCTCGGTCGTTCAGTTCTGTTCTCGCCCGGCGGTCAGCCGTAGACGATGCGGCGCAGCTGGCGGAGGGTGAGCTCCGGCGGCGCGACCGCGCGGTACTTCAGGTCCGCCTCGATCCGTTCGAAGATCGACGCGTTCACCAGGCCCTGGCCCTGGAGCTCGCGGTGGCGGCGACGGACGTACTCCTCGGTCGTCTCGTCGAAGTAGGCGAGCACGTCCTGGACCACGCGCAGTGCCTCGCCCCGGTTCAGGGGCGTGGACCGCGTCAGATGATCAACAAGTTCGTCGTGCACCCGATGATCCTGGGGTACCGGAAAGCGATCCGCAAGAATCCTGCCCGATATCGGGCAGCGTTGTGTTGAAACTCTTACGGTGGTCTCTTCGGAAGCCGTCCATCCTGTGTCGTGCGTCACGTCGATTGCCGGGAGCGACTTTTCGAGCCATGGACACTCCCCGTACGGGCGTGCCGGAGCGGCTCGCCGAGCGCAGGACCATGGCCGGGCGGCGCGAGTGGACGGCGGGCGGTCCTCACATGCGCCGGAGGACCGCCTGCTTGGCCAGCGAGAACTCCTCGTCCGTCAGCACCCCCGAGCTGCGCAGCTCGCCGAGCTCGCGCAGGCGGCGCAGCAGCGCGTCGTGATCGGCCTCGGCCGCCGCGGGCTCGGGCGCCGTCGGTGGCAGCTCCTTCGGCCGCGCGTCCGCCTCGGCGGGCGGCGCGGCCGGATGCGGCAGCCGCGCCTGCACGGCCGCCGCCACCAGTGCCATCAGCGGGTCCTTCTTGAAGCCCCACAGCTCCACCGAGTTGGGGTCGTACTTCGGCGGCGCCTTGGTCTCCGCGCCGCGTACGGTGAAGCGCAGGCAGCCGTTCTCCAGGCCGACCGCGGGATGCCACTCGACGGCGGTGATGTCGCCCACGGCGAGTGTCCGGGCGCCGGCGGCTGCCTTCGCGTCCTCCGTCTTCCAGTTCCACTCCAGGCGTACGTGATCGCCGTCGAAGCCGGCGGTGCCGTCACCGGCCGAGGCGGACAGCGGCACGGCGGGGCCGGGAAGCAGATAGCCGTCGACCGGGCCCGCGGGCACCTGGTCGAGGAGCAGGGCGTTGCGGACCTCGTCGACGAAGTACTCGGCGACCCCGTAGCGGTCGGACTCGACGGTCAGCTGGTACGGGTCGTTGGGCTCCGTGAGCTTGCCGCCGGTCGCCTGGAGCAGCGGGTCGGCGCCGTCGCGCAACCGCAGCCTCAACCGCCCGCTCTTCCGGCCCTGTTCGAAGGAGACGCCGGCCAGGGCGCCCAGGGGGACGGCCAGTTCACCCAGGGCCCTGCGAAGCAGACCGACGTTCCTGTCGCGTCCGGGAGTCAGTCGCAGCGCGTCGCCGTCGAAGGCCCACGTGCCGTCCCTCTGGATGATTTCCGCCATGAGATGGATTGTTCCACCGGTGCTGCGAGAGAGTGGTCTTTACCAATTTGAAGGGAGCGCATGTGAGACAGCACCACAGAACGCCCCGCCTTCTCGGTACGCTGCTGCTCGTGGCGGCAGCCGGAATATCCCTCGTCGGTGCGGCACCCGCCTCGACCCCCGGCCCCCTAGGACAGGTCGTCCCCGCCCCCGCCTCGGTCCACCCGGGCGGTTCCCCCTACCGCATCACCGGTGACACCCGCATCCGCGTCGACGACACGCGCGAGGCACGCCGGGTCGGCGAGTACCTCGCGGACATCCTGCGGCCCTCGACCGGCTACCGGCTCCCGGTCACCACGCACGGCGACAGCGGCATCCGCCTCCGGATCGGCCCGAAGCGGGCGGCCGGGTCCGCGGGTGACGAGGGCTACCGGCTCGACAGCGGACCGTCCGGCGTCACCATCACCGCCGCCCGGCCCGCCGGCCTCTTCCACGGCGTCCAGACCCTGCGGCAGTTGCTGCCGGCCGCCGTCGAGAAGGACTCCGTGCAGCGCGGCCCCTGGCTGGTCGCCGGCGGCACCATCGAGGACTCCCCGCGCTACGCCTACCGCGGCGCCATGCTCGACGTCTCCCGGCACTTCTTCACCGTCCCCCAGGTCAAGCGCTACATCGACGAACTGGCCCTCTACAAGGTCAACAAACTCCATCTGCACCTGAGCGACGACCAGGGCTGGCGCATCGCCATCGACTCCTGGCCGCGCCTGGCCGAGTACGGCGGCTCCACCCAGGTCGGCGGCGGCACCGGCGGCCACTACACCAAGGCCGACTACCGGGAGATCGTCCGCTACGCCGCCTCGCGCTATCTGGAGGTCGTCCCGGAGATCGACATGCCGGGGCACACCAACGCCGCACTCGCCTCGTACGACCGGCTGAACTGCGACGGCGTCGCCCCGCCTCTCTACACCGGCACGGACGTCGGCTTCAGCTCGCTGTGCGTCGGCGAGCAGGTGACGTACGAGTTCGTCGACGACGTCATCCGCGAACTGGCCGCGATCACGCCGGGCAAGTACCTCCACATCGGCGGGGACGAGGCCCACTCGACCAGCCACGCCGACTACGTGGCCTTCATGGACAAGGTGCAGCCCGTCGTCGCCAAGTACGGCAAGACGGTGGTCGGCTGGCACCAGCTGACCGGGGCGACCCCCGTGAAGGGGGCCATCGCGCAGTACTGGGGTCTCGACGACACCAGCGCGCAGGAGAAGGCCCAGGTCGCCCAGGCCGCGCGCAACGGCACGGGCCTCGTGCTGTCGCCCGCCGACCGGGTCTACCTCGACATGAAGTACACCGCGGACACCCCGCTCGGGCAGGACTGGGCAGGTCTGGTGGAGGTCAGGCGCTCCTACGACTGGAATCCGGGCGACTACCTTCCCGGCGCACCCGCCTCGGCGATCCGGGGTGTCGAGGCACCGCTGTGGACGGAGACGATCGTGACCGGCGCCGACATCGACGTCATGGCGTTCCCGAGGCTGCCGGGCGTCGCCGAGCTCGGCTGGTCGCCGGCCTCGACGCACGACTGGGACGCCTACCGGGTGCGGCTCGCGGCGCAGGGCCCGCGCTGGGAAGCGCTGGGCATCGGGTACTACCGGTCGCCGCAGGTGCCCTGGCCGGGCAACTGACGCACCGGGCCGCGCCGTCCGCGGCCGGCGGCACGACGAGACCGACGGGCGCCCCGGAGGACCGTACTGCGGGGCGCCCGTCCGCCCTGCTCAGAACCCCGCGATGGGGTTCTTCAGGGTCCCGACCAGCTGGAGCGCGCCGGACGGGTCGGCCAGGTCCACCATCTGCCTGTTGTCGCGCAGCTGGAGCCGGTTGAGGCAGGACAGCGCGAACTCGGGCGCGAACATGTCGTACTGCTCGAACCTGTCGGCGAGCTCGGGCGTCGCGTCCTGGTAGTCGCGCACGCACCCGGCGACCGTCCGCCAGAAGTCCTCCTCGTCCAGGACGCCGGCGGCGGCGAGGTTCGCCGCGAGGAAGCGGAAGAAGCAGTCGAAGACGTCCGTGAACACGGACAGCAGCTTCATGTCGTCCGGGACGTCGACCCGTATGCGTTCGACGGCGGGCGGCAGCACGGCGTCCGGGTCCATCACCGCGATCTCCTCGGCGACGTCCTTGTAGATCGCGCGCCGCACCGCGCCGTCCTCCAGGACCAGGATGACGTTCTCGCCGTGCGGCATGTAGACGAGGTCGTACGCGTAGAAGCTGTGCAGCAGCGGGGTCAGGTAGGCGCGCAGATAGCGGCGCAGCCATTCCACCGGAGCCAGCCCCGACCGCTCGATCAGCGCGCCCGCGAACGACGCCCCCTCGTGGTCGACATGGAGGAGAGAGGCCATGGTGGCCAGGGTCTCGCCGTCCCGGAGCGAGGGCACCGGGCTCTCCCGCCACAGCGCGGCGAGCATCTTGCGGTACGGGGAGTGGCGGTCGGTCGCGGCCTCGTACTCCAGGTGCCGGTAGCCGACCGCGGCACGCTCGCGGATGATCGACAGGCCGGTGGACCGCAGCACCGGGTCGTTGTCGACGAGCTGCGCGAGCCAGTCGTTGATGGCCGGGGTGGCCTCCATGTAGGCGGCCGACAGGCCGCGCATGAACCCCATGTTGAGGACCGACAGCGCGGTCTTCACATAGTGCTTGCCGGGAGCGCTGCGGTTGAAGAACGTCCGGATCGACTGCTGGGCGAGGTACTCGTCGTCGCCCTCGCCGAGGCAGACGAGGTGCCGCCGGGCGACCTCGGCGGCGAAGGTCACGGACAGCTTGTTCCACCACTGCCAGGGGTGGACGGGTATGAGCAGGTAGTCGTCGGGGTCGAGGCCCCGCTCGGTGAGCGTGCGGGCGAACCGTTCGACGGTCCCGGCGCCCAGCTCCTCGCGGACGAACGACTCGTAGTCGATGCCCACGCCCGCCGTGAAGGCGGCACGGGAGCGGTGCGCGGCCAGCCACACCAGCCGGACCGCGCTCGCGGTCTCCGGCGCGTACGAGAGGTACTCGTGCATCCCGAAGCCGAGCCGCCCGTTGTTGGCGACGAAACAGGGATGTCCTTCGGTCATCCCCGTCTCGATCGCCTGGAAGCCGGCGCGGGCCAGCTCGGCGGAGGGGATCTGCGGCTTGGTGAGTTTGAAGCAGGTGCCCGAGAGCGTGGAGGAGATCTCCTCCAGGTAGACCGGCAGGACCTCGTCGCTCAGGCCGAGGGACTCCTTCAGCTCGATGAAGAAGTCAAGGGCGGCGAGCGGCAGTTCGGTCCCGTCGCGGTGCCGGGTGACCGTCTCGGCGTCCACCTGCCAGTGGTCGAGCGAGCGGACGACGGCGGCGTAGCGGTAGCGGGTGAGGCCGTCGTCGCTGCGGACCTCGTAGCGGCCGTCGGGCAGCCGCTCGGGGCTGATCAGCCGCTCGTGGGCGAACTCGGCGAGGGCCTTGCGGACGAGCAGCCGGTTGGCGCGGGCCCAGCGTTCGGGGGAGAGGTGGGTGACGGCGTCGGCGAGGGTCATGCCGACACCGCCTTCTCGAACCGCTCGCGGGTGCAGAAGCTCAGCAGCGCCTTCTTCTCCGGCTTCTGGATCTCGCGCTCGGGCACGAAGCCGACGGCCTCGTTGAGGGCGTGCACGGCGGTGTTGCGCACATCGGGCTCGACGACGACGCGCAGGGTCGCCGGATCGGCGAACAGGTGCCGCATCACGGCGGTGAGCACGGCACGGGTGAAGCCGTGCACGGGGGTGTCGGTCGGCGCCACCAGGAAGTGCATGCCGACGTCGCCCGGCCGCGGTTCGTACAGGCCGACGAGCTCGACGTGGGCCGGGTCGTAGCGCTCCATGAGGAAGACGGGCTCGCCGTCGCGCAGGCCGAGGAACGCGTCGTGGTGCTCGCCGGCCGCGATGGCCATGTACTCGCGCTCCACGTCCGCAGGTTTCGCCTCCTGCATCATCCAGAAGGCGGCCTTGGGGTGCGTGACCCACCGGTGCAGCAGCTCGGCGTCCTCGGCCGGGTCGAGCGGGCGGACGGTGAAGGTCTCTTCGAGGGCGGTGCTCATACGGCGAACTCCTGGAACGCGATGGTCTTCTCGACCGGGTAGTACTCGGTGCCGAGCAGCTCCCGGATGATGGACGCATTGCGGTACGCGCCCATGCCCAGGTCCGGTGACGTGATCGAATGCGTGTGGACGCCCGCGTTCTGCAGGAAGATGCCGCGTCCCGTGGTGTCGATGGCGTAGTTGCGGGCCACGTCGAAGTTGCCCCGCCTGTCGTAGCGCAGCCGGTCGCGGACCGGCTTCAGGAACTCCGGCTCGGCGTACTTGTAGCCGGTGGCGAGGATCAGGCCCGCGGAGCGCAGCTCGTAGTCCTTGCCCTGCTCCTCCTGGCGCAGGGCGAGGGTGTACGTGCCGTTCTCGTACCGGGCGCTGTCGAGCGAGGAGTTGGTGAGCAGCCGGGTGGGGACAGGGCCGCCGAGATTCTTCCGGTAGAGCAGGTCGAAGATCTCGTTGATCAGGTCGCCGTCGATGCCCTTGAACAGGCCCTTCTGCTCCCTCTGGAGGCGGTAGCGGGTGGGCTCGGGCAGCGCGTGGAAGTAGTCGATGTACTCCGGTGAGGTCATCTCCAGAGTGAGCTTGGTGTATTCGAGCGGGAAGAAGCGCGGTGAGCGGGTGACCCAGTTCAGCTGGTAGCCGTGGACGTCGATCTCGCTCAGCAGGTCGTAGTAGATCTCGGCGGCGGACTGGCCGCTGCCGACGAGCGTGATCGAATCCTTCGCCTGGAGCTCCTGCTTGTGCTGCATGTAGCGGGAGTTGTGGATGAAGTCGCCGCCGAGGTCCGCGCAGGCCTCCGGGACGTGCGGCGGGGTGCCCGTGCCGAGGACCAGGTGCCGGGCGCGGAGCGTTTCGCCCTCCCGGGTCCGCACGGCGTACACCCCGGCGCTCTCGTCGTACGTGACCTCGGCGACCGTGGTGTCGAAGCGGACGCTGCTCAGCCTGGACGCGGCCCAGCGGCAGTAGGAGTCGTACTCGACGCGCAGCGGGTAGAAGTTCTCGCGGATGTAGAACGAGTACAGACGGCCCGTTTCCTTCAGGTAGTTGAGGAAGGAATAGGGGGAGGTCGGGTCGGCGAGGGTGACCAGGTCCGACATGAACGGGGTCTGGAGGTGGGCGCCCTCCAGGAACATCCCGGAGTGCCACTCGAAGTCCGGCTTGGACTCCAGGAAGACGCCGTCCAGTTCGGCGATCGGCTCGGTCAGGCAGGCGAGGCCGAGGTTGAAGGGACCGAGCCCGACCCCGACGAAGTCGTGGACGCGGGTGGCTTCAGGAAGCGCGGTCAAGGGACTCTCCCAGGTACTGCTCGGCGTGGCCGGCGATCAGGTCGAGGACGGCGGTGATGTCGTCCGCCGTGGTCTCGGGATTGAGCAACGTGAACTTCAGGTACTGGCGGGCGCCGACCTTGGTGCCCGCGACGACGGCGTCGCCGGAGGCGAACAGGGCCTTGCGGGCGTACAGGTTGGCGCGGTCGATGTCGGCCGGGTCGGTGACGGCGGCCGGGATGTGGCGGAAGACGAGAGTGGAGAGCGACGGGCGGACGACGACGTCGAAGCGGGGGTCGGCCGCGAGGATCCGCCAGCCCTCCTCCGCCAGGTCGCACACCTCGTCGAAGAGTTCGCCGATGCCGTCGGCACCCATCACGCGCAGCGTCATCCACAGCTTGAGGGCGTCGAAGCGGCGGGTGGTCTGCAGGGACTTGTCGACCTGGTTGGGGATGCGCTCCTGGACCATGCGGCGGGGGTTCAGGTACTCCGCGTGATAGGTCGCGTGGCGCAGGGTGGCCATGTCCCGGACCAGCAGGGCGGACGAACTCACCGGCTGGAAGAAGGACTTGTGGTAGTCGACCGTGACGGAGTCGGCGCGCTCGATGCCGTCGAGGCGGTCCCGGTTCTTCAGCGAGGTGAGCAGCCCGCAGCCGTACGCCGCGTCGACGTGCATCCAGACGCCGTGCTGCGAGCACAGTTCGGCGATCTCGGGCAGCGGGTCGATGGAGCCGAAGTCGGTGGTGCCTGCGGTGGCGACGACGGTCATGGGGACGAGGCCGTCCCGCTCGCAGCGGTCCAGTTCGCGGGCGAGGGCGACCGTCTGCATGCGCTGGTCGTGGTCGACGGGGACCGGGACGACGGAGTCCGCGCTCAGACCGAGGAGTTTGGTGGACTTCTTGACGCTGAAGTGGCTCACCTCGGAGGCGAAGATCCGCAGCTTCGCGGGGTCGTCGGACTTGGCCTCCTCACGGGCGAGGAGCAGTGCCTGGAGGTTGGACTGGCTGCCGCCGCTGGTGAAGACGCCGTCGGCGGCCGGGCCGAGACCGACCCGCTCGTTGGTCCAGTCGACGAGCTTGCGCTCGATGAGCGTGCCGCCGGCCGACTGGTCCCAGGTGTCCAGGGAGGAGTTGACCGCCGAGAGGACCGCTTCGCCGAGCACGGCCGGGATGACCACCGGGCAGTTGAGGTGCGCGAGGTAGCGCGGGTGGTGGAAGTAGACCGCGTCGCGCAGGTAGACCTCTTCGAGTTCGTCGAGGACGGCCGTGGTGTCGCGCAGCGGGCGGTCCAGGTCGATGCGGTCGATGCGCGGGGCGAGGTCGTCGACGGCGATGCCGGTGAACGGGCGGTCCGTGGTGGCGAGTTTGGCCGCCACCCGCTCGATTCCCTCGGTCACGGAGCGGCGGTACCGATCCGCGGTCGTGTCATTGAGCAGGTGCGAGCGCATGTGGGGGTCCTCCGTGCGGGAGAGCGTCCGGGGCGGACGGGAGCGGGGACTGAACGGGCGCGGGACGGAGTCGCGGCGTTTAACTTAGGTTAGCCTAACCTAACTTCACTGCGCGACCCCGCCCTGCCGTTCCGTCCGGGCGACTCTGTGTGAGGCGGCGTTCGAGGCGGCCCGGGAGTGCGGATCCCATGGGTGGCTGATGTCACGTCAACAGACTTTGCGCAAGGACCGCTCGTCCTGTTCGCGCAGCTCTTCCTCGCTCAGCCCGCGCCGCCAGTACCCGACGAAGGTGACGTGCCTGCGGTCGATACCGCGCTCGTCCACCAGATGGCGCCGCAGTTCTTTCACCTGCCCGGACTCGCCCGCGATCCACGCGTACGGGGCCCGGGCGGCCGGGAGTCGTGCGGCACGCAGCGCTTCGGGGGCCGAGGGGGCGCGTCCGCCTTCCGTGTCGTGGGGGGCCTCGCCGCGCACGAGCCAGGTGATCTCGGCGTCCGCCCGGGTCTTCAGGTCCTGGATGTCGCCCGGGTGACGGACCTCCAGCCAGGCCCGCACACGGACGCCCGGGGGGAGGGACTCGATGATGGCGCAGGCGGCGGGGACCGCCGTCTCGTCGCCCCACAGGACCACCAGATCGCAGTCCTCGGGCGGACGGAAGCGGATGGCCCGGTTGTCGCGGACGGCCGGCCCGAGAAGCAGCACACGGTCGCCGGCGGCCGCCGTGGAAGCCCAGCGGGAGGCGGGGCCCGCCGGTGCGGCCGACCCCGGCTCGACGCCGTGCAGGACGAAGTCGATGTCGATCTCGTCGGGGTTCCGCCGCAGCGCGCGCAGGGTGTACGAGCGCATCACCGCCCGTACGTCGTCGGGGAGGTCGCGCCAGCCCTGCCACCAGCCGTCGCCCAGCTCCACGGGAACGACGGGCGCGGACTGGCCCGGGTGCGGCAGGAAGAGGGAGAGCGACTGGTCACGTCCCTCGGAGTGGAACGCCCGCAGATCGGCGCCGGTGAAGGTGACGCGGACCAGGGACGGGCCGAGCCGCCTCGTCCGTGCCACCCGGAGGGAGAAGAAGCGGAACGGGGCGGCTGCGGCCGTCGTCATCTGTGCTCCTGAGTCGTCGTCAGGGGGCTGTCGGGGAGCCGTCGGGCTCAGGCGACCTTCTTGGCCTTCTCGATGGCCTCGGCGAGGTTGTCGAGGATCGGGGTGCACTTGTCGTAGGACAGGATCGGCTCGGGCGTGCGCGCGATGACCTGGCCGGCCTTCACGGCGGGCAGCTTCTTCCAGGTGGCCTCGGTGATGTCGGCCGGCTGGATGGTCGAGGTGCGGTCGTCCATGATGATGACGTCGGCCGGGTACGTGTCGACGTTCTCCCAGCTGAGGTTCTCGAACCAGCCGCCGCTCGCCTTCAGGGCCTTCGCGGAGGGCTCGACGATGTTCACACCGAGGGCCTTGAAGTACTCCAGGTCGATGGAGAGGTTCGAGCCGGAGACGTAGAAGATGTCCTGGCTCGCGGAGCCGGCCAGCACCTTGATCTCGGGGCGGGCCTTGGCGGCCTTGCGCAGGCGCTCGGCGGCCGCCTCGAACTTCTTCTTCGCCTCGGTGATCTTCGCGGACCTCACGTCTGCGCCCAGCGACTCCGCGAGCGCCAGCATGCGCTCCAGCGGCTTGGGCATCTGGACGTCGTAGACGGAGATGCCGACGCTCGGGGCCAGCTTGAGGATCTTGTCCTTGGACTCCTCGGGCACGTACCAGAGGGTGCCCGCGCCGTCGAACATCGTCGAGATGAGGGCGTCGGGCGCGAGGCCCGCGTACTTCTCGATGTTGAACTGGCCCCACTCGTTGCCGAGGACGGTCACCTTGCTGACGTCCATGTCGCCGGCCTGGACGTCGGCCTTGCCGTCCTTGGTCCTGGTCGGCCCGAAGACACCCTTGACCTCGATGCCGTAGTCGTACAGGGCGGCGGCGACACCGGTGAACGCGACGATGTTCGCGGGGATCCTGTCCGTCTTCACCGTCGTGCCCCGGTCGTCCACGAAGGTCCAGGGACCGGACCTGGCGGCGGCCTTCGTCGAGTCCGAGCCACCGTTTTTCTTGTCGTCGTCGCCGCAGGCGGCGAGCGCGGCCCCGAGGCCGAGAGCGCCTCCGGCGGCGAGGATGCCGCGACGGGTGAGGTGGGTGGCACGGGCGTTGGACATGAGTGTGGCTGCTTTCGGCACGGGGCTGAGGGCCCGCCGGACAAGTTCGAAGGTAGGTTAGCCTAACCTCACTAATTGTCCAGGGGGCGGGGCGTGGGCCCGGACCCGGAACCGCGCCGACACGCCTTGCCCGGACCGCGTCTGACGGCTCGCTCACCTCGCCACGGGGCCGCCCGTGGCGTTCTCGGCGATGTACGGGAAGGGGGGACCGGGCGGGCCGTGGTGGCGTTTCAGGTTGTTGCGTGCCGGAGGAGCGGGTGTGCCCGCGCTGTGGTCCGAGTCACCCCGCGTGCGCCCGGATATCAGTTGTCGATCACTTCGGCTGTCTCTACCGTTTCGATCAACGACTCTGTTCACAAGCGGAGTTGACCGACCGTAAGCAGAAGAGGGGAACGAACGTGGGCAGATACAAGCAGGGGCTCGCAGTGGCGGTCGCGGGGGCCGCGCTGACCGTGGGGATGTCGGCCGCGCCGGCTTCCGCCACTTCGTACACGCTGTACTGCGACACGTCGTCGGCGTCGGGCGCCGGCACGATCAACGGCTGGGCCAGCGGTGCGACGAACCTCGGCGTGATCCTGTCCGTGTACGACGCCAAGTCGGACGGCCACCACGTGGCCATCCGACTGATCGCCAAGAACGACGGCGGCGGGGTGCTCACGCCCTGGCCGTGGCACCACAACTACGACGGGTACGGCGAGAGCCTGACCCTGAGCACCACGGCCAGCTACTCCGCGGGCATGTACGACGTCGGCATCGAGGTCGCCACCTTCGAGGGCGGCACCGAGCTCAACTACTGCCGGGACTGGCTGCGTTCCGACCAGACCTGACGGACCGCCGGGCGCCCTCGGCTCCCGGCGGCCCAGCGGCTCCCGGCGGCATGGTCCGGGAGCCGCGGAGCCGGTCTCGGGCTCAGCCCACGAGACCCAGCTCCCGGGCGATCAGCATGCGCTGCACCTCGCTGGTGCCCTCGCCGATCTCCAGGATCTTGGAGTCGCGCCACATACGGGCCACCGGGTACTCGTTCATGAAGCCGTAGCCGCCGTGCACCTGTGTGGCGTCGCGGGCGTTGTCGACGGCGATCGTGGACGAGTAGAGCTTGGCGAGCGCCGCCTCCTTCTTGAAGGGCTCGCCGCTGACCAGACGGGAGGCGGCGTCACGCCACGTCACGCGGGCCGTGTGCGCCTTCATCTCCATGTCGGCGATCTTGAACTGGATGGCCTGGTTCGCGCCGATCGGACGCCCGAACGCGTGCCGCTCCTTGGCGTACTTCACCGACTCGTCGACGCAGCCCTGCGCCAGTCCCGTGGCGAGCGCGGCGATGGCGATCCGCCCCTCGTCGAGGATCCGCAGGAACTGCGCGTAGCCGCGGCCCCGCTCGCCGAGCAGGTTCGCCGCCGGCACGCGCACGTCGGAGAACGACAGCTCACGGGTGTCCGAGGCGTTCCAGCCGACCTTCGAGTACGGGGCGGCGACGGTGAAGCCCGGGGTGCCGGACGGGACGATGATCGAGGAGATCTCCGGCTTCCCGTCGGGCTTGCGGCCGGTGACCGCGGTGACGGTCACCAGGCCCGTGATGTCCGTGCCGGAGTTGGTGATGAAGCACTTGCTGCCGTTGATCACCCACTCGTCCGTTTCGGGGTCGAGCCGGGCCGTCGTGCGCGTGGCGCCCGCGTCCGAGCCGCCGTCCGGCTCGGTCAGCCCGAACGCGCCGAGGATCTCCCCGGAGCACAGACGCGGGAGCCACTCCCGCTTCTGGGCGTCGGTGCCGAACAGATGGATCGGCATGGCCCCGAGGGAGACACCCGCCTCCAGGGTGATGGCCACGGACGAGTCGACGCGGGCGAGCTCCTCCAGGGCGATGCCGAGGGCGAGGTAGTCGCCGCCCATGCCGCCGTACTCCTCGGGGAAGGGCAGGCCGAACAGGCCCATGCGGCCCATCTCCCGCACGATCTCGTACGGGAACTCGTGCCGCTCGTAGAAGTCGCCGATCTTCGGCGCCACGACGTCGTGTGCGAACTCCTCCACCGTGCGCCGGAGTTCTTCGAGCTCGGGGGAGAGGCGGTGGTCCAGGGACATGGGGATCACTCCTGGTGGGAGAGGGCTTTGACGGTGCGGGACGGGCTGGGTCGGCCCAGTTGTCCGGCCATCCACACGCTGGTGGCGGTGAGGCGGCCGAGGTCGACCCCGGTGTCGATACCGAGGCCCTGGAGCATCCATACGAGGTCTTCGGTGGCGAGGTTGCCGGTCGCGGACTTCGCGTACGGGCAGCCGCCGAGACCGCCCGCGGAGGCGTCGACGGTCGTGACGCCGTGCTGGAGGGCGGCCAGGGTGTTGGCGAGCGCCTGGCCGTAGGTGTCGTGGAAGTGCACGCCGAGCGCGCTGGTCGGCACGCCCTCCTCGTTGAGTCCGGCCAGCAGGCTCTGGACGTGACCGGGCGTCGCCACGCCGATCGTGTCGCCGAGGCTCAGCTCGTCGCAGCCCATGTCCATGAGGGCCTTGCAGACCCGTACGACCTGGTGGACGGGGACGGCGCCCTCCCAGGGGTCGCCGAAGCACATCGAGAGATAGCCGCGGACGTGCAGACCGTGGGAGCGCGCCTTCTCGACGACGGGCGAGAACATGGCGAGCGCCTCGTCGACGGTGCGGTTCAGGTTGGCCTTCGCGAAGGACTCGGTGGCGCTGGCGAACACGGCGATGCGGCGCACGCCGAGGGCGAGCGCGCGGTCGAGTCCGCGCTCGTTCGGTACGAGGACCGGCAGGTGCACGCCCGGCAGTCCGGCGACGAGCGGGAACAGCTGCTCCGCGTCCGCCAGTTGGGGCACCCACTTGGGGTGGACGAAGCTGGTGGCCTCGACGGTGGTCAGGCCCGCGTCGGCGAGGCGCCGCACGAACTCCGCCTTGACCTCGGTCGGCACCGTCGACTTCTCGTTCTGCAGGCCGTCGCGGGCGCCGACCTCGTGGATCCGGACCCGCGCGGGCAGACCCTGCGCGGGGACGACCATGGGGAGGCCGGGTACGGGGGTGCTCATGCCGTCTCCTCCTCGGCGGGCGTGATGACCGCGAGGACCTGGTCCATGGCGACCGTCGCTCCCGGCGTGACGTCCAGCTCGCTGACGGTGCCGGCGTGCGGCGCGGAGATGACGTGCTCCATCTTCATCGCCTCGACGACCAGCAGGCTCTGCCCGGCGGCCACCTCGTCGCCCACGGCGACCTTCACGACGGTCACCGTGCCGGGCATCGGGGCCGTGAGGGAGTCGGCGCCCGCGTGGCCGGCGCCGGTGAGGGACGCGGCCACCGGGTCGTGGTCGCGCACGTGCCAGGCGTCGCCCTCGCGGCCGAGCCAGTCCCCGGCGCGGTGGAAGGTGTGACGGACGCCGTCGAGGGTCACCGACACCCGGTCGGCGGTGACGGTGTGAGCGCCGCGCGGGGTGTACTCCACGGGGTCGAGCACCCGCAGCGGGAAGCCCACCGGCCGGGGCGTGCCGCCCAGCCGCCAGCCGCTCGGCACGGAGAACGGGTCGGTCCAGCCCCCGCCGGAGGGACGCAGCGCGTCCAGACGCACGGCCGCCGCGGCCTCGTACACCTCGTCCGGTACGTCGCCGTCGATCAGCGAGTCCGCCTCGCGCTCCACGAGTCCGGTGTCCAGCTCGCCCGCCACCACCGCCGGATGGGCCAGCAGCCGGCGCAGGAATCCGGCGTTCGTCTGGACGCCGAGCGTGACGGTCTCCGCGAGTGCCGCCCGCAGCTTGCGCAGCGCGGTCGCCCGGTCCGGGCCGTAGGCGATGACCTTGGAGAGCATCGGGTCGTACAGCGAGCCGACCTCGGTGCCCTCGCTGAGCCCCGAGTCGGTGCGCACGCCCGGGCCCTCGGGCTCGTGCAGCGCCAGGATGGTGCCGCCGGAGGGGAGGAAGCCGCGCGCCGGGTCCTCGGCGCAGATGCGGGCCTCCACCGCGTGTCCGGTGAGCGTGACGTCCTGCTGTCCGTACGGCAGGGCCTCGCCCGCCGCGATCCGCAGCTGCCACTCGACCAGGTCGAGGCCGGTGATCAGCTCGGTCACCGGGTGTTCGACCTGGAGCCGGGTGTTCATCTCCATGAAGAAGTACGACGAGGGGTCCCCGCCGGGCACGATGAACTCGACCGTGCCCGCACCGCGGTAGCCGCAGGAGCGGGCCGCCTGGACGGCCGCCTCGCCCATCGCCGCCCGGGTGTCCGCGTCGAGCAGGACGCTCGGCGCCTCCTCGATGATCTTCTGGTGGCGGCGCTGGAGCGAGCACTCGCGCTCGCCAAGGTGCACGACGTTGCCGTGCCCGTCCGCGAGGACCTGGATCTCGATGTGCCGGGGCCGGTCGATCCACCGCTCCACGAGGAGGGTGTCGTCGCCGAAGGAGGCGCGGGCCTCGCGCCGGGCGGCGGCGATCTCGTCGGGCAGCGCCGCCGGGTCGCGCACCAGCCGCATGCCCTTGCCGCCGCCGCCCGCCGAGGGCTTCAGCAGCACCGGCACGCCGATCTCGTGGGCCGCCTCGGCCAGTTGGGCGTCGCTGAGCCCGCTGCCGCTCGAACCGGGCACGACCGGGACCCCGGCCGCCTCGACCGTCTCCTTGGCGCGGATCTTGTCGCCCATGAGCTCGATCGCCGAGGCGGGCGGTCCGATGAAGACGAGGCCCGCGTCCGCGCAGGCCTGCGCGAAGGACGCGTTCTCCGCGAGGAAGCCGTACCCGGGGTGGACCGCCTGGGCTCCCGTCCGCGCAGCGGCCTCCAGCAGCCGCTCGGCGGACAGATAGCTCTCGGCCGCCGGGGCCGGACCGATCCGTACGGCCGTGTCCGCCTCGCGCACGTGCCGGGCGTCGGCGTCGGCGTCCGAGAAGACGGCGACCGAGCGGACGCCGAGCGCGCGCAGCGTACGGATGACGCGTACGGCGATCTCGCCCCGGTTGGCCACAAGCACCGTGTCAAACATGGGTCCCCTCACATCCGGAATACGCCGAACTGGGGGTCACCCAGGGGCGCGTTGGCGCAGGCGGTCAAGGCGAGTCCCAGCACCTGCCGGGTCTCCGTCGGGTCGATCACGCCGTCGTCCCAGAGCCGGGCCGTCGCGTAGTAGGCGTTCCCCTGGTGTTCGTACTGGGCGCGGATCGGGGCCTTGAAGGACTCCTCGTCCTCGACGGGCCAGGACTCGCCCCGCCCCTCCAGCTGGTCGCGCTTGACGGTCGCGAGGACCGAAGCGGCCTGCTCGCCGCCCATCACGGAGATCTTGGCGTTGGGCCACATCCACAGGAAGCGCGGTGAGTAGGCCCGGCCGCACATCGAGTAGTTGCCCGCGCCGTACGAGCCGCCGATCACGACGGTGAGCTTCGGGACGCGGGTGCAGGCCACCGCCGTCACCATCTTGGCGCCGTGCTTTGCGATGCCCCCCGCCTCGTACTGGCGGCCCACCATGAACCCGGAGATGTTCTGCAGGAACACCAGGGGGATGCCGCGCTGGTCGCACAGCTCGATGAAGTGGGCGCCCTTCTGGGCGGACTCGGAGAACAGGATGCCGTTGTTCGCGACGATGCCGACCGGGTGTCCGTGGATCCGGGCGAAGCCGGTGACCAGGGTCTGCCCGAACTCCGCCTTGAACTCGGCGAAGCGCGAGCCGTCGACCACGCGCGCGATGACCTCGCGCACGTCGTACGGGGTGCGGGAGTCGACCGGCACCGCGCCGTACAGCCCGTACGGGTCGACCTTGGGCTCGGCCGAGGGCTCCACGGACCAGGGCATCGGGCCGCGCGCCGGCAGGGTCGCCGCGATGTTCCGGACGATGCGCAGGGCGTGTGCGTCGTCCTCCGCCAGGTGGTCGGTGACGCCCGACACGCGCGAGTGGACCTCGCCGCCGCCCAGCTCCTCCGCGGTGACGACCTCGCCGGTGGCGGCCTTCACCAGGGGAGGCCCGCCGAGGAAGATCGTGCCCTGATTGCGCACGATCACGGCCTCGTCGCTCATCGCGGGCACATAGGCGCCGCCCGCCGTGCAGGAGCCGAGGACGGCCGCGATCTGCGGGATCCCGGCGCCGGACATCCGGGCCTGGTTGTAGAAGATCCGCCCGAAGTGCTCGCGGTCGGGGAAGACCTCGTCCTGCATGGGCAGGAAGGCGCCTCCGGAGTCCACGAGGTAGATGCACGGCAGGCGGTTCTCGAGAGCCACCTCCTGGGCGCGCAGATGCTTCTTCACCGTCATCGGGTAGTACGTGCCGCCCTTGACGGTCGCGTCGTTGGCCACGATCACGCACTCGCGTCCGCTGACCCTGCCGATGCCGGCGATCACGCCCGCGGCCGGTGCCTGCCCGTCGTACAGCCCGTCGGCGGCGAGCGGGGCCAGTTCGAGGAAGGGCGACCCGGGGTCGAGGAGGGTGTCCACGCGGTCGCGCGGGAGCAGCTTTCCGCGCGCGGTGTGCCGCTCGCGGGCCCGCTCGCCGCCGCCCAGCCGGGCCGCGGCCAGCTTTCGGCGCAGCTCCTCGCCCAGCGCGCGGTGCGCCTCCTCATTGGCCTGCCAGGCCTCCGACGCGGGATCGGCCGCGCTCGTCAGCTCCGGTGCCTCGTGCATCCTGCGGTCCCCTCACCAGTGGTCGACCAGTTAATGAGCGTTAACGCATTTCCTTCAGGTTAACGACCGCTAACCTCCCTGTCTAGAATTGGTTCCATGGCCACCAGAACCGACGCCCCCACCCGCCGCGAGCAGATCCTCAAGGAGGCCGCCCGGCTCTTCGCCGAGCGGGGCTTCCACGGCGTCGGCGTGGACGAGATAGGAGCGGCCGTCGGTATCAGCGGCCCCGGTCTCTACCGCCACTTCCCCGGCAAGGACGCGATGCTCGCCGAGCTGCTGGTGGGCATCAGCGGTCAGCTGCTCACGGGCGGCAAGCGCCGTGTGGCGGAGGCGGACGGGGATGCCGAGGCGGTCCTCGACTCGCTCATCGAGGGGCACATCGACTTCGCGCTCGACGACCGTCCCTTGATCACCCTGCACGACCGGGAGCTGGACCGCCTCCGGGACAGTGACCGCAAGCTCGTGCGGCAGCTCCAGCGGCAGTACGTGGAGCTGTGGGTGGAGGTGGTCCGCGAGGTGTATCCGGCGCTTTCGGAGCCCAGCGCGCGGTCGGCCGTGCACTCGGTCTTCGGCCTGCTGAACTCCACGCCGCACCTGGGCCGGCCGGGTGCCCTGCCGGGCCGCGCGGGGACCGCGGAGCTGCTGCACCGCATGGCCCGCGGTGCCTTCGCTGCCGCCGGGGCGTGACGAGCGTCTCGGGGGGATGACTCTGGACGGCGCTTGCGACCCACCGGTAACCTGAAATCTGAGCAAGCGCTTAGACATGCATCCGGTGGAGGTGGCGGCAGTGCGCCGTACGGTGTTCAACGAGGATCACGAGGCGTTCCGGGAGACCCTGCGGGCCTTCATCGAGGCCGAGGTCGTTCCCGTCTACGACGAGTGGTTCGCCGCGGGCCAGGCGCCGCGCGACTTCTACTACAAGCTCGCGGAGCTCGGTGTCTTCGGCATCCGCGTCGACGAGGAGTTCGGCGGCGCCGGCATCGACTCGTACAAGTTCGAAGCCGTGATGTACGAGGAGACCGCCCGCGCCGGTGTCCAGTTCGGCGGCTCCGGCGTGCACGTGCTGCTCGGACTGCCGTACATCAAGATGCTCGCCACCGACGAGCAGAAGAAGCGCTTCCTGCCGAAGTTCGTCTCCGGCGAGGAGATGTGGGCCCTCGCGATGACCGAGCCGGGCACCGGCTCCGACCTCGCGGGCATGAAGACCACCGCCAAGCTCTCCGAGGACGGCACGCACTACGTCCTCAACGGCGCCAAGACCTTCATCACCGGCGGCGTCCACGCCGACCGCGTGATCGTCTGCGCCCGTACCTCCGCGCCCACCGCCGAGGACCGCCGCTTCGGCATATCCCTCTTCGCCGTGGACACCAAGGCCGAGGGCTACTCCGTGGGCCGCAAGCTCGACAAGCTCGGCCTGAAGACCTCCGACACCGCCGAGCTCGCGTTCGTCGACGTCAAGGTGCCGGTCGAGGACCTCCTCGGCGAGGAGAACAAGGGCTTCTACTACCTCGGCCACAATCTGGCGTCCGAGCGCTGGGGCATCGCCTTCGGCGCGTACGCGCAGGCCAAGGCGGCCGTCCGGTTCGCCAAGGAGTACGTCCAGGACCGCACCGTCTTCGGCAAGACCGTCGCGTCCTTCCAGAACACCAAGTTCGAGCTGGCCGCCTGCCAGGCCGAGGTGGACGCCGCCGAGGCCGTCGCCGACCGTGCCCTGGAGGCCCTCGACGCGGGTGAGCTGACCCCGGCCGAGGCCGCCAGTGCGAAGCTGTTCTGCACCGAGGTCGCGCACCGTGTCATCGACCGCTGCCTCCAGCTGCACGGCGGCTACGGCTTCATGAACGAATACCCGATCGCCCGCCTGTACGCGGACAACCGCGTCAACCGCATCTACGGCGGCACCAGCGAGATCATGAAGACGATCATCGCCAAGGACATGGGTCTGTAAGGCACGCGAAAAAAGTTCACGATACAACTGACGACATGAGTCAGGCACTTCAGTCCCTGCTCGATCTGCTCGACCTGGAGCGGATCGAGCAGGACATCTTCCGCGGCCGGTCCCGCTCCGCCGTCGTCCCCCGGGTCTTCGGGGGACAGGTGGCGGCGCAGGCACTGGTCGCCGCCGGGCGCACGGTCCCCGAGGACCGGCACGCGCACTCCCTGCACGCGTACTTCCTGCGTGCGGGGGACCCCGGCGCGCCCATCGTGTACTCGGTGGACCGCATCCGCGACGGCCGCTCCTTCACCACCCGGCGCGTCGTCGCCGTCCAGCACGGCCAGCCGATCTTCCACCTCTCCGCGTCGTTCCAGACGTACGAGGAGGGCATGGAACACCAGGCCCCGATGCCGTCCGCGCCCGACCCGGAGACCCTGCCGACGGGCGCCGAACTGCTGCCGCGGTACGCGGACGTGTTCGCGGACCCGGTCATCGCCGAGCGCCTGCTGGAGGCGCGCGAGTCCGTCGACCTGCGCTACGTCGACGCACCGCCGTACGGCACCGTCGGCGAGATCCGCGAGCCGCGCTCCCAGGTGTGGTTCCGCACCAACGGCAAGCTCGACGGGGCCATCGACGAACCGCTGCTGCACGTCGTCCTCGCCACCTACGTCTCCGACATGACGCTCCTCGACTCCATCCTGCTCGCGCACGGGCGCGGCGGCTGGGCGGTCGGTGACGTCGTCGGAGCCTCCCTGGACCACGCGATGTGGTTCCACCGCCCGTTCCGCGCCGACGAATGGCTGCTGTACGACCAGGAGTCCCCGTCCGCGTCGGGCGGCCGGGGCCTGGGCCAGGCCCGTATCTACACCCAGGACGGCCGACTGGCGATCTCGGTGATCCAGGAGGGTGTGGTCCGCATCCCGCGGTCGGACTGAGGCATGGCCGAAGAGGCTGGGGCGCAGCGCGGCGACGGCGGCGGCGAGAGCACCTTCACGGTGACCGTCGCCGCCGTCGCCGGTCTCGGTATCGCGCTCGCCGAGGCGGTCGCCGGCTTCATCAGCGCTTCCAGCGCGATGCCGTCGGTGGCCGTGTCCACCGCCGCCCGGGTCGATGGGCCCGCGAGCGGGCCGAAGAGCGTCCGCGGGCGGCGTTTCCCGTGGTGAGCCGGGTGTGTCTCGACCCCACACCGGGCCCCGGCAATGGCGGGCCGACCGGGGCGCATGATGCCTGAGTTGCTCTCGAGATGACGTGTGGCGAGTGCGGGATTAGGCTTTGTGGGTGAAATGCCGCGACACACGGCATACCGTCCGATGAGGTTCCGTAAGCACGGGAACCGCGTTGAACCGGCCACTCGCGCAACCTGGCGCAGGGGCTCCGGAGACGTCGGCGGGAGGGCCGGGCTTCTCAGAATGCCGCGGTAAGCCCAAAGACCGCGTCGCACCTTCTTCTGCGGCGGGGCCATCCGCCTCGCGTCCGTCCTTCTGGGAGCCGCGAGAGACGATGGAGAGGTATTTTCCCATGCGATCACAACGCGCCAGGCGCGTCTTCGTGATGTCGGCTGCCGGTCTGCTGATGGCCGGGGGTGCCGCGATCGGCACGGCGGGCACCGCTTCGGCGAGCTCGAACCACAACTCCAGTTACAGCAGTTCCTGGAACGACGACGACGACAACGGCTACGGCTACGGCTACAACGACGACGATGACGACAACGGCTACGGCGGCGGCTATGGCGGCGACCACGGTGGTGGCGGCTACGGCGGCGACCACGGTGGCGGCGGTTACGGCGGCGACCACGGTGGCGGCGGTTACGGCGGCGGCGGGCACGGCGGCGGTGGCGGTGGTCACGGCGGCGGTGGCGGCGGCCACGGCGGCGGTGGCGGCGGTGGTCACGGCGGTGGCGGCGGTGGCGGCGGCCACTGATCCCGACCGCACCGAATAGGACGATGTGCGACTCCGTCAGCGGAGTCGCACATCGCGCCGGTCCACGGCCCAGGGGCCGTGGACCGGGCTACGCAAGGCCCGCCTCGGCCAGCAGATAGGCCGTCATGGGGTCGTAGTACCGAGGGCTCTTGACGTGGTCGTCCAGGGGGATCGTCACCTGGAGCGTCCCTTCGGCCTCGGCGAGGAACAGCGCGGGATCGTTGCAGTCGGCGTACCCGATGGAGTCCAGGCCGAGCTGGCCTGCGCAGCCCGCCCACCCGTGGTCCGCGACGACCAGGTCGGGCAGCGGACGGCCCTCGCGCTCCAGACCGGTGAGGATCGCCCGCATCGGCTCGCCGGAGTGGGTGTGCCAGAGGGTGGCGCCGTGCTCCAGGACGGCGACGTCCGCGAACTGGAAGACATAACCCTCGTCGGTCTGCAGACCGTCCGGGATGACGACGATCTCGCAGCCGGCGGCACGCAGGGCCGCGGCGGTCGCGCGGTGCACGTCGAGCAGACCCCCCGGGTGCCCGGTCGCGAACAGCACCCGCTGCTCGCCGTCGGCGGCCTTGCGCAACCGGCCCGCGGCCCGCTCCAGGGCGTCCACCGTCAGCTCGGGGTCGATGGTGTCCTGCCCGTACCGGTACTCGGGGTCGTCACTCACTCCGCAGCGCTCCGCCATCACCGCGAGGACGTCCTGCTCGTCGGTCCACCGGTCGCCGAGCTCCAGGCCGAGCCAGAAGTTCCGGTCGCCGTTCGCGAGCTTGCGGTAGTGGGAGAGGTTGTTCTCGCGGGGCGTGGCGACGTCACCCGCGATGCGGGTCTGTACGAGGTGGTCGACGAGCTCGGCGCGGCTGGGGGTCCCGGGTATCGGCATGCCTCCCATTGTGCCGGTGCGCCCGGTCCCGGGGGCGGCCGTCCCGACCGCTGGGACACGGGTCACTCGGCGGCCGACGGGCACTGATGTGCCCGTGCCGGCCCGCGGACCTGCGGCCCTGCCGACGCGCCGGGACGAACCGCCCGGAGGTGTCAGTCCTGCCGCAGGGCGAACCACAACTCCATCCGCACATCCGGATCGTCGAGATCCGCCACCAGCAACGCGGCGCACCGGGCGATGCGTTGGCGGACCGTGTTGCGGTGCACCGACAGGGCCACCGCCGTGCGGTCCCAACTGCCGTGCAGGGAGAGCCAGGTGCGGAGGGTCTCGGTGAGCGCGGGGGTGCCGGCGACGGGGGCGAGCAGGGTGCGGGTGTGGGCCTCGGCGTCCGCAGGGGGGACGAGGTCGGCCAGCACCGAATGCTCGCCGTGCCGGACCAGCGTGGTGCGCGTCGCGCGGGCTCGGGCCAGGGCGCGGGCGGCCTGGGTGTCGGCGGTCGGCCACTCCTGCGGGGCGACGGGCGCGCTGACCCCGCACGTCCAGCCCGCCTGCTCCGCGGGCACGCGGCCACCGGGGACGAGGACGCGGACGACGTCACCGCAGGTGTCGACCAGCGCGGAGCCCAGCGCGGCCGCGAGCGCGGACGCGGCGACGGCGTCCGGCGCCGGTCCGTCGGCGGCGGGCCGCGCGTGCACGACGACCCAGCGGTCGCCGCCGAGGAGCGGGGCCACGTCCTTCGGCGCGGCTCCGAGCAGCAGGCGGACGAGCGCCGCCGTGCGCGCCGCGCCGCTGCCGCTCTGGTGCTCCCCGGTGAGCAGCGAGAGCAGCACGGCCGCCACGGAGGCGATGGTGTGGTCCCCCGGCTCCCGGTGCGGTGCGCCGACGCCGAGCACGAAGCCCCGCCCGGCGCCGAGGGCGTAGGCGGACAGGTGGAGACCGCCCGCGGTGTCGGCGGCGGAGGTGGGGCCGGGGCCCTTGCCCTCTTCGGGCCGCACGACGCCGGCGAGCTCCGCGAGCGCCCTCGCGGTGGGGGACTCCGCGGCCGGGGCCGCCCGGCCGGCGGCGGCCAGTACCGCCCCGTCCGGTCCGTACAGCACGGCCCAGCCGCTCACGCGCTGGGCGAGCTGCCGCAGCACGGCGGGCACCGGGTCCGGCCGCGCCGCGGCGGCGGCGAGGCTCTGCTGGGCCTCCGCGGTGCGCCGCAGCTCCGCCATGCGGGCCTGGGCCATCAGCTGCCAGACGGCGCGCGCCACCCCGGAGAAGGTGGTCTGGGGCGGGACCTCCAGCAGGGGAAGCCCGTGGGTGTCGCAGGCGGCGACCAGCGCGCGCGGCACGGTGTCGTGCACCGGTGCCAGCCCGAACCCCAGTGCCGCCCCGCCCGCCGCCACGATCCGGGAGACGTAGGCGTCGAAGTACTCCTCCAGGCTGCCGGCCCCGCCCGGTCGGGGAGGACCCCCGTCCGGGCCCGCCGCCTCCGGGACGTGCACCCCGGCGGTCAGCAGCAGCTCGCCGCCGAGCAGGTACGGATAGGGGTCCGCCATCTCCGACGTGTGCGCCCAGTGGATCACCGTGCCCTCGTCCACCGGTCCGGCGATCTGGCGCAGGCCGAGGTCCTCCCGGGCCGTCAGCGCGCTCAGCGGCACCGGTGGGGTGGGCGGGGTGGGAGGCGCGAAGGGGGCAGACGGGTCCGGCATGGTGGACGTTTCCTCCATCCGGTTCAGGAACAGTGGATGAAACGTACACTTCAGAGTCGCTTTTCGGCCACCTAGGGTCAGTGCCGTCGGCAGCCGCGGGTACGGGCGTATGTCCCCGCGATCCGCTGTCGGTCTCCCGGCCGGGGCGTTGTTCCCGGCCGCGTCCCCCAACCGTCTGCACGACACGCCACCGAGAGTGCGCGAAGGAGGGCCCAGCATGGCCGTCGACTACACAGTGATCGTCGTCTACCTGGCCGGCATGCTTGCGATGGGCTGGTGGGGCATGCGCCGCGCCAAGTCCAAGAGCGAGTTCCTCGTGGCGGGACGACGGCTGGGTCCGGCCATGTACTCCGGCACCATGGCCGCCATCGTCCTCGGCGGCGCGTCCACCATCGGCGGCGTCGGCCTCGGCTACCAGTACGGGCTCTCCGGCGCCTGGATGGTGTTCACCATCGGGCTCGGCCTGCTCGCCCTGTCGATCTTCTTCTCGGCCCGCATCGCCCGGCTGAAGGTCTACACCGTCTCCGAGATGCTCGACCTGCGCTACGGCGGCCGGGCCGGTGTGATCTCCGGCGTCGTCATGTGGGCGTACACCCTCATGCTCGCGGTCACCTCGACCATCGCGTACGCCACGATCTTCGACGTCCTGTTCGACATGAACCGCACGCTCGCCATCGTGCTCGGCGGCTCCATCGTCGTGGCCTACTCGACGCTCGGCGGTATGTGGTCGATCACCCTCACCGACATGGTGCAGTTCGTCGTGAAGACGATCGGTGTGCTGCTGCTCCTGCTGCCCATCGCGGTGGTCAAGGCCGGCGGCTTCAGCGAGATGAAGGCCAAGCTGCCCACCGAGTACTTCGACCCGCTGGGCATCGGCGGCGAGACGATCTTCACCTACGTGCTCATATACACCTTCGGCATGCTGATCGGGCAGGACATCTGGCAGCGCGTGTTCACCGCGCGCAGTGACAAGACGGCCAAGTGGGGTGGCACCGTCGCGGGCACCTACTGCCTGGTCTACGCCCTCGCCGGCGCCGTCATCGGCACCGCCGCCAAGGTGATGTACCCCAAGCTGCCCAGCGCCGACACCGCCTTCGCGACCATCGTCAAGGACGAACTCCCCGTCGGTGTGCGCGGACTGGTGCTGGCCGCCGCCCTCGCGGCCGTCATGTCCACCTCCTCCGGCGCCCTCATCGCCTGCGCCACCGTCGCCAACAACGACATCTGGTCGCGGCTGCGCGGTGTCGTGCGGCGGGACGGCGAGGAGCACGACGAGGTCAAGGGCAACCGCGTCTTCATCCTCGTCATGGGTGTCGCGGTGATCTGCACGGCCATCGCGCTCAACAACGTCGTCGAGGCGCTGACCGTCGCCTACAACCTGCTCGTCGGCGGCCTGCTCGTGCCGATCCTCGGCGGCCTGCTGTGGAAGCGCGGCACCGCGGCCGGCGCGCTGGCCTCCGTCGTCGTCGGCGGCCTCGCGGTCATCGGCCTGATGGCCTCCTACGGCATCCTCGCCAACGAGCCCGTCTACTACGGCCTGCTGTCCTCGCTCGCCGCCTACGTGGTGGCCTCCCTGTCCACCGAGCCGACCGAGGCCGCCGTCCTCGCCGCCTGGCGGGAGCGCCTGGCCGGCCGGGGCACCGAACCCCAGTCCGAGCCGGTCCCGGTTCACCAGTAGAGTCCTCGCAGCCGTACAAAGAAGTACATAGCCGTGCATACATGTACAGCGCTGCGTATAGCTGTAAATACGCGATGACGCGTAAGAGGAAAGGCACTTCACCATGAGCAGCAACGAGACGCCCCGCGGTCCCGTCGACTCGTCCCGCATCCCGCGGTACGCGGGCCCCGCGACCTTCGCCCGGCTGCCGCGCCTCGACGAGGTCGGCACCGCCGACGTCGCCGTGGTCGGCGTGCCGTTCGACTCCGGCGTCTCGTACCGGCCGGGCGCCCGCTTCGGCGGCAACGCGATCCGCGAGGCGTCCCGGCTGCTGCGCCCCTACAACCCCGCGCAGGACGCCTCCCCGTTCGCCCTCGCGCAGGTCGCCGACGCCGGCGACATCGCGGCGAACCCGTTCAACATCAACGAGGCCGTGGAGACCGTCGAGGCCGCCGCGGACGAGATCCTCGGCACCGGCGCCCGCATGATGACTCTGGGCGGCGACCACACCATCGCGCTGCCCCTGCTGCGCTCGGTCGCCAAGAAGCACGGCCCGGTCGCGCTGCTCCACTTCGACGCGCACCTCGACACCTGGGACACGTACTTCGGCGCCGAGTACACGCACGGCACCCCGTTCCGCCGTGCCGTCGAGGAGGGCATCCTCGACACCGAGGCGCTCTCCCACGTCGGCACCCGCGGCCCTCTGTACGGCAAGCAGGACCTCACCGACGACGAGAAGATGGGCTTCGGCATCGTCACCTCGGCCGACATCTACCGCCGCGGCGCGGACGAGGTCGCCGACCAGCTCCGCCAGCGCATCGGCGACCGCCCGCTCTACATCTCCATCGACATCGACTGCCTCGACCCGGCCCACGCCCCGGGCACCGGCACCCCCGAGGCGGGCGGCATGACCTCCCGCGAGCTGCTGGAGATCCTGCGCGGACTGTCCTCCTGCAACCTGGTCTCCGCCGACGTCGTGGAGGTCGCGCCGGCCTACGACCACGCGGAGATCACCGCCGTGGCCGCGTCCCACACGGCGTACGAGCTGACCACCATCATGTCCCGCCAGATCGCCGAGGCCCGGAACAAGTGACCCACGACCACGAC
Source organism: Streptomyces sp. 142MFCol3.1 (assembly GCF_000424945.1). NCBI lineage: Bacteria > Bacillati > Actinomycetota > Actinomycetes > Kitasatosporales > Streptomycetaceae > Streptomyces > Streptomyces sp. 142MFCol3.1. The sequence continues at coordinate 114,886 of NZ_AUKV01000021.1, forward strand.
CTGGTACTCCGCCCGACGCCGGCACAGACGCAGGCCGCGCTCGACCCGCCCGCCGGCCGCAACGGCGGAGACCTGGTCGTGGAGACTCTCACGGGTCTCGGGGCGACCACCGTCTTCGGACTGCCCGGCCAGCACGCGCTGGGCATGTTCGACGCGCTGAGCCGTTCCTCGCTGCGGTACGTCGGTCTACGCGTCGAGAACAACGCGGGGTTCGCGGCCGACGCCTACGGCCGGATCACCGGCGAGGCGGCGCCGCTGCTGCTGTCGACCGGCCCGGGGGCGCTGACCTCCCTGGCCGCGCTCCAGGAGGCGGCGGCGGCCTCCGCCCCCGTCCTCGCGATCAGCAGCCAGATCCCCACCACGGGTCTCGGCGGCGGACGCCACGGCTATCTGCACGAACTCCCCGACCAGCAGGCGTCGTTCCGGGGCATCGTGAAGTCGGTCCACACGGTCCGTACGCAGTCGCAGATCCCGTCGGCGATCGCGGCGGCGTGGAAGTCGGCGCTGACCGCTCCGCACGGACCGGTCTGGGTGGAGATCCCGCAGGACGTGCTCCTCGCCGGGACGGACCTGCCGGTCGTGACCGCCGTGGACGCGACCCCCGAGGACCTGGCGCCGCGCCCCGAACTGACCGCGGTGGCGGCCGACCTGCTGTCGAAGGCGGCCCGCCCGGCGATCATCGCGGGCGGGGGAGTGGTCCGCGCGGACGCCGCGGGCAAGCTGCTCCAGCTGGCGGAGCGGCTCCAGGCCCCCGTCGTCACGACCTTCGGCGGCAAGGGCGCGTTCCCCTGGGAGCACCCCCTCTCCCTCCAGTCCTGGCTGGAGGACCGTCACACCACCGACTTCCTGGAGGACGCGGACGTCCTCCTGGTCGTGGGCTCCGGCCTCGGCGAACTCTCCTCGAACTACCACACGTTCAAGCCCCGCGGCCGGGTGATCCAGATCGAGGCGGACCTCGGCAAGCTGGAGTCCAACCACCCCGCGCTCGGTGTCCACGCCGATGCCCGCCTCGCCCTCCAGGCGCTGCTGGAGACGGTCGGGGAGCGCACGGACCCGACGGCCGCCGAGCGGGTGCGCACGGTCCTCGACAAGGTCGCCGAGCGCATCGGCTCCCAGGAACTCACCCTGGAGCAGCAGGTGCTGGCGGCGGTGCGCCGGGCCCTGCCGGACGACTCCCCGTCGTTCTGGGACATGACGATCCTGGCGTACTGGGCGTGGTCGGCGTTCGACGCGCGCGGCGCGAACACCATGCACTCCGCCCAGGGCGCGGGCGGCCTCGGCTACGGCTTCCCGGCGGCCCTCGGCGCCGCGGTGGCCGACCCCACCCGCCCGGTCCTCGCGGTCTCCGGCGACGGCGGCGCCCTCTACTCGATCGCCGAGCTCGCCGCGGCCCGGCAGCACGACCTGAACGTCACCTGGCTCATCGTCGACGACGGCGGGTACGGCATCCTCCGCGAGTACATGAAGGACGCCTTCGGCCGGCCGACCGCGACGGAGCTGTCCCGCCCGGACTACGTGGCCCTGGCCGAGTCCTTCGGGGTGCCGGGCGTGCGCACGAGCCCCGAGACCCTGGAGGAGGACCTGGCGCAGGCGCTGGCCACGTCCGGCCCCTCGGTGGTGCTGCTCCCCGCGGTCCTGCGGATGTTCGCGCCGACCCACCTGGACTGACCGGCCGCGCCGGACGCCGGACGGCGGTGAACTCCTCTCGTGGAGGGGGAGTCCACCGCCGTCGTGGTGCTACCAGATCGCGTCCACCCACTCCGGGTGGTCGATGAACGGGTTGCGGTTGTGCTGGTAGGTGTCGTAGATGACCTGGTTGCGCTTCTCCTCGAAGGCGCTCGGCGGGTCCTCGTCGTTCCACTGCTTGAGGACGGACAGCTTGCCGATGTACGGGTCGCTGCCGTTGCCGACCTTCTCGTTGGGCTCCAGGTCGGCGAAGCCGTCGCCCCCGTCGTAGCGGACCGCCATGTAGAGGATCATGCGGGCCACGTCGCCCTTGTCCGCGTCGCGCGGCTCGAAGGAGTCGGAGTCGGTGAGGCTGCCGCCCCCGCCGCTGACCGCGCTGCCGCCGTCGTCGAAGTCCTTGTTGCCGCGGATGCTGTTGACCTGGACGTCCGCGGGGCGCAGGTGGTGCAGGTCGGTGCCGGGTCCGGTCACCTCGCCGAAGTCGCCGTGCGATTTGGCCCACACGTGCTCGCGGTTCCAGTCGCCCGTGTCGCCGCCGTTGAGGGACTTGGCGCGCGAGACGCCGCTGTAGAGCAGGATCACGTTGTTGCTGTTGTTCGGGTCCTGGTCGGTGACCTTCAGCGCGTCCCAGACCGCCGCGTACGAGATCTTGCTCTGGCTGCTGATGATGGTGTGCAGCGAGGACTTGAGGCTCGCGCCCGACTTGCCGACGGCGTTCTTGTAGTACGTGCTGTCGTACGAGGTCGTCGTCGCGCTCGCCGGGCCGGCGGTCGCCGCGGGCAGCGTGAGGCCGACGAGCAGGGCCGAAACGGCCAGTGCCGGCGTCTTCCAGCGGTGCATGTGCGTCACGGGCATGTGGGGGCCGTCCGATCTACGCGGGTTGATTGAGCGGGCAACCGGAGCGTGACATGGACATGTGCACCAGGTGGTGAAGGCGAGGTGACCGTTGTGTGTCGGACCCTCGCAAGTCGCCCGCCGTGAAGGCCCTTTGGCGTGCCGGCGGCCCTCGTCCCGGAGCACGACGGCAGGCCCGCCCGGCGAGCTGGATCGGGGCCCGCGCGGCGGGGTGGTCCGGCCCCCGCCGGGCGGCTTGGCCGGGGGCGCCGGACCCGAACCACCCCGCGGGGAACGTCCGTACAACTTTCGGCCAGGAACGTGAGTCAACAGAGGCGAGCGCGCCTCAGGCGCCCTCGTATCGGTTCAAGGGGATGGGAAGCCTCCATGACTCACCGGATATCCCGGGGTGCCCGTGTGCTCGCAGCGAGCCTCGGTGCCGCGGTGGTCGTGCCGTTCGTGGCGTCCGCCGCACCCGCCGCCGCCGCGACACCGCAAGTCAGCTGCACATCGGCCAAGGCGGGCCTGGCCGCCAAACTGCAGAGGGACATCACCGCCGCGCTCGCGGGCCGTTCGGGCACCGTCGCCGTCGGTCTCTACGACCGGACCACGAAGACGACGTGCTCGCTGCGCTCGAGCACGGCCTACGACTCCGCCAGCGTCGTCAAGGTGACCGTCCTCGCCACACTGCTGTGGGACGCCAAGAAGCACAACCGCTACCTCACGCAGCGCGAGGCCGACCTCGCCAAGGCCATGATCACCAAGTCGGACAACAACGCGACCACGAGCCTGTGGAATCAGCTCGGCATGACGAAGATCAAGGGCTTCCTCGCGGCCGCGGCCATGACCCAGACCAAGCCGGGTACCGGCGGCTACTGGGGTCTGACCCAGATCACCGTGACGGACGAGCAGAAGCTGCTCAAGCTCGTCACCGCCAAGAACACCGTGCTGAGCGACAACTCCCGGGCGTACATCCTCAAGCTCATGGGCCAGGTCATCTCCTCCCAGCGCTGGGGCACGCCGGCCGGTGCGCCCTCGTCGGTCGCCGTGCACGTCAAGAACGGCTGGCTGTCGCGGTCCACGCACGGCTGGCGGGTGCACAGTGTCGGCACCTTCGACGGCGGCGGCCACGACTACATGATCACGGTGCTCACCCACGGCAACAGCACCATGAGCTACGGCGTCACCACCATCCAGAACGTCGCCAAGGTCATCCACAGGGACCTGGTCCCGACGACGTCCACGAGCAGCGCCACCGTCCAGCGGTACGTGCCGACCAGCACGCCCCAGGAGGCGTTCCCGGCGGTCCCGTCCAACGGCTGACCCGCCCCACGGGCCCCGGAGCACGGCCAGCCGGCTCCGAGGCCCGGCCGGGTGGACCTCCCGCGTCGTCGCGCGCAGCGAACGGCCCGGTCCACCCCTCTCCACGGCGACACCGAGGCGGACCACGGTCACGGACCGTGGCCGAGGCCGCGCGGCCTCCCGCCTCCGGCCGGCGACGACGGCCGCGGCACCGTGCAGGTCACCTCACACGGAACTTCGTCACCGAGCGTGACTCCCACCGTCGTTCCGTACCGGAATCGTTGCGGAGGGATGAAATCCGGTTGTTTCGGCGTTGGCCCTTCCGGCAGATCAGGACGGACGGAAGGCATCGGCGTGGAGACGCAGCGGGGATGGGCACGGCGGCTCGCCGGGTACGCGTGGCGCTACCCGAAGGACGTTGTGCTCGCGCTCGGCTCCTCGCTCGCGGGCATGGCGGTCCTGGCGCTGGTCCCGCTGATCACCAAGGTGATCATCGACGACGTCGTCGGTGACCACACCCGCGGCATGGCTCCCTGGGCCGGCGCGCTGATCGGCGCCGCAGTCCTCGTCTACGGCCTCACCTACGTCCGCCGCTTCTACGGGGGACGGCTCGCGCTCGACGTCCAGCACGACCTGCGGACCGAGATGTACGAGACGATCACCCGGCTCGACGGGCGGCGTCAGGACGAGCTGTCCACCGGCCAGGTCGTCGGGCGGGCCACCAGCGACCTCCAGCTGATCCAGGGCCTGCTCTTCATGCTCCCGATGACCATCGGGAACCTGTTGCTCTTCGTGATGTCTCTCGTGATCATGGCCTGGCTGTCCCCGCCGCTGACCCTGGTCGCGCTCGCCGTCGCCCCGGCCCTCTGGTTCATCGCCAAGCGCAGTCGCTCCCGTCTGCACCCCGCCACCTGGTACGCGCAGGCACAGGCCGCCGCCGTCGCGGGCGTCGTCGACGGCGCCGTCACCGGAGTCCGCGTGGTGAAGGGCTTCGGACAGGAGGAACAGGAGACCGGAAAGCTCCGCGAGGTCGGGCGCCGGCTCTTCGCCGGGCGCCTGCGCACCATACGGCTGAACGCCAAGTACACCCCCGCGCTCCAGGCCGTCCCGGCCCTCGGCCAGGTCGCGATGCTGGCCCTGGGCGGCTGGCTCGCGGTGCGCGGACAGATCACCCTCGGCACCTTCGTCGCGTTCTCCTCCTACCTCGCCCAGCTCGTCGGACCCGTGCGGATGCTCGCCGTCGTGCTCACCGTCGGACAGCAGGCCCGCGCCGGTGCCGAGCGCGTGCTGGAACTGATCGACACCCGGCCGTCCATCCAGGAGGGCACCAAGACGCTGCCCGCCGACGCGCCCGCGAGCGTCGAGTTCGACGACGTGTCCTTCGGCTACGAGAAGGGGCGGCCGGTCCTCGACGGGCTCAGCTTCGAGATCCGGCCGGGCGAGACCCTCGCCGTCGTCGGCTCCTCGGGATCGGGCAAGTCGACGGTGTCGCTGCTCATGCCCCGCTTCTACGACGTGACGCACGGTGCCGTCCTCATCGGCGGGCACGACGTCCGCGAGCTGACGACCGAGTCGCTGCGCGCCGCGATCGGGCTCGTCCCCGAGGACTCCTTCCTCTTCTCCGACACCGTGCGCGCCAACATCGCGTACGGCCGCCCCGAGGCCACCCAGGACGAGATCGAGACGGCCGCGCGTGCCGCCCAGGCCGACCGGTTCATAGCCGAGCTGCCCGACGGGTACGACACGAAGGTCGGCGAGCACGGCCTCACGCTCTCCGGCGGCCAGCGCCAGCGGGTCGCGCTGGCCCGCGCCATCCTGACCGACCCCCGCCTGCTGGTCCTCGACGACGCCACGTCCGCCGTCGACGCCCGTGTCGAGCACGAGATCCACGAGGCGCTGAAGCACGTCATGGAGGGCCGCACGACCCTGCTGATCGCGCACCGGCGGTCCACCCTCAACCTCGCCGACCGCATCGCCGTGCTCGACGCCGGGCGCCTCGCCGACATCGGCACCCACGAGGAGCTCCAGGACCGCTCCCCGCTCTACCGGCGGCTGCTCACCGACCCGGACGAGCTCGGCGGGGTCTCGCCGGGCCACGAACAGCCGTCCGCCCCGCCGGAGGACACCTCCGTACGGGATGAGCTGGACGCCGAGTTCGACGCCGAGCGTGGCGTCACCCCGCACCTGTGGACCGGCGACCGGGAGCCCAAGGACGACGCGCTCACCGGCATGCCCGCCACCCCCGAGCTCCTCGCCCAGGTGGAGGCCCTGCCGCCCGCCGTGGACGCCCCGCACGTCGACGAGGCCCGCGCCGTCACCCCCGAGGACTCCTACGGTCTGCGGCGGCTGCTGCGCGGCTTCGGGACGCCCCTCCTGGTGAGCCTCGGGCTCGTCGCCGTCGACGCGGGCATGGGCCTGTTGCTTCCCGTGCTGATCCGGCACGGCATCGACGAGGGCGTGACCCGCATGGCCCTCGGCGCGGTGTGGGCGGCGGCCGGCCTCGGACTGGTCACCGTGCTCGTCCAGTGGGCGGCCCAGATCGGCGAGACCCGGATGACGGGACGGACCGGCGAGCGCGTCCTGTACACGCTGCGCCTGAAGATCTTCGCGCAGCTCCAGCGTCTCGGACTGGACTACTACGAGCGGGAGCTGACGGGCCGGATCATGACCCGCATGACGACCGACGTCGACGCCTTGTCGACGTTCCTCCAGACGGGCCTGGTCACCGCGTTCGTCTCGGTCGTCACCTTCTTCGGCATCATGGGCGTACTGCTGGTGATCGACGTGCAGCTGGCGCTGGTCGTCTTCGTCACGCTGCCGCCGCTGATCGTCGCCACGTTCTTCTTCCGCCGGGCGAGCGTGAAGGCGTACGAACTCGCCCGCGAGCGCGTGTCGGTGGTCAACGCCGACCTCCAGGAGTCGGTGTCCGGACTGCTGATCCTCCAGGCCTTCCGGCGCGAGGGCTCCGGCGGGCGGCGGTTCGCCGAGCGCAGCGACAGCTACCGCCAGGCGCGGATCCGCGGGCAGCGGCTGATATCCGTGTACTTCCCGTTCGTGCAGCTGCTGTCGTCGGTCGCGGCGGCGGCCGTGCTGATCGTGGGCGCCCGCCGGGTGGACGCGGGCACACTGACGACCGGAGCCCTGGTCGCCTATCTCCTCTACATCGACCTGTTCTTCGCGCCCGTCCAGCAGCTCTCCCAGGTCTTCGACGGCTACCAGCAGGCCACCGTCTCGCTCGGCCGTATCCAGGAACTGCTGCGGGAGCCGACGTCGACGAAGGCCGCCGACGCGCCGATGAAGGTGCGCTCGCTGCGCGGCGAGATCGCCTTCCAGGACGTCGACTTCGCCTACAACGCCGCCGACGGCCAGGACGCGGAGGAGGCCCTCAGCGGGGTGTCGCTGCGCATACCCGCCGGGCAGACCGTCGCCTTCGTCGGCGAGACCGGCGCCGGCAAGTCGACGCTGGTGAAGCTGGTCGCGCGGTTCTACGACCCGACGGGCGGGCGGGTCACCGTCGACGGCACCGACCTGCGGGCCCTCGACATCACGGAGTACCGTCACCGGCTCGGGGTGGTCCCGCAGGAGGCGTACCTCTTCCAGGGCACTGTCCGCGACGCCATCGCGTACGGCCGCCCGGACGCCGCCGACGCCGAGGTGGAGGCCGCCGCCCGCGCGGTGGGTGCGCACGACATGATCGCCACCCTGGAGGGCGGCTATCTGCACGAGGTCGCCGAGCGTGGCCGCAACCTGTCCGCCGGGCAGCGCCAGCTGATCGCGCTGGCCCGTGCCGAGCTGGTGGATCCGGACGTCCTGCTGCTCGACGAGGCCACCGCCGCGCTGGACCTGGCGACCGAGGCCCTCGTCAACCAGGCCACCGACCGGCTCGCCGGGCGCCGTACCACCCTGGTCGTCGCCCACCGGCTGACGACCGCCGCCCGCGCGGACCGGGTCGTCGTGATGGACCACGGCCGGGTCGTCGAGGACGGCACGCACGACGAACTGCTGCGGCAGGACGGCCGTTACGCCGAGTTGTGGCGGACGTTCGTGGGGGCGCCGGAGCCGGAGGAACCCGTGGGATCCACCGCCTGACGCCCCCGGTGGCCCGGCGGCGGCGGGTGCGCCGCCGCCCGGTGTGCCCGCGTCAGGACCTGGGCTTGATGTCGGAGATCTTCTTCGTGGCGAGGTCGGACCGCACCGTCAGATAGGTGTACGTCGGGTGCTGGGCGGACCCCCAGGTCAGGCGGACCGTCGACCAGGTGTGGCCCATGCCGCTGTCCCCGGCCGTGACCTTCCAGGCGCGCGGCACGTCCTGGGCGCGCAGGACGCCGTCCGCGTGTTCGCGGTTCTCCCAGCCGGCCAGGCGCGAGCGGAGGCCCGAGGTCAGGTAGAAGCCGCGCAACTGGCTGTCGAGGCGGCCGGATCCGGAGTCGGTCACCGCGTCGATGTAGGCGCCGTAGAAGTCGGCCACCCGGTCGTAGGCGGGGCCGTTGCTGCCGCTGCGGGCCGGTGGCGGAGCGGTGGAACTGGCGACTGCGGGCACGGAGGCGCCGGCCGTGGCGAGGAGGGCCGCCGCGACGAGTGCGCGCGTGGTGGTACGAGAGGGCTTCATGCCGGTCATGGATTACCGCCTTTCGTTTTCCGACCAGTTGGACCTCGGGTAAACGGGCACGGTTGCCCCAAACTCGGAAAAAACCTCTCATGGGCGAACGCAACCATTCGCCGCACGTCGTGCGTCCGTACACCAGTACGCTGATTGCTGCGGGAGGGACGACAGTGGACAGTGGTGCGATACGCCGACGACTGGCGATCGGTATGGCCGTGCTGACCGCCTCCGGTCTGTTCGCCCTGGCGAGCCCCGGCAGCGCGCAGGCCGCCACCTCCTACTGCGCCGGACGCAAGGTCCGCACCCTGCCCTTCTCGACCGGTTCGGTACAGGTCTACAAGCGCGGCGGCTACGTCTGCGCCGTCACCTTCCCCAAGACGCAGGGCGGCCGCAGGACGATGTCCGTCAGCGTGCAGGCGCGCGGCAACCGGCCCGTGGTCGACTCCGGCCACTTCGCCCACCACGCGGGCCCGGTGACCGTGCACGCCGGCCACCGCTGCGTCCGGATCAAGGGCTCGGTGGGCTCGGGCTCGGTGAACTCGGGCTGGATTCTGTGCTGAGTCGGTGACGCGTTCGCGCAAGCACCCCTGGTGTCACGGGAGTTGCTCCGCTAGGTTCCGGCGGACATCTGCGTAATCCCAGGGGAGGGCGTATGCGCAAGGCGCTCAGATGGCTGCTGGCGCTCACAGTGCTCATAGGCACGCTGAGCACGGCCGGGGCGGCCACCGCCGCCCAGCCGGAGGCCACCGGCACCAGCGGCACGACCAGCGAGGACATCAAGGACAGACTGCTCGCGATACCGGGCATGAGCCTCATCCAGGAGAAGCCCTACACCGGCTACCGGTACTTCGTCCTCAACTACACCCAGCCGGTGGACCACCGGCACCCGTCCAAGGGCACGTTCCAGCAGCGGATCACCGTGCTGCACAAGGACACCGCGCGCCCGACGGTCTTCTACACCGGCGGCTACAACGTCTCCACCACGCCCAGCCGCCGTGAGCCGACCCAGATCGTGGACGGCAACCAGGTCTCCATGGAGTACCGCTTCTTCACCCCGTCCCGTCCCGCCCCGGCCGACTGGTCCAAGCTCGACATCTGGCAGGCGGCCAGCGACCAGCACCGCATCTTCCAGGCGCTGAAGCCGATCTACGGCAAGAAGTGGATCTCCACGGGCGGCTCCAAGGGCGGTATGACCGCCACCTACTACGAGCGGTTCTACCCGCGCGACATGGACGGTGTCGTCGCCTACGTCGCACCCAACGACGTCGTCAACCAGGAGGACTCCGCCTACGACCGCTTCTTCGCGGGTGTCGGCACCAAGGAGTGCCGGGACAGGCTGAACGCCGTGCAGCGCGAGGCGCTGGTGCGCCGGGAGCCGCTGGAGAAGAAGTACGCGGCCTACGCCGCCGACAACGGCTACACGTTCACCACCGTCGGCGGCCTCGACCGGGCGTACGAGGCGGTCGTGCTCGACTACGTGTGGGGCTTTTGGCAGTACAGCCTGCTGTCCGACTGCGACGCGATCCCCGCGGACGCCGCGCACGCCGGCGACGACGACATCTGGAACTCCATCGACACGATCTCCGGCTTTTCGTTCTACACCGACCAGGGCCTGGAGCCGTACACCCCGTACTACTACCAGGCGGGCACCCAGCTCGGCGCGCCGACGATCCACTTCCCGTACATCGAGAAGAAGTACGTCCGTTACGGCTACCAGCCGCCGCGCAACTTCGTGCCGCGGTCCATCCCGATGAAGTTCCAGCCGTCGGCGATGCGTGACGTGGACACCTGGGTCCGCCACAACGCCCACCACATGCTGTTCGTCTACGGCCAGAACGACCCGTGGGGAGCCGAGCGCTTCCGCCTCGGTTCCGGCGCGCGCGACTCCTACGTCTTCACGGCACCGGGCCTGAACCACGGTGCCAACGTCGCCGGTCTCGCGGCCGACGAGAAGGCGCTCGCGACCGCACGCATCCTGGAATGGGCGGGCGTGGCCTCCGGCACGGTCCGGTCGGACCCGTCGGCCGCGAAGCCGCTGGCCGCGTTCGACGCGAAGCTGGACCGGCGTGACGTGGAGCGGGAGCCCGCCCTGCGTCCGTGACCCGCGCCGCGTGGGCTGGGCCCGTCCGCTACACGGGGCGGGCGCAGCCCACCGGCCTGTCGCCGCCGAGCCGCACGTACAGCTCCGTGGAGGCCGGGCACTTCGCCCGGGTCGTGACCGCCGATACGACCTTGTACTCCGGGGGGTTCTTGCCCTCGCCGTCGCAGGCCGTCTCGCGGACCTGCCCGGTGCCCGCGCCGTAGACGCAGTCGCCGACGACGGTGCGGGGACCTCCGCCGCCGCCCGGGTCGCCGGGGTGCGGGGGTTCGAGCTTGCGCATGCAGGCGTAGCCCTGGGGGATCGCGCCGTCGCCGTCCTCGTCGGAGGAGGGCCGCGTCTCGCTGATGTGCAGGACGAAGTCGGTGGTCGCGGGGCAGGACGGCCCGTCCGCCACCTTGCCGTCGTAGCGGGCGACCACCCGAGCCGCCGCCCGTTCGCTGGAGCACGGCACCTCGGTGAAGCTGGTCGTGCCGAAGGAGCTGCACTCGTCGCGAGCGAGGAACTCCGCCCCGTGGCCCGACGGCCGCTTCGACGCCGCGGCCGTGCCGGGCGTGTCCTGCGCGGAGCCGGAGTCGGTCCAGCGCTGGCAGCCGCAGAGCACGGCCAGGGTCAGCACGAGCGTGCACACCGCCCCGATGCAACCCCGACCCGCCCCGCTGCCTCGCATGGCTTCCCCCCGATACCCCCGTCCAGCGTGGCCCGCGGCAGCGGGCACACGCCAGACGTGCGGGGGCCTTTGCGCCAGTTGGGGGCGGGGCGCAGGTGGTGCGGCGTAGCCGTCGTACGACGGATGGACCGGGTGTACGACAGCGGGTGTCCGACCCGGTGGCCCTAGAAGCGCAATCCGTAGCCGATCGGATAGAGCTCCTTCGTCGGATCGTCCGCCCGCTGGACCGGCACCGGCAGTTCGCCCCGCGGACGCACGCGCCCGGCGATCACCCGCGCGGCGGCGCGCAGTTCGACGTCCGTCCAGGAGTAGGCGGCCAGACAGGCGCCCACGCCCGGGAGCTGGGCGACGTCGTACGGGTTGCGGATCGCGACGGCGATCACCGGGACGCCGGTGGCGACCAGTTGGTCGACGAGCGTCTTCTGACTGCCGGCCGCCGTCACGTTGTACGTGCCGACCACCACCGCGTCCGCGTCCTTCGCCGCCGCGACCGCCTTGGCGATCGTCGCCGACGAGGGCGCGGTGCCGGTGGACAGGGCCGTCGCCGTGAAGCCCAGTTCGGTGAGGGCGCCCGCGAGGACCGTGGTGGGCGGCCCGTCCGACAGGGACGGAGAAGCCGGGTCCGCTCCCACGACCAGCACCTTCGGAGTGCGCCGGCGCGACAGCGGCAGCAGCCCCTCCTTGTTGACCAGCAGGGTGGTGGTGCGCTCGGCGATCCGGTCGGCCTCCTTCAGGTGCGCCGGGATGCCCACCACACGGTCGACACCGGCGTCGCTGACGTACGGGTCGGACAGCAGGCCCAGCTTCGACTTCAGGCGCAGGATGCGCAGGATCGACTCGTCGAGGCGCGCCTCGGTCAGCTCGCCGCCGCGCACCGCGTTCAGGACCGCGTTCCAGGCCACCTCCATCGAGGGCGGGTTGAGGAGCTGGTCGACACCCGCCTTGAGCGCGAGGACGGGCACCCGGTCGTCGCCGTACTTCGTCCGGACGCCCTCCATGCCGAGCGCGTCCGTCACCACGACGCCGTCGTAGCCGAGTTCCTCACGCAGGATGCCGGTGAGGATGGGGTGCGAGAGCGTGGCGGGATCGCCCGCCGGATCGAGCGCCGGGACCATGATGTGCGCGGTCATGATGGAGTCGATGCCGGCCCGGATCGCCGCGCGGAACGGCACGGCGTCCAGGGTCTCCCACACCTCGCGGCTGTGCGTGATGACCGGGAAGCCGAAGTGGCTGTCCACCGCGGTGTCGCCGTGGCCGGGGAAGTGCTTGGCCGTGGCCGCGACGCCCGAGCTCTGGTACCCCTTCACCTCGGCGGCCACCAGGCCGGCCACCGCGTCCGGGTCGGCGCCGAAGGACCGTACGCCGATGACCGGGTTGGCCGGGTTGACGTTCACGTCGGAGACCGGGGAGTAGTCCTGGCGGATGCCGATGGCGTGCAGTTCGGCGCCGCCGATGCGGCCCACCGTGCGCGCGTCGGACCGCGATCCGCCCGCGCCCAGCGCCATCGCGCCCGGGAACAGCGTCGCGGGCTTGCCCACGCGTGCCACTATCCCGTGCTCCTGGTCGGTGGACACGAGGAGGGGCAGCCCGCCCGGCTGGTCCAGCGAGGCCTTCTGGAGGCCGTTGGAGAGCGCCGCGATCTGGTGCGGATCACGGGTGTTGTGCGCCCACGCGAAGTAGATGATCCCGCCGACGCGGTACTTGGCGATCAGCTCGGCGGCCGTCCGGATGCCGAGTTCCTTGAGGTTGGCGTCGATGTCGGCCTGGTCGGGTGCGGTGGCCGAGTGGCCGTAGACCCGCGAGACGAAGACCTGCCCGACCTTCTCCTCCAGCGTCATACGGGAGATCAGGGCGCGCAGTTGCCTGTCGTCGTGCCGGTCCGCCGGGACGGTCGTGCCGGCGGCCTGGGCGGCGGACGCGGTGGTGCCGGTGGCCAGGGCGCCGGTGACGCCCGCCGTCGCGGCGAGAACGGTCCGCCGGGACGGTCTCGGCGGTCCCGACCGCTCCGACGGTCTGTACGGGTCGTTCGGTCTTGCGGTGCTTCCCGTGCTGGAGTCGCGCACGTGCGCCCCTTCCCTCGTGAAGGAAACTTCCGAGGAGTCACGATTATCCGGGAAGTTTCTTCCAGTCAAGAGTGTGCACAGTAACCCGGGTTGGGGCCGCCACCGGCGCAGTTGGAGGGGGCGCGCCGGTGACGGCGTGCTGCCGGCCGCAGGCGGCGGAGAGGGTGGTCAGCGATCGCAGCCAGCAGCGAGGCCGACACCGCACTGCGGAGACTCGTCCGGCAGCACGCGCGTTGGACGAAGGCCGGACCTCCCGGGTTCCCCGCTTCGCCCCCGCCCCCGAAAGTCGTGACACGGGTGCCCCAGGAGCCGAATGAGCCCCCCGTAGGGTGTGCCCACGCGCTGCGGCGGACGTCTCGGCAGGGGGCGTCGTGGCCCAGGGTCCCGACGGACGGCGTCGTCGACCGCGGCGCCGGCGGGTGTCGCCCCGAGGCCCGCCGGGCGGTGTCGTCGACCGCGGACGATCGTGCCGCTGGGGCGGCACGGTTGGGCGCGGCGGCACCCCGTCGGCGCCGGTTGCGCAGCGGGCCTGCACCCGGACCCGAGCGGACCTCGGCTGGAGAACCGGCCTGCGTGGGGCGACGCCACGCGCGAGCGGAGGCAGCCCCATGGACCGGACGGCGCGTCAGCAAGGCGCCCCACCAAGCGCAGAGGGCGCAACAGCGGGACGGCGGACCCGGCGGCCCGTGGGCTCAGGCGTGCTCCGAGACCAGAGGCCAGTGCCCCTGAAGCGTCCGTACCGTCTCCGCGATGGCCGGCCGCCGCGCCGCCCCCGCCCGCCACAGCGCGTACAACCGCCGTACGGGCATCGGATCCAGCGGCACCTCCACGACCCCTTCTGGCAGGGCCCCGCGCCCGAGCCGTGGAATGAGCGCCACACCGAGCCCCGCGGCGACGAGCGCGACCAGCGTCGGGTTCTCGTCGGCCTGGTGCACGATGTCCGGCTCGCATCCCGCCGCCCGCAGCGTCCGCACCAGCCAGTCGTGGCACACCCGCCCCGGCGGCTGACAGATCCACCGCTCGCCCGCGAGGTCCTCGCGCCGCACGGCGGCACGCCCGGCGAACGGATGCCCCGCGGGGACGAGCAGATCGCACAGGTCGTCCCCGATCACCGCCTGCTCCACTCCGGCCGGGGCGGGCAGCGGCGCGATGTCCCAGTCGTGCGCGACGGCCAGGTCCACCGCGCCCTTGGCGACCAGGTCGATGGACAGGTGCGGGTCGACCTCCGACAGCCGGGTGTCGAGCGCGGGATGCCGGACCGCGAGATCCGCCAGCACGCCCGGCATCAGCCCGCGCGCCGCCGAGGCGAACGCGGCCACGGTCAGCCGCCCCGCGGGCAGCCCCCGACGCTCCTCCAGCTCGGTCTCGGCCCGTTCCACGAGCGCCATCAACTCCTGCGCGGTGGCGGCGAGTCGCTCGGCCTGCTCGGTGAGCCGCACACCGCGCCCCTGCCGCTCAAGGAGCACGGTCCTGGTCTCCCGCTCCAGCTTCGCGATCTGCTGGGACACCGCCGACGGGGTGTATCCGAGCGCTGCCGCGGCGGCGCCGACCGTGCCGTGCACGGAGACGGCGTGCAGGGCGCGCAGGCGTTGCAGATCGAGCACGGCCCGCCCCTTTCATTAGGAATGCTTCACCCCATCATGCAGCAGACTTTGCTGGTGCTTAACGGTCGACCGGGGTGATCCTCGACCCATGCGACCCGCCCACATCTGTCTCGCCGTCCTCGTCGCCGCCGTCTGGGGCGTCAACTTCACGGTCATCGAGGTCGGCCTCGACCACTTCCCGCCGCTCCTCTTCTCGGCGCTCCGCTTCCTGGTGGCGGCCTTGCCCGCGGTGTTCTTCGTGGGCCGGCCCAAGGTCGCCTGGAAGTGGATCGTGTCGGTGGGACTGGTGCTGGGCGTGGCGAAGTTCGGGCTGCTGTTCATCGGGATGGACGCGGGCATGCCGGCGGGCCTGTCCTCCCTCGTCCTGCAGATCCAGGCCGTCTTCACGGCGCTCATCGCCTTCGCGGCGCTCGGTGAACGCCCCACCCGCGTACGGCTGGCGGGCATGGCGGTGGCGCTGTGCGGGGTGGGCCTGGCCGCCCTGGACGAGGGCGCGTCCGGCCCCCTCGGCGCCTTCGCCCTGGTCGTCGCCGCGGCGGCCTGCTGGGGCCTGTCCAACGTCCTCACCCGCAAGGCGTCCCCGCCCGACTCGCTCAACTTCATGGTGTGGGTGAGCACCGTCCCCGTCCTGCCGCTGCTCGGCCTGTCGCTGCTGACGGAGGGCCCGTCCCGGGACCTCGACGCGCTGCGCGCACTGGACCCGCAGGGGGCGGCCGTCATCGTCTACGTCGCCTGGATCACCACGGTCTTCGGCTTCGGCGCGTGGGGCCGGCTGCTGCACCGCTACCCCGCCTCCACGGTGGCCCCCTTCTCGCTCCTCGTGCCGGTCTTCGGCATGTCCTCGGCCGCGCTCCTCCTGGGCGAGCCGGTCGGACCGCTGCGGTGGGGCGCGGCGGCGCTGCTGGTCGGAGGCGTGGCCCTGACCTCGTTCGCGGCGCCGACACGGGTCCATCTGGCGGACGTTCCGGCGCAGGAGCGGGCGCGGGAGCCAGCATGAGGGCATGGCCGTCGTCGACATCCCCGGTTCCAAGTCCATCACCGCCCGCGCCCTCTTCCTGGCGGCGGCTGCCGACGGGGTCACCACCCTCGTGCGCCCGCTCCGCTCGGACGACACGGAGGGCTTCGCCGAGGGGCTGACCCGGCTCGGCTACCGCGTCGGACGGGCCCCGGAGGCGTGGCACGTGGACGGCCGCCCGCAGGGCCCCGCCGTCCCCGAGGCCGACGTCCACTGCCGGGACGGCGCGACCACCGCCCGCTTCCTCCCGACGCTGGCGGCGGCCGGCCACGGCCGGTACCGCTTCGACGCGTCGGCCCAGATGCGCCGCCGACCGCTGCTCCCGCTCACCCGGGCGCTGCGCGACCTGGGGGTCGACCTGCGGCACGAGGAGGCCGAGGGCCACCATCCGCTGCGCATCGCGGCGGCCGGGGTGACAGGCGGCGACGTGACCCTGGACGCGGGCCAGTCCTCGCAGTACCTGACGGCGCTGCTCCTGTTGGGCCCGCTGACCCGCGAGGGCCTGCGGATCGAGGTCACGGACCTGGTGTCGGCGCCGTACGTGGACATCACCGTCGCGATGATGCGCGCCTTCGGGGCGGACGTGCGCCGCGACGGCGACGTCTTCACCGTGCCGCCGGGCGGCTACCGCGCCACCACCTACGCCGTCGAGCCGGACGCCTCCACCGCGAGCTACTTCTTCGCGGCGGCCGCTCTCACCGGCGGCGAGGTCACCGTACGGGGCCTCGGCGAGGAGGCGCTCCAGGGCGATCTGCGGTTCGTGGACGTGCTGCGCCGCATGGGCGCGCGGGTGGACGTCGGCCGGGACGTCACCACGGTGTCGGGCACCGGGCGGCTGGCCGGCGTCACGGTGAACATGCGGGACATCTCCGACACGATGCCGACACTGGCCGCGATCGCCCCCTTCGCCTCCGGACCGGTGCGCATCGAGGACGTCGCCAACACCCGCGTGAAGGAGTGCGACCGCCTCGAAGCCTGCGCGGAGAATCTGCGGCGGCTGGGCGTCCGGACGCGGACCGGCTCCGACTGGATCGAGATCCACCCCGGCATCCCTGCTCCGGCCGAGATCAGGACGTACGGGGACCATCGCGTGGTCATGTCGTTCGCCGTCACCTCGCTGCGCACTCCCGGGATCACGTTCGACGACCCTGGGTGCGTCCGCAAGACGTTCCCGGCCTTCCACGCGGCGTTCGCGCGGCTGCGGACGGCACTGCCGGCCTGACGCGCCGGTCCGGCCCGCCGGGTTCAGCCGCGGATCTCGACACGCGCCAGGAGGGCTCCGCGTCCGCCGCCCTGCAGGTGCGTCACCCCCTGGCTCGGGAGCCGCAAGGTCCGGCCGTCCGGGAACCCCTGGGGGAGGGTGACCGTCTTCCGGCCGTCCAGGGTCTCCACGGTGAGCTTGCCGCCCGTCGTCGCCAGGGCGCGGGAGACGGTCACGGTGCGGTGCAGGTCGTCGCCCACACGCCGGAAGACGGGGTGGGGGAGTTCCACGATCTCGACGTACAGGTCGGCCGGCTCGCCTCCGCCGGGACCGGCCTCTCCCTGGCCGGCGAACCTGATCCGGGTGCCGTTGTCGACACCCGCCGGGATCCGCGCCGTGAGCGTGCGCCGGGAGCGGACCCTGCCCTCGCCGTGGCAGGCGGGACAGGGCGTGGGCAGGACCGTGCCGTAGCCCTCGCACGTCCGGCAGACACGGGAGTCGGCGGCCTGGCTGAAGAAGCCGCGCCGCGTCCCGGTCTCGCCCCGGCCCCCGCAGGTGTCGCACTCGACGGGCCGGGTCCCCGGTGCCGTCCCCTCTCCCGAGCAGGCCGAGCACACCACGGCCGTGTCCAGCTGGATTTCCCTGTCGACCCCGAACGCGGTCTCCTCCAGGGGGAGTTCGAGCCGGATCAGCGCGTCGGAGCCGCGGCGTGCGCGCGACCGGCGGGGGCGGCCCGCCGTCTTCCCGCTCTGCGCCGCGTTCGCCGAGCCGGAGCGTGGGATCCCCATCTTCACGCCGATGACCTGACTGACGGCGTCCGCCGGACCCGGCCGCTCGCCGGACACCGCCCCTGCCCCCGCCCCGGCCGGGGCCCGGGGCGGCGGCGCGGTGAAGGTGTCCTGCGCGGGCGGTGTACGCGGCATGGGCGGGATGCGGGTGTTTTCCGCCCGCGCCGTCCGCGCGATCGTCACCTGGTACTCCAGGTCGGCCCACATCCGCGGGGTCTGCTTCACCCCGGCGCCGTGCAGGGACTCGTACACGTAGTCGTACAGCTCGGTGACCGTGATCCGGCCGTCCCCGTTCAGGTCCGCCGCTCCGGTGCGCAGACCGTGGATCAGCGCGCCCGTGAACAAGGAGGGCTGGGGAGTCATGGATTCGACGCGCTTGCCCTCCCACGCGTACTCGGTGCGGCTGGTCGCGGTCAGCACGACACGGCCGTGGCCGCCGAGTTCGTCGCGCAGGTGGACCTGGTCGTCCGCCGCCTTCGCGCCGTGCAGGAAGGCGCCGCTGTAGCAGCAGTCGAGGAGCACGACGACCGTGCGGGCGCGGCAGCGTTCCATGCGGTCGCGCAGGAAGGCGGCCGGGACGGCGCTGGAGGCGGGCAGGTCGCGGTCCGTGTCGCGCGCGGCGAAGTACAGGCGCCCGTCGTCGTCCTTGATGCCGTGACAGGACACGTGCAGCAGGAGCAGGTCGTCGCGGCTGCGGTCCATGAAGAAGCGGTCCACCGCGCGCATCACCCGACTCGCCGGCGCGTCCCTGACCTGGTCGGTGCGGAAGCCGCCGATGCGGGGATCGGACAGCACGCCGGCGAGGCCCGCGCAGTCCTGTGCGGGTGAGCGCAGTGCGTGGAACCTGCCGTCGTCGTACGCCCCGGTCGCGATCAGGAGGGCGTCCCTGCGGCCTGCGCCCATCTCGTCCCCCGTTTCCGAACTGCGCCCATTCTAGGGGTGAACACCCCTTCAGGACGCGGGAGTCGACCAAGGTCCCGTGGGGCACGCCGGCCCGCCCGGTTATTCCGTTCGACGGGCCCGGAGGCGTACGGAAGACTCTGCCGGGCCGCGGCGAGCCGTTCGCCGGGCCGGCCGTGCGGCCGTGTGGGACGAAGGGGTGCCGGGCGTTGGGCTTTCATCTGGAGGGGCCGGTTCTCGAAGGCGCGCTGGTGCGTCTGGAGCCGCTCGGTCACGGTCACACCGCCGACCTCGTCGCGGCGGCGGAGGAGCAGCGCGACTCGTACGCGTTCACCTGGGTGCCCAGGGCGGCCGAGGTCGGCGACTACATCGACGCGCAGCTCGCGCGTGCCGCCGACGGACGGCTCGCCCCCTACGCCCAGGTGTCCGTCGCCACCGGCCGCGCGGTCGGCGCGACCTCCTACTGGGAGCCGCGCTGCTGGCGGTCGGACGACCGGCTCGACGCGATCGAGGTCGGATTCACCTGGCTGGCCGCGTCCGCCCAGGGTACGGGCGTGAACGCCGAGGCCAAGCTGCTGCTGTTCCGGCACGCCTTCGAAGAGTGGGACGTCTCCCGCGTCGACCTGAAGACCGACGCGCGCAACAGCCGCTCCCGCGCGGCGATCGAGAGCGTCGGCGCCCGCTTCGAGGGAGTCCTGCGCAACTGGTCCCGCTCCTGGGCCCCGGGGGAGGACGGCCGGCTGCGGGACTCCGCGATCTACTCGATCACGGCGGACGAGTGGGCCGCGTGCCGCGACCGGCTGGTGGAGCGGGTGCGCAGGGCGGTCCCGGCGGCCGGGGGGACCGTGGTGTAGCCGTACGCCGCGTCACCGCACCGGCCGACGTGCCGGGGAGCGCCGGACGCGGCGAGGGGAGCCGACGGGACCGCCGCTCTCACGCGGAGTCGTTCAGCAGCCGGGCCAGGTGCTCACGGCCCGCGGTCAGCAGGTCCGGCAGCGGGGCCGCGCCCTCGTACCAGCGCTTCTCGTACTCCCAGCACAGCCAGCCGTCCCAGCCCTGGCGGGACAGCAGTTCCACGCACTCGGCGAGCGGCAGGGCGCCCGCGCCGAGCGGGAGCGGGCTGCAGTCCTCGGCCGACGCGATGTCCTTGACCTGGACGTATCCCAGATACGGGGACAGTGCGGCGTATGTGTCCGCGGGCTGTTCGCCGCCGAGCCAGGTGTGCATCACGTCCCACAGCGCGCCCACCTGCCGGTGCCCGACCGGTCCGAGGATCCGGATCACGTCGGCGCCCGTGCGGTGCGAGTCGTGGGTCTCCAGGAGGATGCGGACACCGGCGTCGGCGGCGTGCTCCGCGGCCGTGCCGAGGCGGCGGGCCGCCCTCAGGTCGGACTCGCCCGGATCCTGGTCGGCGTCGCCGCCCGGGAAGACGCGCACGAACGGCGCGCCCAGGTCCCGGGCCAGGTCGACCAGCTCGCGGATCTCCGCCAGCACGGGGGCGTCGTCGCCCGGCGCCGCCACCCGCGCGTACCCCGCGAGGCCCAGGATCTCGATGCCGGGCGACTTGAACGCGACCGCCACGTCAGCCCGTTCGGCCGCGGTGAGGCCCGGGTGCACGGGCTCCTCGGGATGGGCGCGCAGTTCCACGCCGTGGTAGCCGTGCGCGGCGGCGAGCCGCGCGACGTCGGGGACCGGGAGCCCGGGTACGCCCAGGGTGGAGAACGCCAGTTTCATGGGGCGGACCCTACGGGCTGGTGTCGCTGCGAGGAAGGCGGTCGCCGAGTCCCGGTCATTCGTGTCCGCCGTGCAGGTCCCGGCGCCAGTCCTGGCCGAGGAGGTCCGCCCCGAAGGAGCGGTGGGGCTTCTCGGAGACCAAAACGAAGCCGTGGCGCTGGTAGAGCCGGCGGGCGGCGGCCAGGACGTCGTTGGTCCACAGGACGAGCTCGCGGTAGCCGACGCCGCGGGCGAAGTCGACGCAGGCGCCGACGAGCCGGTCCCCGATGCCGAGTCCGCGCGCGCCGGGCTCGACGAGGAGGAGGCGGAGCCGGGCCGTGCCGGGCGCGTCGTCCCGGACGCACATCACGCAGCCCACGGGCCGTCCGTCGAGCTCGGCGATCCATACGCGTTCCAGGTGCGGGTCGTGGTCCCCCGCGAAGTCGGCGACGATCCGCGCGACGAGGCTCTCGTAGTCGGTGTTCCAGCCGTACTCGGCCGCGTACAGCGCGGCGTTGCGCTGCACGATCCAGCCGAGGTCGCCGGGGCCCGGCTCGCGCAGTACGACGTCCTCGGGGCCGGGGGAGCGGCCGTCCCCCAGGATCGTGCGCACCGTGCGCATCGCTTCGGCGAGCCGCGGCCGGTCGGCGGGCGGCACGGTCGCGAGCAGCGTGCCCACCGTCTCCCGGGCCCGCTCGTCGAGCAGGGCGGCGGCGTCCCGGCCGCGCGCGGTGAGGGTGATGCGGCGGCGGCGCGGATCCGTCTCGGAGGGGGCGCGCTCGACCAGTCCGTCCTGCTCGAACTTGTTGAGGATGCGGCTCAGATAGCCGGAGTCCAGGGAGAGCTCGGTGCGCAGGTCGGCGGCGTCGGCGCCCCGGGAGTGGGCGAGCTCGTAGAGCACCCGGGACTCCGTGAGCGTGTACGGGGCGTAGAGGTGGCGGCCGTAGTCGAGCGCGCCGATGACGTTCGTGTAGAAGCGGTTGAAGGAGCGGATGTCCTGGACGGTCATGGTGGGCTCCGCGAGGTCTGCTCTGGGCGGTCCCTGGAGGATCGGCCCCCGGATGACTGACTCAGTCAGAGATGTCGACGCTCCGAGCATAGGCCGGACCCTCGCGCACCGCCTACCCCCGGGGCCCTCCGCCTCGGCCATGCCGCCGTGCACCGCTCGCTGCCGGGGCCGTCAGCCTCTGCCGAGCCGCCGTGCACCGCTCGCTCCCGGGGCCCTCCGCCTCGGCCATGCGACCGTGCACCGCTCGCTCCCGGGGTCGTCAGCCTCGGCCATGCGACCGTGCACCGCTCGCTCCCGGGGCCGTCAGCCTTGGCCATGCGACCGTGCACCGCTCGCTCCCGAGGTCGTCAGCCTCTGCCGGGCCGCCGGATGCCGTCCGCCACCGGAGCGGCCTCCCGCTGTGGTGGGGCCGCCTGGACCGCTCGCCCCGGGGCTGTCAGCCTCTGCCGGGCCGCCGTGCACCGCTCGCTCCCGGGGCCCCCGCCTCTGCCGGGCCGCCGGGTGCCGCCCGCCCACGGAGCGGCCTCCCGCTGTGGTGGGGCCGCCTGGACCGCTCGCCCCCGGAGCGGCCCTCCGCGATGGTCGGGCCGGCGTGCACCGCCGCCCCGGCGCCCGCTCCGGCCGGCCCGCCGTGCCCCCGGCGGCCCCGCCCGCTCGGCCGGGGGCGGCGCACTCCGCCTCCCGGCGTGCCCTCACGCCTCGTCGGCCGGCCGGTAGACGCACACCTGCACGCCCGTCTTGCCCGTGGCGGAGGAGACCAGTTCCAGCGGGCACTTCACCCCGTCGACGGGGAAGATCGACTTACCGCCTCCGAGGATCACCGGCATCCGGATGAGCTGGAGCTCGTCGACCAGGCCCTCGCTCAGCAGGGTCCGTACGAGGGTGGGGCTGCCCATCATCGCCAGGTCCCCGCCCTCGGCCGCGCGGAGCTCCCGGACGCGGGCGACGGCCTGGTCGCCGGGGATCAGCGTGGTGTTGTTCCAGGTGAGGTCGGACTCGTCGAGCGTGCCGGACACCACGTACTTCGGGAGGGAGTTCATCCGGTCGGCGAACGGGTCGCCCGCGCGCTCGGGCCACGCCGCGGCCATCGTCTGCCAGGTGCGGCGTCCGAAGAGGAGCGCCTCGGCCTTGCCGAGCCCCTCGGCGAAGGCGCCGCCGACGACCTCCGGGTCGAAGTAGGGGTGGGACCAACCGCCGTGGGCGAAGCCGCCGTCGGTGTCCTCCTCGGGGCCGCCGGGCGCCTGCACGACACCGTCGAGGCTGATGAAGGCGCTGATCACGATACGCATGGGAGATGCTCCTCTTCGTCGTTCGTTCCGTTACGGCAATGAAGACCGCGGTGCCGCCGAAAACTCATCGCTCCGCGCACCCCGTTCCGAAACGGGCCCTTCGCGGGGGTGCAGGGCCCGTGTTCCGCGTGCACTCCGAGCCCCGCGGCACCTCCGCGCACCCTGGGGCACCTCAGTCCCGCGGCACCCCCGTGGACCCGCGGACCATCAACTCCCCGCGCACCGTGGCGATTCCGCCCGGCGGCGGCTCCTCGCGCCCCATGGCGATCCGCCCGGCGCGGGCGCCCGCCTCGGTGAGGGGGAGCCGCACGGTGGTGAGCGCGGGTACGGCGTCGATGCTGAACGGCAGGTCGTCGAAGCCCGCGACGGACACGTCGTCGGGGATGCGCAGACCGGAGTCGCGCAGCGCGGCACAGGCGCCGAGCGCGACCGTGTCGTTTGCGGCGACGACGGCCGTCAGGGACGGGTCGCGGCGAAGGAGTTCGAGGGTCGCCTCGTATCCCGAGCGGCGGTCGTAGCGGCCGTGCACGGTCCACCGAGGATCGTCCTCGACGCCGTGCGCGGCCAGCGCGGCGCGGTGGCCTTCCAGTCGGTGCCGGGTGGTCGTGCGCTCCTCGGGGCCCGCGATGTAGCCGAGCCGCCGGTGGCCGAGGCCGATCAGGTGCTCGGTGAGCTCCCGGCCGCCACCTCGGTTGTCGAAGGTGAGCGCGATCGCCTCGGGGGCCTCGGGCGCGGGCGGACGTCCGCAGAGGACCACCCGGGTGCCCGCCTCGGCCAGCCTGCGCAGCTTCGCGGAGACGGCCGACGCGTGGGTGGCGTCCTCGATCGCGCCGCCGGTGAGGACGACGGCGGCGGCGCGCTGGCGCTGCAGGAGTGTGAGGTAGGTGAGCTCGCGCTCGGGGGAGCCGCCGGTGTTGCACACGACGCCCAGCCGCTCGCCGCCGGCGCGTCCGCCGGGTCCGCCGATCTCGGACTGGATCGCGGCCGCCATGATCCCGAAGAAGGGGTCGGCGATGTCGTTGACCAGGATGCCGACGAGGTCGGAGGTCGCCGCCGCGAGCGAGCTCGCGGGCCCGTTCAGCACATAGTCCAGCTCGTCCACCGCGCGCAGTACCCGCTCGCGCGTGGACGCCGCGACGGGATAGTTCCCGTTCAGCACCCGGGACACGGTCGCGGGCGAGACCTGTGCGCGGGCCGCCACGTCCGCCAGGGTCACGGTCATCTCGTCGTCCTCCGGTCACGCATCTCGTTGTCCTCGTTCTCAGGGACGCGGACGCGCGCCATGCGGTCCGTGCCCATGCCCCAGCCGTACACCGCCCGACCGCGGCAACCCGCACCGCAGCCGTACGCCGCCCGACCCGGGACGACGTACACCTCGGCCACGCCGCCCGTCCCGCCACGACCTGCGCCGAAGCGGGACCCCCCGGCCGGACGGCCGGAGACCGCGCGCCGCGACCGTCCGGCCGCACACCCGCGGTATGTCCCGGGGCCCGCGGCCCGGGGCCACTCCGCGCGGTCGTACACCGGGCAACCGCACCGCCGTACGCCGCGACGACGCCCGCCGTAACGGCGTACGCCCGCACGTCGCGCGGCCGTCGGGCCGTCCGTCGTGCCGCCGTACGCCATCGCGTCGCACGCCGTGCGGCCGTCCGGCCGTACCTCGTGCGGCGGTCCCGGCCGCACGCCGTGCGGCCGTGCCCGTGCGCAGCCGCAAGGTCCCAGGTCCGTGGCCGGACCGGTCACGCGCGACTGTCACGTGCGGGTACATCCGACCGTGCCCATGGCCTCCACGTCCAGCCGTCCGGAGGGTCGAACATCTCCTCGCCCGCGTGGTCTTGTCCGATCGGCCCGGCAGAGGCTAGCTTCTCTCTGGATAGAAAGCGCTTGCTGTCCTGCTCACCAGTAGGGCGTGACGGCGCGGAACTCGCGTACGAAGGGAATGACGTGACACGCAAGACGGTGCGGATCGCCATGAACGGCGTGACGGGACGCATGGGCTACCGCCAGCACCTCGTCCGCTCGATTCTCGCCCTGCGCGACCAGGGCGGCCTCGACCTCGGGGACGGCACCGTGCTGTGGCCCGAACCCGTCCTCGTGGGCCGCCGCGAGCACGCCCTGCGGGCACTCGCCGGGCAGCACGGCCTGGAGCACTGGTCGACGGATCTGGACTCCGTCCTCGCCGACCCGGCGACCGACATCTACTTCGACGCGCAGGTCACCTCCGCCCGCGAGGAGGCCATCCGCAAGGCCGTCGCCGCCGGCAAGCACATCTACACCGAGAAGCCCACCGCCACCGGCCTCGACGGCGCCCTCGAACTGGCCAGGCTCGCCCACGAGAAGGGCGTCAAGCACGGCGTCGTCCAGGACAAGCTCTTCCTCCCCGGCCTGCTCAAGCTGAAGCGGCTCATCGACGGCGGCTTCTTCGGGCGGATCCTGTCCGTCCGCGGCGAGTTCGGCTACTGGGTCTTCGAGGGCGACTGGCAGAGCGCCCAGCGCCCCTCCTGGAACTACCGCGCGGAGGACGGCGGCGGCATCGTCGTCGACATGTTCCCGCACTGGGAGTACGTCCTGCACGAGCTGTTCGGCCGGGTGACCTCCGTGCAGGCGCTCACCGCCACCCACGTCCCGCAGCGCTGGGACGAGCAGGACAAGCCGTACGACGCCACCGCCGACGACGCCGCGTACGGCATCTTCGAGCTGGAGGGCGGCGCCGTCGCCCAGATCAACTCCTCCTGGGCCGTGCGCGTCAACCGCGACGAGCTCGTCGAGTTCCAGGTCGACGGCACCGAGGGCTCCGCCGTCGCCGGTCTGCGCAACTGCCGCGTCCAGCATCGGTCCGCGACCCCCAAGCCGGTCTGGAACCCGGACATCCCCGCCACCTACTCCTTCCGCGACCAATGGCAGGAGATCCCCGACAACACGGAGTTCGACAACGGCTTCAAGGCCCAGTGGGAGCTCTTCCTCAAGCACGTCTACGCCGGTACGCCCTACCACTGGGACCTGCTCGCCGGCGCCCGCGGCGTCCAGCTCGCCGAGCTGGGCCTGAAGTCCTCGGCCGAGGGCCGCCGCCTCGACGTGCCGGAGATCTCCCTGTGACCCTCCGACTCCCGGACGCGGCCGGCCGGCTGAGGACGTACCGGCCGCGCACCGAGCCGCGCACCGTCACCACCGGGGCGCCGCTCGCCTCCCGCACGGTCTTCTCGGCCGCGCACGTCGTCGCCGACCCGTACGCCGACGTCTCGCCCGACTCGCCCGCCGCGATCGACTGGGACGCCACTCTCGCCTTCCGGCGTCACCTGTGGTCGTACGGCCTCGGTGTCGCCGAGGCCATGGACACCGCGCAGCGCGGGATGGGCCTGGACTGGGCGGGCGCGGCCGAACTCGTCCGCCGCAGCGCCGCCGAGGCCCGCGCCGTCGGCGGCCTGATCGCCTGCGGGGTGGGCACGGACCAGCTGACGGGCCCGGCCTCCCTGGCGGAGATCCGCGAGGCCTACGAGGAGCAGCTCGCCGTGGCCGAGGAGGCGGGCGGCCGGGCGATCCTCATGGCGTCCCGGGCGCTGGCCGCGACCGCCGCCGGACCCGAGGACTACCTGGAGGTCTACGGTCATCTGCTCCGGCAGGCCGCCGACCCGGTGATCCTGCACTGGCTCGGCCCGATGTTCGACCCGGACCTGGAGGGCTACTGGGGCTCGTCCGACCTCGACGCCGCGACCGCCACCTTCCTGGAGGTCATCGCCGCCCACCCGGACAAGGTCGACGGCATCAAGGTCTCGCTGCTGGACGCGCAGCGGGAGGTCGACCTGCGCCGCCGCCTCCCGGACGGCGTCCGCTGCTACACCGGCGACGACTTCAACTACCCGGAGCTGATCGCGGGAGACGAGCAGGGCTTCAGCCACGCGCTCCTCGGCATCTTCGACCCGCTGGGCCCGCTCGCCGCGCAGGCGGTACGGGTCCTGGACACCGGCGACGTCAAGGGCTTCCGCGAACTCCTCGACCCCACGGTCGAGTTGTCCCGCCACCTGTTCCAGGCACCGACGCGCTTCTACAAGACGGGCGTGGTGTTCCTGGCCTGGCTGGCCGGCCACCAGGAGCACTTCGCCATGGTGGGGGGACTCCAGTCGGCCCGCTCGCTGCCGCACTTCGCCCGTGCCTACGAACTGGCGGACGGACTGGGTTTGTTCCCGAGCCCGGAGCTGGCCGAGGCACGGATGAAGTCCCTGCTGGCCCTGTACGGAGTGACCCCATGAGCCTCTCCCGTTTCTCCATCAACCAGATGACGGTCAAGCAGCTGTCCCTGCCGGAACTCGTCGACGCCTGCCGGGAACTGGGCGTCCCCGGCGTCGGTCTGTGGCGCGAGCCCGTCCGGGCCCACGGACTCGAGGCCACGGCCGGGCTCGTCCGCGACGCGGGCCTGACGGTGACGACGCTGTGCCGCGGCGGCTTCCTCACCGCGACCGACCCGGCCGAGCGCGCGCGGGCCCTGGACGACAACCGGGCCGCGGTCGACGAGGCGGCGACGCTCGGCACCGACACCCTGGTGCTGGTGTCCGGTGGTCTGCCGGCCGGCTCCAAGGACCTGCACGGCGCGCGGGAGCGCATCGCCGACGCCCTCGGCGAACTGGGCCCGTACGCCGCCGCCCGCGGCGTGCGCCTGGCCGTCGAACCGCTGCACCCCATGTACGCGGCGGACCGCTGTGTGGTGTCGACCCTCGCCCAGGCCCTCGACCTCGCGGAGCGATTCCCCGCCGAGCAGGTCGGCGTCACGGTCGACACGTACCACCTCTGGTGGGACGACACGGCACCCGCCCAGATCGCCCGCGCGGGTGCCTCCGGCCGCATCCACTCCTTCCAGCTGGCCGACTGGACCACCCCGCTGCCGGAGGGCGTCCTCACCGGCCGGGGCCAGATCGGCGACGGCGCGATCGACATGCGTGCGTGGCGCTCGTACGTCGAGAAGGCCGGGTACGACGGCCCGATCGAGGTCGAGCTCTTCAACGACGCGCTGTGGGCGCGGGACGGGCGGGAGGTGCTGGCGGAGACCGCGCAGCGGTTCCTCGCCCACGCCGTCTGAGGCGCCCGGCGCCCGGAACAGGCCACCGGAAAAATCTTGGAAAGCCCGTGCAACCCTCCCCGTACCTCGCGGGTCGTACTTGGCATCAGGACTTCTGGAGGGGGGATCTGGGGGGATCCGCGGGGGTTCTGATACGGAGGGGAAAGCCGAGGGGCCCGGTCGACGGACCGGGCCCCTCGAAGTCTTCCGGCACGTCTTGCGGCACGGATGTCCGCGCCGTCGCCCCCGGCAGGCCACCGCGGTCGGCGCCGGTGCGGCACGCGACCGCGGCCCGCCGCCGAGGTCCGCCGGGCGCCACAGGACCGGCCTAGAAGAAGACCCCGCAGTGCAGCAGCACGTTCGCGTAGGGCCGCGCCTCGCCGGTGCGGACGATCAGCCTCGCGCCCGCCGACAGCGCCTTGAGCTCCTCGTGCGGCACGAGTTCGAGGGCGGGGAAGTGCCCCGTGAGCAGCCGGGCCGCCGCCGGGTTGGCCTCGCGGACCTCGCGCGCGGCCGTCGCGCCCTCGATCACCAGCTCGTCCAGCAGACCGTCCAGGACCTCGGCGAAGGACGGCACCCCGGCCCGGAACGCGAGGTCGACGAGGCGGGGGCCGGCGGGCACGGGCATCCCCGCGTCGCACACCAGGACCCCGTCGCCGTGGCCCAGCCCCGCGAGCGCGCCCGCGAGATGACGGTTCAGGATTCCGGCCTTCTTCACAGCGCCGCGACCTCCTCGGCGGTGGGGAAGGACTCCTGCGCCCCCGGCCGGGTGACGGCGGCGGCGCCGACCCGGACGGCGTACCCGGCGGCCTGCGCCAGCGACTCCCCGCGGCCCAGCCGCCAGGCCAGCGCCGCGGTGAACGCGTCGCCCGCACCCGTGGTGTCCACGGCCGCCACCGGCACGGACGGCACCCGGACCCGGGCGCCCGCCCGCTCGGCCACCAGCGCGCCCCGGGCTCCCAGCGTGATGACCACCGAACGCGGGCCGAGCGCGAGCAGGGCCTGCGCCCAGTCCTCGGGACGTTCCCCGAGTTCGGTGCCGGCGATCACCCGCGCCTCGTGCTCGTTCACGATCAGCGGATCGCAGGCCGCCAGCACCTCGGCGGGCAGCGCCTGCGGGGGCGAGGGGTTCAGCACGAAACGACCGCCGTCCGCGAGATGCCGTACGGCCTCCGCGACCGACTCCAGCGGCACCTCCAGCTGCGCCGACACCACCCGGGACGCCTGGAACAGGCTTCCCGCCGCGCGCACGTCCTCGGGCGTCAGCCGTCCGTTGGCGCCGGGCGAGACCACGATGCTGTTGTCCCCGGACGGGTCCACCGTGATCAGCGCGACGCCGGTGGGCGCCCCGCCGACCAGCACGCCGACGGTGTCGACACCGGCCTCCCGCTGCGAGTCGAGCAGCAGTCGGCCGTGCGCGTCGTCGCCGACCCGGGCCAGCAGAGCGGTACGGGCGCCGAGGCGGGCGGCGGCGACCGCCTGGTTGGCGCCCTTGCCGCCCGGGTGGACGACGAGGTCGGAGCCGAGCACCGTCTCGCCGGCCGCGGGCCGCCGCTCGACCCCGATCACCAGGTCGGCGTTGGCCGAGCCCACGACCAGAAGGTCGTAGTCGTACATGAACTGTCTCCCTGCTTGGGTGGGTCGTGGCGGAGGTGCGGCGTTGCGCCGACCGCCGTCGGGTGGGCCGGTGCGGCGCCCCCGCACGTCCGGGGGCCCGGGGACGGGGCTTACGGGAGGCCGGTGCGGCCTCCCGTACGCCCGCCGTCCGTGGCCGGGTCAGCCGCCGAAGCCGGCCACGTTCTCCTTCGTGACCACCTTCACCGGCACCTTCACCGTCTCCTCGACCTTCTTGCCCTCGGCGGCCTTCAGCGCGTTCTCCACCGCGATCCGGCCGAGCTCCTTGGGCTGCTGGGCGACGGACGCGTACAGCGTGCCCGCCTGGACCGCCTTGAGACCGTCGGGGGTGCCGTCGAAACCGATGACCGAGACCGACTTGCCCGCCTTGGAACCGAGCGCCTTGATCGCGCCGAGCGCCATCTCGTCGTTCTCGGCGAAGACGCCCTGGATGTCGGGGTGGGCCTGGAGCAGGTTCGTCATGACGTCGAGGCCCTTGGTGCGGTCGAAGTCGGCGGGCTGCCGGGCGACGACCTTGATACCGGGGTAGGCCTTGAGGCCCTCGGCGAAGCCCGCGCCGCGCTCACGGCTCGCGGACGTGCCCGCCAGACCCTGCAGGATCACGATCTTGCCCTTGCCGCCCAGCTTCTCGGCCAGCGCCTCGGCACCCAGCTTGCCGCCCGCGACGTTGTCGGAGGCGACCAGCGCCGCCGTGTCCGCCTTGTTCACGCCCCGGTCGACGCCGACGACGGGGATGTCGGCCTTGTTCGCCGAACGGACCGCCGGGCCCGCCGCGTCCGAGTCCACCGGGTTGACGATGATCGAACCGATGCCGGAACTGGTGAAGTTCTGGAGCTGGTTGGCCTGCTGCGAGGCGTCGTTCTGGGCGTCCGTGACGGTCAGGTCCGCGCCGAGCTTCTTCGCCTCCTGCTGAGCACCCGCCTTGATCTGGACGAAGAAGGGGTTGTTCAGGGTGGACAGCGACAGTCCCACCTTCTGCGTCGTCGACGAGGACGAACCGGTGTGCAGGAAGGACATGGCGCCGACGACAGCCGCCGCGACCACCGCGGCGATGACGTACGTCGCCGCCTGCTTGCCCTTGCCGCCCGGGGTGCCCGCCCCGGCGGCGACCGGAGTGGCCCCGGCCTTGCGCCGCACCGTGTCGAGCAGCACCGCCAGCGCGATCACCACACCGATGACGACCTGCTGCCAGAAGGCCGACACGGACAGGAGGTTGAGGCCGTTGCGCAGCACCGCCAGGATCAGCGCGCCGATCAGCGTGCCGGACGCCTTGCCCGTGCCGCCGGCCAGCGAGGCGCCGCCGATGACGACCGCGGCGATCGCGTCGAGCTCGTAGCCCTGCGCGGCCTGCGGCTGC
Source organism: Streptomyces sp. 142MFCol3.1 (assembly GCF_000424945.1). NCBI lineage: Bacteria > Bacillati > Actinomycetota > Actinomycetes > Kitasatosporales > Streptomycetaceae > Streptomyces > Streptomyces sp. 142MFCol3.1. The sequence continues at coordinate 145,703 of NZ_AUKV01000021.1, forward strand.
GCGGAGGAGAGCCGGGAGGCGAGCACGATGCCCGCGGCGGCCGCGAAGAGGCCGGACAGGGCGTAGATGGCGAGCTTCTGCTTCTTCACGCGCAGCCCGGACAGGCGCGCGGCCTCCTCGTTGCCGCCGATCGCGTACATGGAGCGGCCGATGTAGGTACGGCCCAGGATCACCGCGGTGATCAGGCCCATCACGACCATCACCAGGACCGGGACCGGCAGCCAGCCGCCCAGGGTGTCACCGAGGTGCGAGACCGAGTCGGGGAACGCGATCGGGCTGCCCTGCGAGATCACCAGGGAGAGTCCGCGGCCCACCGAGAGCATGGCGAGCGTCGCGATGAACGGCGGCAGCTTCCCGTACGAGATCAGCACACCGTTGACCAGGCCGCAGGCGATGCCCGTGGCGATGGCGAGGATCACCGCGATCCAGACCGGCACGCCCTGCGAGGTCGCCGTCCAGGCGAGGACGGTGGCGGAGAGCGCCGCGACCGAACCGACCGACAGGTCGATGCCCGCCGAGACGATGACGAAGGTGACACCGAAGGCCAGGATGGCCGTCACGGCCGCCTGGACGCCGATGTTGAGCAGGTTGTCCGTCGTCAGGAAGTCGCCGGACAGCGCCGACATCGCGATGACGAGGACGATGAGCGCGGTGAGCGCGCCGTTGTCGAGCAGGAGGCGGCGGACCGCCGAGGCGCCACTCGCGCCCGATGTGCTCAGATGCGTGTCAGTGGCCACGGGAGCCCTCCACAGCGGTTTCGGAGTCGGTAGTCGGTGTGCTGACGGCGAGCGCCATCACGGAGTCCTGCGTGGCCTCGTCGGCGGACAGTTCGCCCGCGATCCGGCCCTGCGCCATCACGAGGACGCGGTCGCTCATCCCGAGGACCTCGGGAAGGTCGCTGGAGATCATCAGGACGGCGGCACCGGCGGCGGTCAGTTCGTTGACGAGCTGGTAGATCTCGACCTTGGCGCCGACGTCGATGCCGCGGGTCGGCTCGTCGAGGATCAGCACCCTGGTCTCGGCGAGCAGCCACTTGCCGATGACGACCTTCTGCTGGTTGCCGCCGGACAGGGTGCGTACGTGCTGGCCGAGGCCCGCCATCCGGACACCGAGCTGTCCGGCGATCCGGGCGGCCGCGGTCCGCTGGCCCTTGAGGTCGACGAGCCCGCCGTGCGTGGCGGCGCGCAGGGTGACCAGGCCGAGGTTCTCCTCGACGGAGGCGTCGAGGACGAGGCCCTGGCCCTTGCGGTCCTCGGGGACGAGCCCGATGCCCGCCTCCATCGCGGCGTTCACGTCGTGCCGGCGCAGCGCGGCCCCGGCGACCTTCACGGCGCCCTTGTCGTACGGGTCGGCGCCGAAGACGGCGCGCGCGACCTCGGTGCGGCCCGCGCCCACCAGGCCGGCTATGCCGACGACCTCGCCGGCCCGCACCTCGAAGCTCACGTCGTGGAAGACACCGTCCCGGGTGAGCCCCTCGACGGTGAGCAGCGCCGAGCCGGCCGCCGCCCCGTCGCCGGCGCCGTCCCCGGACACGGGGCGCACCCGCGGGTACTGCTGCTCGATGGAACGGCCCACCATCAGGCGTACGAGTTCGTCCTCGGGCGTGGACGCGGGTACCTGGCCCACGCTCTTCCCGTCACGGATCACCGTGACCCTGTCTCCCAGGGCGGCGATCTCCTCCAGGTGGTGGGTGATGAACACGATGCCGACGCCGTCCTCGCGCAGGGCACGCACGATCGCGAAGAGCTTCTCGACCTCCTCGGAGGTGAGCACGGCGGTCGGCTCGTCCATGATCAGGACGCGGGCCCGCAGGCTCAGCGCCTTCGCGATCTCGACCATCTGGAGGCGGGCGATGCCCAGTTCGCGCACTCGTGCGCGGGGGGACACGTTCACGCCGACGCGCCGGAGCAGCTCCGCGGCGTCGGCCTCCATCGTCTTGCGGTCGATCATCCCGAAGCGGCGCGGCTGCCGGCCCAGGAAGATGTTCTCGGCGACCGTGAGATCGGGGACCAGGTTGAACTCCTGGTAGATGGTGGCGATCCCGAGGCGCTCGGAGTCCTGCGCCCCGTGGATGCGGACCTCCTCGCCGTCGACGAGGACCCGCCCGGCGTCGGGGTGGTAGGCGCCGGAGAGCATCTTGATGAGCGTGCTCTTGCCGGCGCCGTTCTCTCCGAGCAGCACGTGCACCTCGCCGCGGCGCAGGTCGAAGTCCACGCTGTCGAGTGCGACGACACCCGGGAACGTCTTGCGGATCCCTTCGATGCGCAGCAACTCGTCCTGGTTGCTCACGACTCGCTCCTGTTCGTTGCGGGGGACTCGCCGCACGAGCGGCGTACGACGAGCCGGGCGGGGAGGGTGACGGACTGTGGGGGCCGCCCCTCGATGCGGTCGACCAGGGCGCGTACGGCGGCCCGCCCCAGGTCTCCCGTCGGCTGTGCGATCGCCGTGATCGGCGGATCGGTGTGCACGAACCACGGGATGTCGTCGAACGCGGCGAGCGCGATGTCCTCGGGGACCCGCATCCCGCGCGCGCGGACGGCGTCCAGCGCGCCGAGCGCCATCAGGTTGTCGGCGGCGAAGACGACCTCGGGCGGCTCGGGCAGGTCGAGGAAGCCCTCGGTGACCCGCCGTCCGCTCTCGGCCTGGAAGTCGCCCTGCCCTATGTAGGCGTCCGGCAGCGGGAGTCCGTGCTCGGCGAGGGCTTCCCGGAAGGCGTGGACGCGCTCGCTGCCGGTGGTGGTGGCCGCGGGTCCCGCGATGATCGCGAGCCTGCGGTGTCCCAGGGCGTGCAGGTGCGCCACGAGGTCCCGGACGGCCGAGCGGCCGTCCGACCGTACGACCGGCACCTCGACGCCGGCGATCCAGCGGTCCACGAAGACCATCGGCGTCCCCGTGCGCGCGGCGTCCAGCATGCCGGGGGAGCCGCCGTCGGTGGGGGAGACCAGCAGTCCGTCGATGCGCCGGTCCAGCAGGGTCCGTACGTGGTGGTCCTGGAGGTCGGGCCGCTCGTCGGCGTTGCCGATGATGACGCTGTAGCCGAGGGCGCGGGCCTCCTCCTCGACGGACCGGGCCAGTTCGGTGAAGTACGGGTTGAGCACGTCGCTGATGACCAGGCCGAGGGTGCGTGTCTGGTCGGTGCGCAGTGAGCGGGCGACGGCGTTCGGGCGGTAGCCCAGGTTCTGTACGGCGGCCATCACGCGGGTGCGTGCCTCCGCGCTGACCGACGGATGGTCGTTCAGGACGCGCGAGACCGTGGCGACGGATACGCCGGCCTCGGCGGCCACGTCCTTGATGCTCGCCATCGCCGCTCCACCTCCTCATGGAATCGATTACACGAGGGATTGGAAACGATTACACGCGCGGAGGCAACCCCCTGAGACCGGATCGTGATGAACGGAACACCGGCCCTGCGCACCGCCGGCCAGGTACTTCACCGGCCGGGGCGCGGGGTGGACCGCATGTCCGCGGCCCTGCCCGGCGAGGAGCCGCCGACGCCGTCCGCGCACTGTCGGAGGCGGGCGGTAGCGTCGGATCATGTCCAATCAGGCGGGGAGCCGGCAGGTGCACCTGGCGGTCGTCGAAGGCGTACTGGAACGCATCACGTACGCCAACGAGGAGAACGGCTACACGGTCGCCCGGGTCGACACCGGCCGGGGCGCCGGCGACCTGCTCACGGTCGTCGGCTCGCTCCTCGGCGCCCAGGTCGGCGAGTCGCTGCGCATGGAGGGCCGTTGGGGCTCCCACCCGCAGTACGGCAAGCAGTTCACCGTGGAGAACTACACGACGGTCCTGCCCGCCACCGTCCAGGGCATCCGCCGCTATCTGGGATCGGGCCTGGTCAAGGGCATCGGACCGGTCTTCGCCGACCGCATCACCCAGCACTTCGGCCTGGACACCCTCCAGATCATCGAGGAGGAGCCGAAGCGGCTCATCGAGGTCCCGGGCCTGGGGCCCAAGCGGACCAGGAAGATCGCCGACGCCTGGGAGGAGCAGAAGGCGATCAAGGAGGTCATGCTCTTCCTCCAGAGCGTCGAGGTGTCCACCTCGGTCGCGGTCCGGATCTACAAGAAGTACGGAGACGCGTCGATCTCCGTCGTCAAGAACCAGCCGTACCGCCTGGCGGCCGACGTCTGGGGCATCGGCTTCCTCACCGCCGACAAGATCGCCCAGTCCGTCGGCATCCCGCACGACAGTCCGGAGCGCGTCAAGGCCGGCCTGCAGTATGCGCTGTCGCAGTCCACCGACCAGGGCCACTGCTATCTGCCCGAGGAACGGCTGATCGCCGACGCGGTGAACCTTCTCCAGGTGGACACCGGCCTGGTCATCGAGTGCCTGGCCGAGCTGGCGGCACCCGCCGAGGAGGGCGAGGACCCCGGTGTCGTCCGGGAGAAGGTGCCGGGCCCCGACGGCGGCGAACCGGTGACGGCGGTCTACCTGGTCCCCTTCCACCGTGCCGAACTCTCCCTCTCCGCCCAGTTGTTGCGCCTCCTGCGGGCCGGCCAGGACCGGATGCCGGCCTTCGGTGACGTGGCCTGGGACCGGGCGCTGGCCTGGCTGAAGGGGCGTACGGGCGCGGAGTTGGCCCCCGAGCAGGAGGCCGCCGTCCGGCTGGCGCTCACCGAGAAGGTCGCCGTGCTGACCGGCGGCCCCGGCTGCGGAAAGTCGTTCACGGTCCGCTCCATCGTGGAACTGGCCCGCGCCAAGCGGGCGAAGGTCCTGCTGGCCGCGCCCACGGGCCGTGCCGCCAAGCGCCTCGCGGAGCTCACCGGCACCGAGGCCTCCACCGTGCACCGCCTTTTGGAGCTCAAGCCGGGCGGCGACGCGGCGTACGACAAGGACCGTCCGCTCGACGCCGACCTGGTCGTCGTGGACGAGGCCTCCATGCTCGACCTGCTGCTGGCCAACAAGCTGGTCAAGGCCGTTCCGCCGGGTGCGCACCTGCTGTTCGTGGGCGACGTCGACCAGTTGCCCAGCGTCGGCGCGGGCGAGGTGCTGCGCGACCTGCTCGCCGACGGCAGCCCCGTCCCCGCGGTCCGTCTGACCCGCGTCTTCCGCCAGGCCCAGCAGTCCGGGGTGGTGACCAACGCCCACCGGATCAACTCCGGCCTGCATCCGGTCACCGACGGCATGAGGGACTTCTTCCTCTTCGTCGAGGACGACACCGAGGAGGCCGGCCGGCTCACGGTGGACGTGGCCGCACGGCGGCTTCCGGCCAAGTTCGGCCTGGACCCGCGCCGGGACGTGCAGGTGCTGGCACCCATGCACCGGGGCCCCGCGGGCGCGGGCCACCTCAACGGCCTTCTCCAGCAGGCGATCACCCCCGGCCGTCCCGACCTCGCCGAGAAGCGTTTCGGCGGACGTGTCTTCCGCGTCGGCGACAAGGTCACCCAGATCCGCAACAACTACGAGAAGGGCGAGAACGGCGTCTTCAACGGCACCGTGGGCGTCGTCACCTCGCTCGACCCGGTCGACCAGCGGCTCACCGTCCTGACCGACGAGGACGAGGAGGTGCCCTACGAATTCGACGAACTCGACGAGCTGGCCCACGCGTACGCCGTGACCATCCACCGCTCCCAGGGCAGCGAGTACCCGGCGGTGGTGATCCCGGTCACCACGGGCGCGTGGATGATGCTCCAGCGCAATCTGCTGTACACCGCCGTCACGCGCGCCAAGAGACTGGTCGTCCTCGTCGGCTCGCGCAAGGCCATAGGGCAGGCGGTGCGCACGGTGTCCGCGGGGCGCCGGTGCACGGCCCTCGACCACCGGCTCGCCCAGCACTGAGACCGCCGGCGGACCCGTGACCAGGCCTTCGGGCCCGGGGCCGGGCCTTCGCGCATCCGTGCACGGGCCTTCGCGCGGCCCGGGGCCGGGCCTTCGCGCATCCGTGCACGGGCCTTCGCGCATCCGGCGAGAGAAGCCGGGTGCGTTCAGGGAACGGACCTCGGCCCGACGGACGAACGCTCCGCGCGCGACCATGGAGAGGCCCCTGCCGACGCCCGGACGGCTCCGGTCACCAAAAATGATCGATCAAACGAGTCGTAAAGGTCACAGAGCACTTCCGGAACCGGCGCGAGGGGAGGCAGGATGTGCAGGTTGGCGGCACTGAGTGCCGCCAATAGGCCCAATGGTCGACCCCGAGTGCACTCTCCAGGGCCAAATGGGGGATGGTAGAGACAGTCAGGGCACCTCGAAGAAGAGGCACAACGTCGGTGAGGGATGACGTGAGCGACAACTCTGTAGTACTGCGGTACGGCGATGGCGAGTACACCTACCCGGTGATCGACAGCACCGTCGGCGACAAGGGCTTCGACATCGGGAAGCTCCGCGCCCAGACCGGGCTGGTGACGCTGGACAGCGGATACGGGAACACCGCCGCCTATAAATCCGCGATCACCTACCTCGACGGTGAGCAGGGCATCCTCCGGTACCGCGGCTACCCGATCGAGCAGCTGGCCGAGCGCTCCACCTTCCTGGAGGTGGCGTACCTGCTGATCAACGGCGAGCTGCCGAACATCGACGAGCTCTCCACCTTCAAGAACGAGATCACGCAGCACACCCTGCTGCACGAGGACGTCAAGAACTTCTACAAGGGCTTCCCCCGCGACGCCCACCCGATGGCCATGCTGTCCTCGGTCGTCTCGGCGCTGTCCACCTTCTACCAGGACAGCCACAACCCGTTCGACGAGAAGCAGCGCAACCTCTCCACGATCCGCCTGCTCGCCAAGCTTCCGACGATCGCGGCGTACGCGTACAAGAAGTCGATCGGCCACCCCTTCGTCTACCCGCGCAACGACCTCGGGTACGTCGAGAACTTCCTGCGCATGACCTTCTCGGTCCCCGCGCAGGAGTACGACCTCGACCCGGTGGTCGTCTCCGCGCTCGACAAGCTGCTGATCCTGCACGCGGACCACGAGCAGAACTGTTCGACCTCCACCGTGCGCCTGGTGGGCTCCTCGCAGGCGAACATGTTCGCCTCGATCTCCGCCGGCATCTCCGCCCTCTGGGGCCCGCTGCACGGCGGCGCCAACCAGTCCGTCCTGGAGATGCTGGAGGGCATCCAGGCTTCCGGCGGCGACGTCGACTCCTTCATCCGCAAGGTGAAGAACAAGGAGGACGGCGTCCGCCTGATGGGCTTCGGCCACCGCGTCTACAAGAACTTCGATCCCCGGGCGAAGATCATCAAGGCGGCCGCGCACGACGTCCTCTCCGCGCTCGGCAAGTCCGACGAGCTGCTGGACATCGCGCTCAAGCTGGAGGAGCACGCGCTCTCCGACGACTACTTCGTCTCGCGTAGCCTCTACCCCAACGTCGACTTCTACACCGGCCTGATCTACCGCGCCATGGGCTTCCCGACCGAGATGTTCACGGTCCTGTTCGCCCTCGGCCGCCTCCCGGGCTGGATCGCCCAGTGGCACGAGATGATCAAGGAGCCGGGATCCCGCATCGGCCGCCCGCGCCAGATCTACACGGGCGTCGTCGAGCGCGACTTCGTCCCGGTCGAGGCCCGCTGACGAGCGACGCGTGACGGCCGGGGGCCCGCCTCCCGGTCGCCGTGGCGGTCCCGGCGCCCGAGCCGAAGGGTGCACCGCAGGTGTTCCGCACCTGCCGGGGCGCCCTCGAGCCGTTTCCGCCTGAACCGGAAGCGCTCCGCGGGCGAACCGACCCCGGACAGACGGAAAGCGCCCTGCTACCGGTCCCCCCACGGGCCGGCAGTCAGGGCGCTTTCCTTGTCCCGGTGCGGATTCCCCCCACGGGATCCGGCCGGGCGTCTGTGGAACAGCGCCTGAATCGCTGCGAGCAAAACGAGCAAAACCATCGGTACTGCGGTGCGAACTGTCCTGCGGTGCGATCTGCCGGGACCCGTACGACGGGAGGGCCGCTCAAAGCTCCCCGGTGTACGCGCCCCGGCACCGCAATTTCCGGGAACGTCCCCCAAGACATCCCCAGATGTCAGTCACGCCCCCCAAGACGCTTCTGACATCGCCAACTTAGACTCACGAACCCCTTCGATGGTTACGTTCACATCACTGTGATCTGCGTCTCTTGCATATGTCCCGAAGATGCGCAAGAGCCCCGGTACGTCAATGGGGGCCCAAGCGTAAGGAAGATGCGCGAGCCTTGTGAAGAGCTTATGTGAGGCTGCGGTTGGACTCTAGGGGGGCTCCCCTGCTCAGTCGTCATGAGAATGTCCTGAGCCGAAGACTGTTCGTCACCACGAACACCGAGGAGAAGGCCATCGCCGCCCCAGCGATCATCGGGTTCAGCAGTCCCGCGGCGGCCAGCGGCAGCGCCGCCACGTTGTAGCCGAAGGCCCAGAACAGATTCCCCTTGATCGTCGACAGGGTCCGCCGTGCCAGCCGGATCGCGTCCGCGGCCACCCGCAGGTCCCCGCGCACGAGCGTCAGGTCGCCCGCCTCGATCGCGGCGTCCGTGCCCGTGCCCATCGCGAGCCCGAGATCGGCGGTGGCGAGCGCCGCCGCGTCGTTGACCCCGTCGCCGACCATCGCGACGGTCCGGCCCTCGCGGCGCAGGCGCTCCACCACGGCGACCTTGTCCTGCGGCAGGACCTCGGCGATCACATCCTCGGAGCCGATGCCGACGGCGCGTGCCACGGCGTGCGCGACCGCTCGGTTGTCACCGGTGAGCAGTACCGGCCTGAGCCCCAGGGCGCGCAGTTCGCGCACGGCCTCGGCGCTGGTCTCCTTGATCGCGTCGGCGACGGTCAGGACGCCGACCGCCACCCCGTCCCGGGTGACCACCACGGCCGTGCGCCCCTCCGCCTCGGCCGCGTCCTTCGCGCGGGCCAGCTCGTCCGGGAGCGGGTACCCGTCGACGGCGGTCGCGTCGGGCAGGACCCGGCCCACCGTGATCTCGTGACCCTCCACGTGCCCGCGTACTCCGCGCCCGGGCACGTTCTCGAAGTGCTCGACCGGGGGAAGCGCTCCGGCGCGGTCCTGGGCGCCTGCCGCGATCGCCTGGGCGATCGGGTGCTCGGAGGCGTGTTCCAGGGCTCCGGCGAGCCGCAGGACGTCCTTCTCGGTGTCTCCCGCGACGACGCGGACCTCCTGGAGCCGCATCTTTCCCGTCGTCACCGTGCCGGTCTTGTCCAGGACGACCGTGTCGACGCGCCGGGTGGACTCCAGGACCTCGGGCCCCTTGATGAGGATGCCGAGCTGGGCGCCGCGCCCCGTGCCGACCATCAGGGCGGTCGGCGTGGCCAGGCCGAGCGCGCACGGGCAGGCGATGATCAGGACCGCGACGGCCGCGGTGAACGCGGCGACCGTGTCGCCCGTGACGCCGAGCCAGGTCCCGAAGGTGCCGACCGCGATCAGCAGTACGACGGGCACGAAGACGCCGGAGATCCGGTCGGCGAGGCGCTGCACCTCGGCCTTGCCGTTCTGCGCGTCCTCGACGAGCCGTGCCATCCGTGCGAGCTGGGTGTCCGCGCCGACCCGGGTGGCCTCGACGACGAGCCGGCCGCCCGCGTTCACCGTCGCGCCGGTCACCTCGTCACCGACGGTGGCGTCCACCGGCACCGACTCGCCCGTCAGCATTGAGGCGTCGACGGCCGAGGAGCCCTCCACGACCGTGCCGTCGGTGGCGATCTTCTCGCCGGGCCGTACGACGAAGCGGTCGCCCACCTCGAGCTGCCCGACCGGGACGCGGATCTCGCGGTCGCCCCGCAGTACGGCCACGTCCTTCGCGCCGAGCTCCAGCAGGGCCCGCAGCGCCGCTCCGGCGCGCCGCTTGGAGCGGGCCTCCAGATAGCGGCCCAGCAGGATGAAGGCGATGACGCCGGCGGCGACCTCCAGGTAGAGGGTCGACGCGCCGTCCGTGCGGGAGACGGTGAGCTCGAAGCCGTGCCGCATCCCCGGCATCCCGGCGTCGCCGAAGAACAGGGCCCACAGCGACCACCCGAACGCGGCGAGGGTGCCGACCGAGACCAACGTGTCCATGGTGGCGGCGCCGTGCCGGGCGTTGGTCGCCGCGGCTCGGTGGAAGGGCAGCCCGCCCCAGACCACGACGGGCGCGGCCAGTGTCAGCGAGAGCCACTGCCAGTTGTCGAACTGGACGGCCGGGATCATCGACAGCAGGACGACGGGCAGGGCGAGCAGGGCGGAGACGAGCAGGCGTCCGCGCAGGGCGGCCAGCTCGGGGTCGTCGCCGGAAACAGTCGTCCGCGCCTGGTCGCCGTCCGCGGGGAGGTCCGCGGGGAGCGGGGGCGGCGGGGGTTCCTCCGCCGTGTACCCCGTCTTCACCACGGTGGCGATCAGATCCGCGACGTGTACCCCCTCGGGGTATGAGACCTTCGCCTTCTCCGTCGCGTAGTTGACGGTGGCGCTCACGCCGTCCATGCGGTTGAGCTTCTTCTCGACGCGGGCCGCGCAGGAGGCGCAGGTCATGCCGCCGATGGTGAGTTCGACTTCCGAGGTCGTCGCTATCGGTGTCGCAGCGGTGGTGCTCGTCACGTCCGTACTCCAGGGAGCGGACCGGGCCGCACGGAGCCAGTATCAGCTGGTCGGTACGGCCCGGTGGGGAGAGTTGCGTTTCAGAGTCGTGTGCAGGGTCCCGGTGCGGGTCAGGCCGGGCCGACGAGCTCGAAGCCGGCCTCGTCCACCGCGGCGCGGACGTCGGCCTCGGCGAGCGGGGTCGCGGAGACGACGGTGACCTCACCGGTCGAGGCGACGGCCTTCACCGAGGTGACGCCGGCGATCCCGGAGATCTCGCCGCCGACCGAGCCTTCGCAGTGTCCGCAGCTCATTCCGCTCACCTTGTAGACGGCGGTGACGGAACCCGGGGTATCGGTCTGGGCGGTCATGTCGTTCTCCTCGTCTGGACCTGTGCGGTGTGCGTGTGCGGAGGGGGTCCTGTTGGGCCAGGTTCCCCCGATACTCGACACACTATACCCCTAGGGGGTATTTTTCCAAGCAGGTTCGCGGCGCGCCAGGGAACGCACCCAGGCGATCCCGGCGAGGGCGACGAGCACCAGGCCGCCGACGGAGAAGAGTGTGAAGAGGTGCCTTTGCTCGTCGGTGGACCACGGCAGGTGCCCTGGGGTGAACAGCGTCCGGTCCAGCCCCCGGGCGGTCAGCCGGGCCACCAGCCACAGGGCGATGCCGTGTGTCGCGTCCCACAGTGCGTGCAGCAGGGCCGCCCCGGCCCAGGCGGCGACCGCCGGCGAGGCGGGCCGGAAGCGCCCGTCGGGGCGGCGGCAGGCCAGCAGCGCGGCGCCGGTGACGGCCGTCCACAGGCCGTGCCCGAAGGGGGTGAGCACCCCGCGCAGGATCTCGGTCTCCAGCAGTGCGCGCAGATCGATGCCCTGGAGCGAGACGGTGGCGTTGAAGGCGTAGCCCGCGCTCTCCAGGGCCGCGAAGCCGAACCCGACGCTCGCGCCCAGCACCAGGCCCGCCCGCAGCCCGCGCACGCGGGAGTGGCGGTGCAGCATGAACACCAGCGCGGCGAGCTTTCCCGCCTCCTCGATCAGTCCGGCGCCCACGTACATCCCCCAGGAGGGATGGAGCAGGTGGCGCTCCGTCATCGACGCGCCCACGACGCCGAGGGTCCCGCCGGTCAGGAAGCAGCCCAGGATCAGATGGACGCCCAGGTCGCGGCCGTGTCGCTGGTACGCCCACAGCACGAACGCGACCGGGACGAGGAAGCTGCCGAGCAGGATCAGGGTCGGCAGCAGGGCGGTGTCCCGTGTCGCGTACGTGACGGTCGCCGTCAGCGCCCAGAGCGCGAGTCCCACCGCCAGACAGCGCCTCCAGAGGCCGGCGTGCGGGCGGGGGTACGGCGGCGGGGGCTGTGAGGGGCCTGGAATGCGGGCCCGGGGTGCGCCGGGCGGCTGATTCTGGGTCACGGCTCATCCCTCGGGCTCGGGCAGTCTGATCCGACGTCAGTGCGATCCGATGCGGCGCGCGATGAGGGGCGAGGGGCCGATCTCCCCTGCGGCGCGTATCGATTCGACGAGTCGATTTGTCCGAACCTTATGGGAAGTGTCCCCTATGTCGCAGGCTGGAGCGCTGATTCTGAGCACGTCGTCGCGGCACCCGCTCCGTCGCCGGTGGCGGGCTTCGGTGGGGCGGGGGCGTGACGGGGCCGGTCGGCGGGTCCCGCGAGGTGTGGTGAGGGCGGTCGGCCGGTGCCTGAGGGGCGCGGTGAGGGCCGGCGGCCGGGGCCGGTCCGTCAGGGGAGCGGGGGCGCGGTGCGGTCGGGCTTCGGCGCGGCACCGTCGCGCGTCAGGGGTTCGAGGTAGCGGAAGAGGGCGTTCTTCAGCTCCTGGACGTAGGCGCCGCGCTCGGCCTCCTCGTGGGCGAGGACCAGCTCCAGGCCTGCCTTGTACATGCCCAGGCACATCTGCGCCGTGCGCGTGACGTCGGCGTCCGGCGCGGCGGGCAGCAGCGAGCGGATCAGGTCTTCGATCCGCGCGATCAGTGTCTGGTGCAGGGCGTCGTGGTCCTCCGTGATGCGGCCGGGGACGTCGGGGCCGTGCATCAGGGCGAAGAACACCGGGTGCTCGCAGTTGAAGGCGATGAAGCGGTCCACGGCGGCGCCGACGGCCTGCTCCAGCGGTGTCGCCGGGTCGACCGGTGCGAGGGCCTCGCCGTACGTCTCGCGCATCTCGTGCATGAGCCGGTCGCCCAGCTCGATCGCGATGGCCTCTTTGTTCGGGAAGAACTGGTAGAGCGTGCCCGGCGAGACACCCGCCTCGCGTGCGATGGCGTTGGTGCTCGCGGCCGTGTAGCCGGTCGTGCAGAAGACGGCGGCGGCGGCCTCCAGCAGTTGGGCGATGCGGCGCTCGCCACGGGCCTGCCGGCGGCGCGGCCTCTCGTCGCCGGTCTGCTGCTTCCCGGGCATCTCGGGCACGAGTTATCCCCAGCTCTCCGAACGCGATTGACAAACGCGAGTGCTCGCTCGCATTCTGGTGAAACGCGAGCGATCTCTCGTGTTTGCCAGTCTATGGCAATGGTCGACCCGTGCTGCCTGCTCGTGCGCGGGCAGCGGGTCACGGTGAAGGGGACACCGCAGGATGACCGACGTCAAGAGCGCAGGTGAGGACCGCGGGAGGGGCGGCGACGACCGGGCGACGCGCGTCGGCGGAAGCGGCGCCGACCCGGCCGACGCGAGCCGGGGGGACGGCGGCGGGGACGCGCTGAGCGGGGGCGGCGGAGACGCGTCGACGGTCGGTGCGGGTGACGACACATCGAAGACCGGCGCGGGTGACGGCGTGCGGATCGGCGGCTGGACCCGGTTCGTGACCGCGCGCCCCCGGCTCTCCCTGCTCGTCGCACTGCTGATCACCGCGCTCGCCGTGGTCGCCGGCAGTGACGTCGCCGACCGGCTGGGCAGCGGAGGCTGGGAGGACCCGGCCGCGCAGTCGGCGTACGCGACCAAGGCGCTGGAGCGGGAGTTCCCCGCCTCGCAGCCCAATCTGCTGCTCCTCGTCGACTCGGGCGGCACCTCGGTCGAGGACCCCGCGGTCGCCGCGGAGGCGAAGCGGCTCGCGGCACGGCTGGCCGCCGAGCGGGGCGTCACCGGCGTCGGCTCGTACTGGCAGTCCGGTTCCCCCGCGCTGAAGGCGAAGGACGGGCACGAGGCGCTTCTCGCCGCGCGGATCACGGGCGACGAGAAGACGGCGGGCGAGACCCTGGACCGCCTCGCCCCCGCGTACAGGGGGAAGCACGGCCCGGTCGAGGTCGAGATCGGCGGACCCGTGGCCGTACGGCACGAGATGCAGACGACCATCCGTGAGGACCTCACCCGGGCCGAGCTGATCGCCCTGCCCGTGACCCTCGTGCTGCTGGTGATGGTCTTCGGCAGCGCGGTCGCGGCCCTCCTGCCGCTCGGCGTCGGCATCATCGCGATCCTCGGCACGAACGCGGTGCTGCGCGGCCTCACCGAGTTCACGGACGTCTCCGTCTTCGCGATGAACCTCACCACGGCACTGGGGCTCGGCCTCGCCATCGACTACGCCCTGTTCATCGTCCGCAGGTTCCGTGAGGAACTGGACTCAGGTTCCGTGCCGCTGGCGGCCGTCGCCACGACCCTGCGCACCGCGGGCCGTACGGTTCTGTTCTCGGCCCTCACCGTCGCCGTGTCGCTGGCCGCGATGCTGCTCTTCCCGCAGTACTTCCTGCGCTCCTTCGCCTACTCGGGCATCGCCGTGGTGCTGCTGGCCGCGAGCGCGGCCCTGATCCTGCTGCCCGCGGCGCTGATCCTGCTCGGACCCCGGGTGAATTCCCTCGACCTGCGGCGCCTGTTCCGCCGGGGCGGGCAGCGGACGACCGGAGGCGGAGCCGCCTGGGGACGCATGGCATCCCTCGTGATGCGCCGGGCCCCGCTCTTCGCGGTGGCCACCACGGTCGGCCTGATCGTGCTCGGACTTCCCTTCCTGGGCGTGAAGTTCGGCACGGCGGACGACCGGCAGCTGCCCTCGGACGCCGAGTCCCATGTGGTCCAGCAGCACATCCGCGACGGGTTCCCCGGCAGCCCGGGCGGCGGACTGGAGGTCCTTGCCGAAGGACCGGCGACCGAGACCCAGTACGCGCAGTACAAGGCACGGATCGCCGCGCTCCCCGAAGTCCTCCGCGTGGACGGACCCCTGGTGCAGGACGACTCGGCGTACTTCACGGTGCTGCCGAAGGGCGAGGCCGTGGACGAGGAGGCCCAGCACCTGGTCGGCGAACTCCGCGCGACGAAGGCGCCGTTCGCCACGTCGGTCACGGGCACCGCCGCCGTCCTGGTCGACTCCAAGCACGCGATAGCCGACCGGCTTCCCTGGGCCGCGGCGTTCATCGCCGTCGTCACCCTGTTCCTGGTCTTCCTGCTCACCGGCAGTGTGCTCATCCCCGTCCAGGCGGTCCTGCTCAACGCGCTCAGCCTGACGGCGATGTTCGGCGCCGTGGTCTGGGTCTTCCAGGACGGCCATCTCTCCGGACTGCTCGACTTCACCAGCCCGGGTTCGATAGAGACGACCCTCCCGGTGCTCATGTTCTGCGTCGCCTTCGGCCTCTCGATGGACTATGGAGTCTTCCTCCTGTCCCGCATCAAGGAGGAGTACGACCACACCGGCGACCACCGGGAGGCGGTCCGCTCGGGCCTCCAGCGCACCGGCGGTCTGATCACCGCGGCGGCGGTCATCCTCGCGGTGGTGATGGTCGCCATCGGCACCTCGCGGGTGACCAACACCAAGATGCTCGGTCTGGGCATCGCCCTCGCGGTGCTGATGGATGCGATGGTCGTCCGCAGCCTGCTGGTTCCGGCGGTCATGCGCCTCACGGGCCGCGCCACCTGGTGGGCGCCGGGACCGCTGCGGCGGTTCCACGACCGGTTCGGGCTCAGCGAGGGCGAGTCCCCCGCGGAGCCCGCGCCGAACGGGGACGCTCACGCCCGCCGGACCGAACCGGACGGGCCCGCCGGCCGCCGGGACGGCGAGGAGGAGCGGGGCCGGGAGGAGGGCCGGGACCGGGACAAGGCCGAGGCGCGCGGCTAGCGTTCGCTGCGGAAGCTGATCTCCGGGCGGAGGGCGAGACGGATGCGGGCAGTGGTGTTCGAGCGGTACGAGGAACCGGCCGAGGTACGTGAGGTCGCGGACCCGGCGCCCGCGGAGCACGGGGTCGTGGTGCGTGTCGAGGCCACCGGGCTGTGCCGGAGCGACTGGCACGGCTGGATGGGCCACGACCCCGACATCACCCTGCCGCACGTACCGGGCCACGAACTGGCCGGAGTCGTCGAGGCGGTGGGTGCCCGGGTGACCGGCTGGCGTGCCGGCGACCGGGTCACCGTCCCGTTCGTGTGCGCCTGTGGAAGCTGCCCTTCGTGCGCGGCGGGCGACCAGCAGGTGTGCGAGCGACAGACCCAGCCGGGCTTCACGCACTGGGGCTCCTTCGCCGAGTACGTGGCACTCGACCACGCCGAGGTGAACCTCGTCGCGGTGCCGGACGAGCTGTCCTTCGCGACGGCCGCCTCGCTGGGCTGCCGTTTCGCCACGGCCTACCGCGCGGTGGTCGCGCAGGGCCGGGTCGCGGCGGGGGAGTGGGTCGTCGTGCACGGCTGCGGGGGCGTGGGCCTGTCGGCGGTGATGATCGCGGCGGCGTCGGGGGCGCGGGTCGTGGCCGTCGACGTGTCGCCCGCGGCGCTCGACCTGGCACGGAAGTTCGGGGCGGCGGAGTGCGTGGACGCGTCCCGGACGGGGGACGTCGCCGAGGCCGTCCGGGAACTGACCGGCGGCGGTGCTCACCTGTCGCTGGACGCCCTCGGCTCCGAGGCCACCTGCGCGGCCTCGGTGCACGGGCTGCGTCGCCGCGGCCGGCATGTCCAGGTTGGTCTGCTGCCCTCGCCGACCGGCGCGACCCCGGTCCCGATGGCCCGCGTGATCGGCCTGGAACTGGAAGTGCTGGGCAGCCACGGGATGGCCGCGCACGCCTACCCCGGCATGCTGGAGCTGGTCCGCGCGGGTGTGCTGCGGCCCGACCTCCTGGTCACCTCGACGATCCCGCTGGACGCGGCGCCGTCCGCGCTGGCGGCGATGGGCGGGGCGCCGGGGTCGGGGGTGACCGTCATCGAGCCCTGGAGCTGACCTGACCCTCCGGGTGGCCTCCGTGGGTGGCCCACTCGTGGTCGAGGATCGCCATGAGCACCTCGTCGACCCACTCACCGTCACGCAGTGCGGCCTCGCGCAGGACGCCCTCCACCAGGAAACCGACCTTCTCGTACACGCGCCGGGCACGGTGGTTGTTGCCGTAGACGCCCAAGGAGATCCGGTGCAGGCCGAGTTGTTCGAAGCCGTGGCCGACGATGAGACGCACGGCCTCGGTGCCGAAGCCCCGGTCCCGGCCGCGGGGGCCGATGAGAGTGCGGAAGGAGCAGCTGCGCTGGACGGGGTCCCACTCGTTGAGGACGACCTCGCCGACGAGTTCGCCGGTGGCGGGGTCGGTCACCGCGAGGTCGAGCCGGTCGGGCTGGGTGGCGCGGGCGCCGTAGACGGCCCGCAGCCGTTCCAGGGTGAAGGGGGTGTCCGGCTGCGAGGGGAAGGTGAAGCGAATGACGTCGGGGTCGTCGAGGATCTCCAGGATCGCCTCCGCGTCGTCCGCGGTGAACGGGCGCAGGACGGTCTTCTCGCCGGTGAGGACGGGTTTCACGGAGAAGTTCATGCGAAGAAGGGTGCCCCACCCGGAGGTGGGGCAGCCGGGCGGGGCGGCTCAGTCGTCTCGGCGGCCCCGGTTTCCCGGGCGGGAGGCGACCCAGGCCCGGACGGTGTCGGCGTACCAGTAGGGCTTTCCCCGCTCCACATGGTCGGGCGCGGGCAGCAGTCCGTGCTTGCGGTACGACCGGACGGTGTCCGGCTGCACCTTGATGTGCGCCGCGATCTCCTTGTACGACCAGAGCCTACGGTCGGTCATGAGTGGCACCTCCCTGCGCGCACCGCAGCGGCGGCCGGGGGCGGCCGTCGGGGGAGCCGGGCGCTGCGCTGGCGATCACAAAGCCTGTGCTTCGTGAACGACGCGGCGTGAGCGCCGGGCAGCGGCTGTGAACCGGGTGTGACGCAAGACCCGCGTACACGCGACATGTGTGACAGGGAGGTGGCTTTTGTGACACGAGTGACGCATTGGCGAACGAGCGAAGAGGTGTACGCCGGGTGGCCCTGGGCATCAAGTGCCTTTTGGGCACAGGACGCCGGCGGACGCGCGCAGCGGAGCCGTCGGCGGGCCGGGCCTTTGTCCCCCGGGGCTCTCCCACCGTGTTCGCGCGGGAGCCGCCCTCGCCGGGCCCGGCCCACCGGTTCCCCGCATCCCCCCTGGTGCGTGGCCGGGAGGATCAGCGTGCCGTCAGCGCGTCCCGTGGGTCTTGGAAAAATCGCATTCGGGTCGATCACGTTCCGCGGCAGCGCCGTTCCCCCGGAGCGGTCCGGACCTGGCCGGGAGCGGGCCGGTCGGGAGCGGGCCGGGCGGGGCCCGTCCCGCTCCCCGTTCCCGACACGAAGACCGCGTCGCTACGCCCCGCACGACCTCAGGAACGCCCGGGTCCGCCGGGCGATCGGCAGCGGCTTGTCCGGCGGGCACGGGTACATGTCCTGCTCGACGATGGCGAAGAGCTCGACGCCGAGCCGCTGCGCGGCGGCGAGCACGGGCTCCAGCGCCGGTACACCGGACGGCGGTTCGCACATCACGCCGCGGGCCACGGCGGGCCCGAACGGCACCTCGCCGGCCCGCACCTCGGCCAGGACCAGCGGGTCCACCTGCTTGAGGTGGAGGTAGCCGATGCGCTCGCCGTACGTCTCGATGAGCTTGACGCTGTCCCCGCCGCAGTAGGCGTAGTGGCCGGTGTCGAGGCACAGGGACACGAGGGAGGAGTCGGTCGAGTCGAGGAAACGCGTGACGTTCTCCTCGCTGTCGATGTGTGTGTCGGCGTGCGGGTGGACGACGATCCGCAACCCGAAGCGTTCGCGCACCTCGTGGGCGAGCCGCTCCGTCTGCGCGGTCAGGTTGCGCCACTGCGTGGGGGTCAGAGTGCTGTCCTCCAGCACCGCGCCGGTCTTGTCGTCGCGCCAGAAGGCGGGGATGACGACGAGGTGCTCGGCGCCCGTCGCCCGGGTGAGTGCGGCGATGTCCGCGACGTGCGCCCAGGTGGACTCCCACACCTCGGGCCCCTTGTGCAGTGCGGTGAAGACGGTGCCGGCCGAGACGGTGAGCCCGCGTCGCGCCGTCTCCTCCTTCAGGACGCCGGGATCGGTGGGCAGATAGCCGTACGGGCCGAGTTCGATCCACTCGTACCCGGACTCGGAGACCTCGTCCAGGAATCGCTGCCAGGGGACCTGTCGGGGGTCGTCGGGGAACCAGACGCCCCAGGAGTCGGGAGCCGAACCGATCCGGATGCGGGACAGTGAGGACGAAGGCGGCGACTGCGGCGACGGGTGAGGCGATGACTGCGGCGGCAACGACGTCATGGGCGTCAGCTTCGGTCGGCCCCGGAAAGCTGTCAAGCCATCGTCCGAATGTCTGGACAAAACGTTGACAGGGTTCCCCGGGCGGGACTAGACCTGGGTTCAGCCGTAGCGAAGGGAAGGCGATGGCGTACGACCTGATCACCATGGGGCGGATCGGTGTGGACCTCTACCCGTTGCAGACGGGGGTCACGCTGGCCCGGGTGACGTCCTTCGGGAAGTTCCTCGGCGGCTCGGCGACGAACGTGGCGGTGGCCGCCGCCCGGCTCGGACGGCGTACGGCGGTGATCACACGGACGGGTGAGGACCCGTTCGGCGCATACCTTCACGAGGCGCTGCGCGGTTTCGGGGTCGACGACCGCTGGGTCACGCCGGTTCCCGGACTGCCCACCCCCGTCACCTTCTGCGAGGTCTTCCCGCCCGACGACTTCCCGCTCTACTTCTACCGGCAGCCCAAGGCCCCGGACCTGGAGATCCACGCACGGGACCTCGATCTGGAGGCCATCCGCGCCGCCCGTCTGTTCTGGGTGACCGGCACGGGCCTGTGCGAGGAGCCCAGCCGCACCGCGACCCTCGCGGCCCTCGCCCACCGCGCCCGGTCCGCCGCGACGGTCTTCGACCTGGACTGGCGGCCCATGTTCTGGAAGGACCCCGGGGCGGCCCGCCCGTTCTACGCCGAGGCCCTGCGCCACACCACCGTCGCGGTCGGCAACCTCGACGAGGTCGAGATCGCGACCGGCGAGCGCGAACCGGACGCCGCCGCCCGCGCCCTGCTGGACGCGGGGGTCGAACTCGCCGTGGTGAAGCAGGGACCCAAGGGTGTTCTCGCCGTCCACCGCGACGGCTCCCGCGCCGAGGTCCCGCCGCTCCCGGTGGACGTCCTCAACGGCCTCGGTGCCGGTGACGCGTTCGGCGGATCCCTGTGCCACGGACTGCTCGCCGGCTGGGACCTGGAGCGCGTCATGCGGCACGCCAACGCCGCCGGAGCGATCGTCGCGTCCCGCCTGGAGTGCTCCTCCGCGATGCCGACACCCGAGGAGATCGAGGACGCGATCACGGCGGGAGAAATGCGATGAGAGCGGGCCACGTCGGGGGCGCCCGGCCCGAGCAGGGCGGCGACGCGACCGGCCCCGCCGGCGCGGCCACCGGTGCCCGCGCCGGCCACGGCGAACTCCGCCCGCCGTACCGCACGGTCGACCTCGCCGGACTCGTCCGCACCCGGGCCCGGCACCCCGAGGCGATCGCCGAGGCCGCCGCCCGCCGGGTGCGCCGTCCCCTGATGGGCGCCTCCGGGCGCCTGATGATCGTCGCGGCGGACCACCCGGCCCGGGGCGCGCTGGCCGTCGGCGACCGCAGACTCGCCATGGCGGGCCGCGCCGACCTCCTGGAGCGGCTCTGCCTCGCCCTGTCCCGTCCCGGTGTCGACGGTGTGCTCGCCACCGCCGACATCCTCGACGACCTGCTGCTGCTCGGCGCGCTCGACGACAAGGTCGTCCTCGGGTCGATGAACCGGGGCGGACTCGCGGGCGCCTCCTTCGAGTTGGACGACCGGTTCACCGGCCACCGGCCACGGGACATCGAGCGGCTCGGTTTCGACGCGGGCAAGCTCCTGCTGCGCATCGACTACGACGATCCGGGCTCCCTGCGCACTCTGGAGTCCACCGCCCGGGTGATCGACGAGATGGCCGAGCGGCGGCTGCCGGTCTTCGTCGAGCCGTTCCTGTGCCACCGCCGCGACGGCGGCACGCTGAGCAACGACCTGAGCGCCGAGGCCGTCACCAAGTCCATCGCCATCGCCAGCGGTCTGGGCGGCAGTTCGGCGTACACATGGCTGAAGGTTCCCGTCACGGACAACCCCGACGACATGGCCCGTGTCATGGAGACCTCCACCCTGCCCGCGGTCCTCCTCGGCGGCGACGTCGCGGAGGACCAGGAGGGCGCGTACGAGAAGTGGCGCGGCGCGCTCCGACTGCCCACCGTGCGGGGGCTGGTGGTGGGTCGCTCCTTGCTCTACCCGGCGGACGGCGATGTCGCCGCGGCCGTGGACACCGCCGTAGGACTCCTGTGAGGGCAGCATGAGCAAAGAGTTGTACGTCCCCCGAGGCGCCACCGCCGACGCGCACTACGCGCTCGACATCGACCCCGAGCGGGCCGGCTGGGCCCATGCGAGCCTGCGGGTCGTCGAACTGCCGCCCGACGGCACCCACACCTTCACCACCGGTGACAGCGAGTGGATCGTGCTCCCGCTCGCCGGCGGCTGCACGGTCCGCGTCAAGGACGGCATCGAGGAAGCAGAGTTCCCCCTCCTGGGCAGGGAAGGCGTGTTCGCCGGAGTCTCCGACTTCGCGTACGTGCCCCGCGACGCCCGGGTCCAGATCGCCTCCGGTGCGGGAGGCCGCTTCGCCCTGGCAGGAGCGAAGTGCGAGCGCCGACTCCCCGCCCGCTACGGCCCCGCGCCGGAGGTTCCCGTCGAAGCCCGCGGCAGCGGCAACTGCGCCCGCCAGGTCCGCAATTTCGCCTCCGCGGACGCCTTCGACTGCGACCGGCTCATCGCCGTCGAGGTCATCACCCCGGGCGGCAACTGGTCCTCGTACCCGCCGCACAAGCACGACGAGTACCGGCCGGGCGAGGAGAGCGAACTGGAGGAGATCTACTACTTCGAGATCGACGGCCCGAACGGTTTCGGCTATCAGCGCGTATTCCCTTCGCGCGAGGGCGGCTCCGACGTCCTCGCCGAGGTCCGCACCGGCGATGCCGTCCTCGTCCCCGACGGATGGCACGGCCCGTCCGTCGCCCAGCCCGGCCACACGATGTACTACCTGAACGTCATGGCCGGACCGGGCAAGGACAGGGAGTGGCGGATCTGCTTCCACCCGGGACACCTAGAGACCACAGAGGGATACCGATGACCTCAACGACGAGGCTGACGGTCGCACAGGCGCTGGTGCGCTTCCTGGCAGCCCAGTACACGGAACGGGACGGCGACCGGCAGCGGCTGATCGGCGCCACCTGGGGCATCTTCGGTCACGGCAACGTCGCCGGGATCGGCCAGGCACTCGTCGAGTACGCCGACGCCATGCCCTACCACCAGGGCTGCAACGAACAGGCCATGGTGCACGCGGCGGTCGGCTACGCCCGCCAGTCCGGCCGGCTGTCCACACACGCCGTCACCACCTCCATCGGCCCCGGCGCCACGAACCTCGTCACCGGCGCGGCCCTCGCCACCGTCAACCACCTCCCGGTCCTGCTGCTGCCGGGCGACGTCTTCGCGACCCGCCCCGCCGACCCGGTCCTCCAGCAGCTCGAAGTCCCCTACGCGGGCGACGTGTCGGTCAACGACTGCCTGCGCCCGGTGTCCCGGTACTTCGACCGGATCACCCGCCCCGAGGCGCTGATCCCGGCGGCCCTCCAGGCGATGCGTGTGCTCACCGACCCCGTCGAGACCGGCGCCGTCACCCTCGCGCTGCCGCAGGACGTGCAGGCGGAGGCGTACGACTGGCCGGAGGAGTTCTTCGCCGAGCGGACCTGGGCGGTGCGCCGCCCGGCGGTCGACCAGACCGAGCTGGCCGCCGCCGTGCGGGCGATCCGTGAGGCCCGGCGTCCGCTGATCGTCGCGGGCGGCGGCGTCCACCACAGCCGGGCCGAGGGGGCGCTCGCCGAGCTGGCATCCGCCACCCGCATCCCGGTGGCCTCCACCCAGGCGGGCAAGGGCTCGCTGCGCTGGGACCATCCGCAGGACGTCGGCGGCATCGGCCACACCGGCACCGCGACCGCCGACGAGCTGGCCCGCACCGCCGACCTGGTGATCGGTGTCGGCACCCGCTACACCGACTTCACCACCGCCTCGGGCACCCTCTTCGGCGGCTCGGACGTCCGTTTCCTGAACCTCAACATCGCGCCGTACGACGGTCACAAACTCGGCGGCCTCCCGCTGGTCGCCGACGCCAGGGCGGGACTCGAGGAGCTGACCGAGGCGCTGCTGCTGCACGGCCACCGCGCCGAGCCGGCCTACGTCACCGAGTACACGGACGACAAGGAGCGCTGGGAGTACCGGGTCGACGCGGCCTACGAGAGCGAGGACGTCGACATACGCCCGACCCAGCCGCAGGTCCTCGGCCTGCTCGACGAGCTGGTCACCGAGGACGACATCCTGATCAACGCGGCCGGCTCGCTCCCCGGCGACCTGCACAAGCTGTGGCGCACCCGGTCCCGGGACCAGTACCACGTCGAGTACGGCTACTCCTGCATGGGATACGAGATCCCGGCGGCGATCGGTGTGCGGATGGCGGCCCCGGACCGCCCGGTGTGGGCGCTGGTCGGCGACGGCACGTATCTGATGATGCCGACGGAGATCGTCACCGCCGTGCAGGAGGGCGTCGCGATCAAGGTGCTGATCCTGCAGAACCACGGGTACGCCTCGATCGGCGGTCTCTCCGAGGCCGTGGGCGGCGAGCGGTACGGCACGGCGTACCGCTTCCGGGCCGAGGACCGCACGTACACGGGCGCTCCGCTGCCCGTCGATCTCGCGGCCAACGCGGCCAGCCTGGGGATGCGCGTCCTACGCGCGAAGACCGTGCGTGACCTGCGGGCCGCCCTGGCCGAGGCACGCGCGGCGGACACTCCCACATGTGTCTACGTCGAGACCGAAACGGCAGACACAGTGTCGGGCGCGCCCCCGGCGCAAGCCTGGTGGGATGTACCTGTGGCCGAGACCGCGACGCGATCGTCGGCGGTCAAGGCGCGCGAGGAGTACGACCGGCACGTCGCCGCCCGACGCCGCCATCTGTGAAGGAGTTTTTGGCCATGACGAAGACCGTCAACCACTGGATCGGTGGCAAGACCGTCGAAGGTGCGTCGGGTACGTACGGGCCGGTCACCGACCCGGCGACCGGCGCCGTGACCACGCAGGTCGCCTTCGCGACCGTCGACGAGGTGGACGCCGCGGTCGCCGCCGCGAAGGACGCGTACGCGACCTGGGGCCAGTCCTCGCTGGCCAGGCGGACCACGATCCTGTTCAAGTTCCGCGCGCTGCTCGACGCCCACCGCGACGAGATCGCCGAACTGATCACCGCCGAGCACGGCAAGGTCCACTCGGACGCGCTCGGCGAGGTCGCCCGCGGTCTGGAGATCGTCGACCTGGCGTGCGGGATCACCGTGCAGCTGAAGGGCGAGCTGTCGACCGAGGTGGCCTCCCGGGTCGACGTGTCCTCGATCCGCCAGCCGCTCGGCGTCGTCGCGGGCATCACGCCGTTCAACTTCCCGGCCATGGTGCCCATGTGGATGTTCCCGATCGCCATCGCGTGCGGCAACACCTTCGTGCTCAAGCCCTCCGAGAAGGACCCGTCGGCGTCGATGAAGGTCGCCGAGCTGCTGGCCGAGGCCGGTCTGCCGGACGGTGTCTTCAACGTGGTGCACGGCGACAAGGTGGCCGTCGACCGCCTCCTGGAGCACCCGGACGTCGCCGCCGTCTCCTTCGTGGGCTCGACCCCGATCGCCCGCTACATCCACACCACGGCCTCGGCGAACGGCAAGCGCGTCCAGGCCCTGGGCGGCGCCAAGAACCACATGCTGGTCCTCCCGGACGCGGACCTGGACGCCGCGGCGGACGCCGCCGTGTCGGCCGCCTACGGCTCGGCCGGTGAGCGCTGCATGGCCATCTCGGCCGTGGTGGCCGTCGGCTCGGTCGGCGACGAGCTCGTCGCGAAGATCCGCGAGCGCGCCGAGAAGATCAAGATCGGTCCTGGCAACGACCCGGCGTCGGAGATGGGTCCGCTGATCACGGCCGCGCACCGCGACAAGGTCGCGTCGTACGTGGCCGGCGCGGCGGCCCAGGGCTCCGAGGTCGTCCTGGACGGCACCGGCTACACCGTCGAGGGCTACGAGGACGGCCACTGGATCGGCCTGTCGCTGCTCGACAAGGTGCCCACGTCGGCGGACGCGTACAAGGACGAGATCTTCGGCCCCGTCCTGTGCGTGCTGCGCGTCGACACCTACGAGGAGGGCGTCGCCCTCATCAACGCTTCGCCGTTCGGCAACGGCACCGCGATCTTCACTCGGGACGGCGGCGCCGCCCGCCGCTTCCAGCTGGAGATCGAGGCGGGCATGGTCGGCGTGAACGTGCCGATCCCGGTGCCCGTGGGCTACCACTCCTTCGGTGGCTGGAAGGACTCCCTCTTCGGGGACCACCACATCTACGGCAACGACGGCACGCACTTCTACACCCGCGGCAAGGTCGTCACCACCCGCTGGCCCGACCCGTCCGAGGCGCCGGCCGGCGTCGACCTGGGCTTCCCGCGCAACCACTGAGACAGCCCCTCGGTGCCCCGGAACCGCGAGCCGGTTCCGGGGCACCGGTGCGTCCGGCGCCGTTCGTCCCGCGCGCCCCTGTCCGTGTCTCCTCGGCACAGTCGGCCCCCCTCTTCTGTCCTGGCCGCGGAACCTCCGCGGCAGCGAGGGGCCGTACGGCTCGGTAGTCGTCCCGCCCGCCGAGATATTCAGGCGAATTTGAGCGGCCGTGCTGCGGTTCCCGTGTGTGGGTGATGAAACGGGTGGCGTAGGTGTTTCGCGTATTTCACCTTTGAAAGCAAGGTCACAGTCCGATGAGTCTTGATGATTGCCATATAGTGGCGCGCTTGCCTGGGAAAGTGATGTGACATGGGTCGCTCCGCTAGTGCGGATTCCGCAGGTAAACGGCCATTGACGCAACGGTTTCCGTCAAGGTTCCATCAACGTCGGGAGCGGACGAAAAGACGTACGACGCGAGCCGCCGGAGGCGATATCGCTCCCGCCCGAATCACCTGACGCACGAGTCGATCGGAACCGCTTCATGACCGACACGCTCCGCCCTGTCGAGACCGCAGTCCTGGACGCCGCCCCCTCGGCTCCGGACAGCCCTCGAAAGCTCAAGCGCTCCATCGGCGTCGTCGGCGGCACCCTGCTGACGCTCTCCTGCGTGACGCCCGCCTCCACGCTCTTCGTGGTCGTGCCCGACCTGTTCGGCTCGCTCGGCACCGCCACCGCCCTCACGATCGCCATCGGTTCCCTCCTCTGCATAGCCGTGGCGTTCTGCTACTCGGAGCTGGGCACCCTCATCCCCAGCGCCGGCGGCGAGTACGCGATGGTCTCGACGATGGCCGGACGCCTCGCGGGCTGGCTGGTCTTCGTGCTCTCCCTGCTGGTCGTCATGATCGTGCCGCCGGTGATCGCGATGGGCACCGCCGACTACCTCGCGCCGATCGTGCACCTCGACCCCGCCATGACCGGCGCCGGCGTGATGCTCCTCGCCACCCTCGCGGGCCTGCTCGACCTGCGGGCCAACGCCTGGATCACCGGCATCTTCCTGGTCCTCGAAGTCATCGCGGCGGCCGTCGTGGCGGTCCTCGGCTTCGCCCACAGCGAGCGCGGCCCGGGCAGCCTGGTCTCGATGCAGGTCGCGGGCTCCGGAGGCCACACGGACACCGTCACGGCCATGCTGGTCGTGTCCGGACTCGCCATCGCCCTCTTCGTCACCCAGGGCTTCTCCACCGCCGTCTACCTCTCGGAAGAGCTGGAGAACCCGCGCCGCAACGTCGCCCGCACGGTCCTGGCCACCCTCGCCATCTCCACCGTGATCATCCTGGTCCCGGTCGTCGCCATCACCATGGGCGCCTCGGACCTCTCCGCCCTCACCGGCGGCGACATCAGCAGCATGGTCACCGCGTGGTCGAACTCCGCCGTCGGCACCTTCGTCAGCCTGTGCGTCGCCCTCGCGATCATCAACGCGGGCATCGTCATGGTCATCCAGAACTCGCGGGTCCTGTTCGCCTCCGCCCGTGACAAGGCCTGGCCCGAGCCCGTCAACAAGGGTCTGTCGCGCCTCGGCCGCTTCGGCTCCCCCTGGGTCGCCACGCTCCTCGTGGGCGTCCCCGGAGCGCTCCTGTGCTTCGTCAACCTGGACACGCTGTACGGCGTCACGGGCGTCTCCGTGACGGCCATGTACCTGCTCGTCGCAGTCGCCGCCCTGCTCTCCCGGCGCGGACAGCACCGTCACACGCAGGCCTGGCGGATGCCGCTGTGGCCCGCGATGCCCGTCCTGCTCATCGCGGTCCTGGCCTACGTCCTCAGCCGGCAGGAGACCTCCTACCTGCTGTGGACCGGCGGCATCACGGCCGTCGCCACCCTGTACTGGGCCTTCTACCTGCGGCCGCGCCGCGAGACCCGCTGGCTGGTGTCGATCCCGGAGGACGCGCAGGCCTAGGAGGCCTGGGCGAAGTCCCACGTCACCACCGTGCACGACCCGTCGTCCTTGCCACCCGCGCTGCGGTAGGTGGCAAGGGCGACGTCGTTCCCGGTGTCGACACCGACCCACATGCCGTAGCAGCCGCGCTCCCGGGCCAGAGCGGCGAGCGCCCGCACCAGCGCGCTTCCGGTGCCGCGCCGCCGGAACGGTCCGGCGACCGTCAGCTCGTACAGGAACATCTCGGTGCCCTTGTCGGGGTGGACCGTCTCCACACCACTGACGAACCCGACGGGAGCGCCGTCCTCGTACGCCAGGAACAGGTGGTGGCCCTGGGTCTCCAGGAAACGCCGGGCCCATTCGGGGCGCACGGGGTGGTCGAAGAGGTACTCGGCGGCGGTCAGTTCCCCGACCGTGGCGGCGCGGCGCATCTCCATGGGCCGTTCGTACCACGGACGCGGTACGCCGGTACCCGCCCGTACTCCTGTGGGAGGGGCCGGGGTTCAGCCCGGTGGCTGCATCCGTTGTCGGTCCCCGCCCGTACCGTTGGAGCATGGATCTTCGACTGCCCCGACCGCGCGGGCCGCGCCGGGGCCCGCTCCCCGGTCGGACGTGGCCGGGCACCCGGGGGAGGTTCGCCGCCGCGGCCGCCGCCCTCGCCGTGCTCGCAGGCGCCGGCACCTGGACGGCCGTCGCCTCGGACGACGCGCCGCCCGTGCACCGCGCCGACCGCGTCATGGCCATGAGCGGCGGCGTGCGCGTCGACACCTCGTACTTCACCGCGGGCCCGTCCTCGCCCCGCCGCCCCGCCGTGCTCCTCGCGCACGGCTTCGGCGGCAGCAAGGCCGACGTCCGGGACGAGGCGGAGCAGCTCGCCCGTGACGGATACGCGGTGCTGACCTGGTCGGCACGCGGCTTCGGCCGCTCCACCGGCACGATCGGGCTGAACGACCCCGACGCCGAGGTCGCCGACGTGTCCCGGCTGATCGACTGGCTCGCACGGCGGCCCGAGGTCCGGCTCGACGCGGACGGCGATCCGCGCGTCGGCGTCACCGGCGCCTCGTACGGCGGCGCGGTCTCGCTGCTCGCCGCCGCCTACGACCGGCGGGTCGACGCGATCGCCCCGTCCGTCACGTACTGGAACCTGGCCGACGCCCTCTTCCCGAACGGCGTGTTCAAGAAGCTCTGGGCCGGTGTCTTCGTCAACACCGGTGGCGGCTGCGACCGTTTCCAGCCCCGGCTGTGCGCCATGTACAACCGCGTCGCCGAGTCCGGCAAGCCCGACGAGGCGGCCACCCGGATGCTCCAGGAGCGCAGCCCCTCCGCCGTCGGCGACCGCATCGAAGTGCCCACGCTCGTCGTCCAGGGCCAGTCCGACTCGCTGTTCCCGCTCGGCCAGGCCGACGCGACGGCCCGCGCGATCCGGGCGAACGGAGCACCCGTGGACGTCGACTGGATCTCCGGCGGCCACGACGGCGGCGACATGGAGACCGGCCGCGTCGAGTCCCGGGTCGCCGCCTGGTTCGACCGCTACCTGAAGGACGACAAGGGCGCCGACACCGGCCCCGCCTTCCGCGTCACCCGCACCGGAGGCATCGACTCCACCGACGGCGCCGCACAGCTGCGCGGCGCGAGCGCGGACACGTATCCCGGCCTGACCGACGGGCGGCGCACCGTCCCGCTGAGCGGCCGCGAGCAGAGCTTCGACAACCCCGCCGGCGGCGGCCCGCCCGCCATCTCGGCCCTGCCGGGCCTCGGCGGCTCGGGCGGCCTCGCCCAGCTGTCCTCCCTCGGCGTCGGGGTCTCCCTCGACTTCCCCGGCCAGTACGCGCACTTCGATTCCCCGGTGCTCCGCGACGACCTGCGGATCACCGGCACCCCCACGGCGACGGTGCACGTCACATCGAGCGCCGACGACGCGGTCCTGTTCGCGAAGGTCTACGACGTCGGGCCGGGCGGACGGCAGCAGGTGCTGCCCTCCCAGCTCGTCACACCGCTGCGCGTCGAGGGCGCCAGGACCGGCAAGGACGTCACGGTCACCCTGCCCGCCGTCGACCACGAAGTGCAGAAGGGCCACCGGCTGCGCCTCGTCCTCGCCTCGACCGACCTCGGCTACGCCTCACCGTCCGCCCCGGCCACGTACACCGTGTCCCTGAAGGGCGACCTCACGGTCCCCACGGCGCCCGGCGTGAAGACAGCCGCCGCGCCGCTGCCCTCCTGGGTGTGGTGGCTGCCGCTCGCCGGAGCGCTGGCCGCGCTCGCGCTGCCGCTCACCGCCCGCCGCCGCACGGCACCGGCCGGACCCGACCCGGACCTCGCCGAGGTCCCGCTCCAGATCACCGGGCTGAGCAAGCGGTACGCCGGGTCCGCCGAACGGTACGCGGTACGGGATCTGTCGTTGCGCGTGGAGAAGGGCCAGGTCCTCGGCCTGCTCGGACCGAACGGCGCGGGCAAGACGACCACCCTGCGCATGCTCATGGGCCTCATCGGACCGGACGACGGCGAGATCCGCGTCTTCGGGCACGCGATCCGGCCGGGCGCGCCGGTCCTCTCCCGGGTCGGGGCGTTCGTCGAGGGCGCGGGCTTCCTCCCGCATCTGTCCGGCCGCGAGAACCTGGAGCTGTACTGGCGGGCGACGGGCCGCCCGCCCGAGGACGCCCACCTGGAGGAGGCCCTGGAGATCGCGGGTCTCGGCGACGCGCTGGCCCGCGCCGTTCGCACCTACTCCCAGGGCATGCGTCAGCGCCTCGCCATCGCCCAGGCGATGCTCGGCCTGCCCGACCTCCTCATCCTCGACGAACCGACCAACGGACTGGACCCGCCGCAGATCCGCGAGATGCGCGAGGTCATGATCCGTTACGCCGCCGCGGGCCGCACGGTCATCGTCTCCAGCCACCTCCTCGCCGAGGTCGAGCAGTCCTGCACGCACCTCGTGGTCATGGACCGCGGCCGGCTGGTCCAGGCCGGCCCGGTGAGCGAGATCGTCGGCTCCGGCGACACCCTCCTCGTCGGCACCGGTTCGCCCGTGGACGAGCCCGTCGTCGAGAAGGTCGGCGCGCTGCCCGGCGTGGCCTCGGCCGTCGCCACCCAAGGCGGACTGCTGGTCCGGCTCGCCCCCGGGGGCACCGCAGAGCGCCTGGTCGTCGAACTCGTACGGCTCGAAGTGCCCGTGGCGTCGATGGGCCCGCACCGCCGTCTGGAAGACGCGTTCCTCACCCTGATCGGAGGCTCCGCATGAGCACGCTCGTCGAGCGCGGCGAGACGGCCGACGGATACCGCGCCCGGCGCACCCTGCCCCTGCGCGTCGAACTGATCCGGCAGCTGAAGCGGCGCCGCACCCTCGTGATGGGGGCGGTCCTCGCGGCGCTGCCCTTCGTCCTGGTCGTGGCGTTCGCGATCGGCGGCGACCCGGGCTCGCGCAACGGCCAGGTCACCCTCATGGACACGGCCACCGCGTCCGGCGCCAACTTCGCCGCGGTGAACCTGTTCGTGTCCGCGGGCTTCCTCCTGGTGATCCCGGTCGCCCTGTTCTGCGGGGACACGATCGCCTCCGAGGCGAGCTGGTCGTCGCTGCGCTATCTGCTGGCCGCGCCCGTGCCCCGGGCCCGGCTGCTGTGGTCCAAACTCGTCGTCGCCCTCGGCCTCAGCCTCGCCGCGATGATCCTGCTGCCGGTCGTCGCGATCGCGGTGGGCACCGCTGCCTACGGCTGGGGACCGCTGGAGATCCCCACCGGCGGCGCGCTCCCCGCGGGCACCGCGACCCAGCGGCTCCTCGTGGTGATCGCGTACGTCTTCGTGTCCCAACTCGTCACCGCGGGCCTCGCGTTCTGGCTGTCCACGAAGACGGACGCCCCGCTCGGCGCGGTCGGCGGCGCGGTCGGCCTGACGATCGTGGGCAACGTCCTGGACGCCGTCACCGCCCTCGGCCACTGGCGCGACTTCCTTCCCGCGCACTGGCAGTTCGCGTGGGCCGACGCCGTCCAGCCGACGCCGGAGTGGAGCGGCATGATCCAGGGCACGGCGATTTCCATAACGTACGCGCTCGTGCTGTTTGCGCTGGCCTTCCGCGGTTTCCGGCGCAAGGACATCGTGTCCTAGGTCTCCGGAGGATCACCCACCGGTCTCGAAGGCCCCCTGTCGTGGCCGCTTCGAGATCCATCCGCAACACCCCGGAGCGCACCTCCCGGCCCCCTCGGCCGTCACAGTCACAGACGTCGGCCCACACAAGGCCGCTCACCGAGGGGGCAGCATGGGGATTCACCTGATACGGATACGTACACGCGCCGCGGGAGGCCGCCGGCTGCGCGGCACCCTGCTCGCGCTGACGGCCGCGGGCGCCGTCCTGCTGACGGGATGCAGCGCGAGCGACGGCGGCAACTCGGCGGACCACGCAGACAAGTCCGGCGGGCGCACCCTCCCGCTGCCCGCCCCCGACAGGCCCACGGGCGACGCCCAGGGCGTGCAGGAGGGCGAACAGACCGGGGCGCCCGACCGGGAGATCGCACCGTCCCCCGACTACCTCTCCACCTTCGCCCTGGACGTCGACACCGCCTCCTACGGCTACGCCCGCCGCACCCTCGCGGGCGGCAGGATCCCGGACCCCTCCACCGTCCGGCCCGAGGAATTCGTCAACAGCTTCCGCCAGGACTACCGGCGCCCCGACGGCAACGGCTTCACCGTCACCGTCGACGGTGCCCGCACCGACGACGAGCGCTGGTCACTCGTCCGCGTCGGCCTCGCCACCCGCGCCGCCGAGGACGAGCGGGAACGCCCGCCCGCCGCCCTCACCTTCGTCATCGACATCTCCGGCTCCATGGCCGAGCCCGGCCGCCTCGACCTGGCCAAGGACTCCCTCGACGTGATGACGGACCGGCTGCGCGACGACGACTCCGTCGCCCTGGTCACCTTCAGCGACCAGGCGGAGACCGTCCTGCCGATGACCCGGCTCGGCCACCACCGGGGCCGCGTCCACGACGCGATCGGCAGCCTGGAGCCCACGGACTCGACCAACCTCGGCGCCGGCGTGGACCGGGGCTACGAGACGGCGGTCGAGGGACTGCGCGAGGGCGCCACCAACCGGGTCGTGCTCATCTCCGACGCCCTCGCCAACAGCGGCGACACGGACGCCGACAGCATTTTGGAGCGCATCTCCGACGCCCGTCGCGAGCACGGCATCACCCTGTTCGGCGTCGGGGTCGGCAGCGACTACGGCGACGCCCTCATGGAGCGCCTCGCCGACAGGGGCGACGGGCACACGGTGTACGTCTCGGACCGCGACGAGGCCCGTACCGTCTTCTGCGACCAGCTCCCGCAGAACATCGACCTGACGGCCCGCGACGCCAAGGCGCAGGTCGCCTTCGACCCGCAGACGGTCGAGCAGTTCCGGCTCATCGGATACGACAACCGCGCGGTGGCCGACGAGGACTTCCGCGACGACCGGGTCGACGGCGGCGAGGTCGGCCCCGGCCACACGGTCACCGCGCTCTACGCCGTCCGCACCCGCCCCGGCGCCTCGGGCCACCTCGCCACCGCGAGCGTCCGCTGGCTGGACCCCGACACCCGCGCCCCGCACGAGGAGTCCGGCGCGCTGGAGGCCGGTTCCCTGGACGGCGACCTGTGGAAGGCCGACCGCTCTCTCCAAGTCGCCGCCGTGGCAGCGTACTTCGCGGACGGTCTGCGCGCGGGCGACGCCCGGTTCGACGCCCTGCCCGGCGCGCTTTCGCTCGGCGAACTCGCCACCCGCGCCGACAGGCTCGCCGACGACTCCGAGGACCCGGCGGTACGCGGGCTGGCGACCGCGGTCGAGCAGGCGAACCGGCTGAAGGGCTGAGCGGGGGAGTCCCCTGGAGGGCTGAACGGGGCGTCCCCCCGGAGGGCGGGACGGCGGGCGTCCGCCGGCCGTCCGGCCCGGTCCGGTTCATCGACCGTGCGCAACCCATTGAATTTCCGTTACGCCTGAGTAAGTTGACTTCGGAGTAAGTACCCCGAGCAAGTCCCCGACCGGGAGCCGTCATGGGCGTGCGCAAGGATCTGAAACGGGCGAAGCGGCGCGCCGACCTGGCGGACCGCAGCAGGGTGGAGCTGGTCCGGGACGAGCACGGCACGGTCCGCGAGGCGCGTGCCGCACGCCTCGCCCCGGCCCCCACCACCGGCAGCACCGCCGACCTGCCCTTCACCAACGCGGCAGAGGCCCCCGATGCGGTCGTCCTGCGCCGCGCGGAGAAGGGCGTGTGGCGGCCGGTGACCGCGGCTGCCTTCGCCCGCGAGGTCACCGATGCCGCCAAGGGCCTCATCGCGGCGGGCCTGGAGCCCGGCGGCCGCGTCGCGGTGATGTCCCGTACCCGCTACGAGTGGACGGTCCTCGACTTCGCCGTCTGGGCGGCCGGCGGCCGGACCGTCCCCGTCTACGCGACCTCGTCGGCCGAGCAGGTGGAGTGGATCGTCCGGGACTCGGGCGCCCGGTTCGTCGTCGTCGAGACCGACCAGAACGCGGACACCGTGACCACCGGCACGGCACGGCACCCCGAGCCCCCGCGCGTGTGGCGGCTGGACGCGGACGCACTCGGCGAACTCACCGCCCTGGGACGGGACATCGCCGACGAGGAGGTGGCCAAGCGGCGCGCCGCGCTGACCCCCGACACCGTCGCGACCCTCTGCTACACCTCCGGGACCACCGGGCAACCCAAGGGCTGCGTCCTCACTCACGCCAATCTGCACGCCGAGGCCGCCAACACGGTCGAACTGCTGCACCCCGTCTTCAAGGAGGTCACCGGCCAGACGGCCTCGACCCTCCTCTTCCTGCCGCTCGCCCACATCCTGGGCCGCACCCTCCAGATCGCCTGCCTCATGGCGCGCATCGAACTGGGCCACTGCCCGAGCATCAAGCCGGACGAACTCCGGCCCGCGCTCCGGCAGTTCCGCCCGACTTTCCTCGTCGGCGTCCCGTACCTCTTCGAGAAGATCCACGACACCGGGCGGGCCACGGCCGAGAAGATCGGCCGGGGAGCCTCCTTCGACCGTGCCGACCGTATCGGCGTCCGATTCGGCGAGGCCTGCCTGAACAAGTTCCTGGGCGTGGGCAAGGGCCCCGGCCCCGGACTGTACGCCGCCTGGGCGCTGTACGACCTGCTCGTCTACCGCCGTATCCGCAAGGAACTGGGCGGCCGGGCCCGCTACGCCATCAGCGGCGGCTCCCCGCTCGACCGCAACCTCAACCTGTTCTTCTACGCGGCCGGAATCATCGTCTACGAGGGGTACGGCCTCACCGAGACGTCCGCGGCCGCCACCATCGTCCCGCCCCTCGAACCCCGCCCCGGGACGGTCGGCCTGCCGGTGCCGGGCACCGCCGTGCGCATCGCCGACGACGGCGAGGTCCTCATCAAGGGCGGCATCGTGTTCGGCTCCTACTGGAACAACCCGGCCGCCACCGACGCCGTCCTCACCGACAGCTGGTTCGCCACCGGCGACCTCGGTGCCCTGGACGAGGACGGCTACCTGACCATCACCGGCCGCAAGAAGGACATCCTCGTCACCTCCGGCGGCAAGAACGTCTCGCCGGCCGTCCTGGAGGACCGGCTGCGCAGCCGCTCACCCGTCGGCCAGTGCGTCGTCGTGGGCGACAACCGCCCGTACGTCGCGGCCCTGATCACCCTCGACGCCGAGTCCCTCGCCCACTGGCTCGCCGTGCGCAAACTTCCCGCGGACACCCCGCCGTCCGACGTCGTCACGGACCCCCGGATGCGCGCCGACGTCCAGAAGGCCGTGGACTACGCCAACGCCGCGGTCTCCCGGGCCGAGTCGATCCGCCGCTTCGCCCTGGTGGCGGGCGAGTTCACCGAGGACAACGGTCTGCTCACCCCTTCGCTGAAGGTGAAGCGGCACGCGGTCACCACGGCGTACGCCGCGGACATCGAGGAGCTCTACCGGAGCTGAGCGGCCTCCGTGCCGGCGCGGAAAAGCGGCCGGTCCCCGCACACGGGAACAGCGGGTCGCCCCGAAGGGCGGCCCGCTGTGTGCGGTACCGGGAGGTCAGCTGCTGGTGGCGCCGTTGCCCGACAGGACCGGGATGTTGTCCAGGATGTGCGAGAGCGGCTCGTCGCCCTTGGCCTGGGTGGAGTTCTCGGTGCACTGCTGGTTCTGCGGGGCCGACAGGACCGGGACGTCCTGGACGGCGGTGATCGGGACGAGACCGACGACCGAGCCGACGTTGGCCTTGGCGGGCAGGCCCACACAGGGCTTGTTCAGCGAGCCCTGGACGAGCGCCATCTGGGGGCTCATGTCGCCGTTGGTGGC
>NZ_AUKV01000022.1:0-173374 GCF_000424945.1 Streptomyces sp. 142MFCol3.1
AAGCACGCCGCCAGCGTTCGTCCTGAGCCAGGATCAAACTCTCCGTGAATGTTTACCGGTAATCCGGTCGAACACCACGAGAGCGGAACCGTCCGAGGAATAATCGGACGGTTCACAGCGTCCTCGCTGTGCGCCTGCCGAACACTGCCCGGCAGGACTTTTTCAAAGGAACCTCGTCCCAGCCGTATGGCCGGAGACGGGGTATCAACATATCTGGCGTTGATTTTTGGCACGCTGTTGAGTTCTCAAGGAACGGACACTTCCTTTGTACTCACCCGAGAGACTGTCTCAGGCTTTCCTCCGGGCGCTTCCCTTCGGTCTTGCGTTTCAAACTCTATCAGTGTTTTTCCGTCTCCCTGACCACCGTCCCGCAGACATGCGGAAGGGACCCCGAGATAGGATCTGACAAGTTGGGTGCTGCCAGGCAAGGACGCTTGGTGGCGTCGCTCGGCCCCGGGCAGGTCTACGACTCTACATGCGGGCCTGGAGCGGGCGCAAATCGTTTCCGCTGTGTCCTTCGGTCTCCAAGCGGGATCACTCGCGCGGAACCGCCACTTCATATGACATACCCTGCTCAACAGTGTGCCGTCCGGGACAGGCAGTGACGGCCCATATGAATCTCCACCCCTGGGAGGCTTCCCATGACCACCGTGACGTCCCCTATCGCAGGACGCGCCATCGGGCTGTCCGCGGTACCGGACCCCGTCTTCTCCGGGGCCATGGTCGGCCCCGGCATGGCGATCGAACCCGTCCGTGAGCCTGCCGAGGCTGTCTCGCCCGTCGACGGAGTCATTGTCTCGCTTCACCCCCATGCCTTTGTCGTCGTCGACAGCGAGGGCCACGGCGTCCTCACTCACCTGGGCATCGACACTGTCCAGCTCAATGGCGAGGGCTTCGAGCTCCTCGTGAACAAGGGGGACACCGTGACGCGCGGCCAGGGCGTCGTGCGCTGGAACCCGGCCGCCGTCGAAGAGGCCGGCAAGTCCTCGGTGTGCCCGGTCGTGGCTCTCGAGGCCACGGCGGACTCCCTCTTGGACGTCCGCGAGGACGGCGACGTGAAGCCCGGCGACGCGCTCTTCAGCTGGCAGTGACTTCAGCGCCGTCCAGCACGGCGGCTTGGGACAACCACCGCGGCGGCGGAGCCCGCCGCACTACCGGAGACGGGTGAGATGGAGACAACGCTGCGAGGCGTCGGCGTGAGCCACGGTGTGGCGATCGGCGAGGTTCGGCACATGGGGACGGCGGTTCTCGAACCGCCTGCCAAGCAGATCCCGGCGGAGGACGCGGAGCGCGAACAGGGGCGTGCCCGCAAGGCCGTGGAGGCGGTGGCTGCCGATCTGATTGCGCGCGGCAATCTGGCGGGGGGCGAAGCCCAGGCGGTGCTCGAGGCGCAGGCCATGATGGCCCTGGATCCGGAGCTGATGGCGGACGTGGAGCGGCGGATCGCGGTCGGCAGCACGGCCGAGCGCGCGGTGTACGACGCATTCGCCGCGTACCGGGCGCTGCTCGCCGGTGCCGGTGAGTACCTCGCCGGGCGCGTGGCCGACCTCGACGATGTGCGGAACCGTATCGTCGCCCGGCTCCTCGGCGTGCCGATGCCCGGTGTGCCGGACAGCGACGAGCCGTACGTTCTCATTGCGCGTGACCTCGCGCCCGCGGACACCGCGCTGCTCGACCCCACTCTGGTGCTCGGTTTCGTCACCGAGGAAGGTGGGCCCACCAGCCACAGCGCGATCCTGGCCCGCGCGCTCGGCGTCCCGGCCGTGGTCGCGCTGCCGGGTGCGGGTGAGCTCGCGGAGGGCACGGTGATCGCCGTGGACGGCAGCACCGGTGAGATCTTCGTGGAGCCGAGTGCCGAGAAGAAGGCGCAGATGGAGGCCGCGGCGGCGGAGCGCAGGGCGGCGCTCTCCGCTGCGACGGGTCCGGGTGCCACGTCCGACGGTCACAAGGTGCCGCTGCTGGCGAACATCGGTGGTCCGGCGGACGTGCCGGCCGCGGTCGAGGCCGGTGCCGAGGGCGTGGGTCTGTTCCGCACCGAGTTCCTCTTCCTCGACGACAGCAAGAAGGCGCCGTCCGAGGAGAAGCAGGTCGAGGCGTATCGCCAGGTGCTGGAGGCGTTTCCCGAGGGCCGTGTGGTGGTGCGGGTGCTGGACGCCGGTGCCGACAAGCCGCTCGACTTCCTCACCCCGGCCGACGAGCCGAACCCGGCACTGGGCGTGCGGGGCCTGCGGACGCTTCTTGACCACCCGGAGGTGCTGCGCACGCAGCTCAGCGCTCTCGCGAAGGCTGCCGAGGGGCTGCCGGTCTACCTCGAAGTGATGGCTCCGATGGTGGCGGACCGCATCGACGCGAAGGCGTTCGCTGACGCGTGCCGTGCGGCCGGGCTGCAGGCGAAGTTCGGTGCGATGGTGGAGATTCCGTCGGCCGCGCTGCGGGCGCGGTCGATTCTGCAGGAGGTCGAGTTCCTGTCGCTGGGGACCAACGACCTCGCGCAGTACACTTTCGCCGCCGACCGGCAGGTGGGCGCGGTGTCCCGTCTGCAGGACCCGTGGCACCCGGCGCTGCTCGACCTGGTCGCGCTGTCGGCCGAGTCGGCGAAGGCAGAGGGCAAGAGCTGTGGTGTCTGTGGTGAGGCCGCCTCCGACCCGCTGCTCGCGTGTGTGCTGACCGGTCTCGGGGTCACCTCCCTGTCGATGGGTGCGGCGTCGATTCCGTATGTACGGGCGACGCTGGCCAAGTACACGCTGGCCCAGTGCGAGCGTGCCGCCGCTGCCGCTCGTGCCGCGGACACGGCGGAAGAGGCGCGGGCCGCGGCGCAGGCGGTGCTGTCCGGCGAGTAGCCGGTCCGCGTCGTCGACGACGGTCCTTCTCGGGGCGCTCCACCTGCGGGTGGGGCGCCCCGAGGCGTTCAGTGCGTGTGGCCGGTGGCTTCTCCCGCGTCTCCGAGGTCGGGGGGTACGCAGTAGTCGACGCCGGACTCCGGGGAGACGAGGTCTCCCGTATCGGCGTCGGTGCAGTAGGCGTCGAAGACTTCGGCGGCCGTGAGGGGCTCCAGCCGTTCGCCGCGCAGGCGCCATCCGTAGACCCGGTCGGAGGTGCCCGCCGCGGTGGTGCGCATGACGAGTCCGCCGGAGCTGCGGGTGGCGATGCCGAGGGCGAGGACGGTGGTGAATTCGAGGGCTTCCGACTCGTCGACGCGGTTCGCGGTGTCGGGTTCGTCGTCGGCCCGGAGCGCGGCCACGAGTGTTTCGGGGGCGGCCGAGACGGTGCAGACGAGGTGGAGGTGGCCGGGGCTCGCTGTTTCGATGATGCGGGTGAGGAGCCGCGCGGCTCGGGCGAAGGCGGCGCGGCCGATGTCGACGCCGCAGGAGGCGCAGGCGCCGATCCGGGCCAGCAGTGTGGTCGCGTACTCCCAGGTGGCCTTGCGGACGGCCTCGTCGACGAGGGCCGGGACGAGTTCGTCGAGGGGCTGGCCTTCGTAGGGGACTGTGGCTCCGGTGGCGGCGAGTTCCGCGGTGAAGCGGGTGCGGCTGGCGGGGGTGTCGGGTTCGAGGCCGCTGGTCGCGCAGTACTCGGCGTACTCATCGGGGTCGAAGAGGGCCACTGTGGTGTGGCTGCCCTGTGCGGAGAGCGTCCTGAGCAGGGACTCGATCTGCTGGAGATAGGTCGTGTGGTCGTCGAAGGCGAAGGTGCGGTACCGCCGCATCGCGGTGAAGTCCTCGTCGTCGGTCAGCAGGCCGATGGTGCCGGCGATTTCGCGGCGCAGGACGCGTCGCATGCGCTGGGTCTGGGTGTTGGTCATGTTTCCCCCTGTGCACGGTCGATCAATGCTCACTCACAGTAACCGTAGGCACTGACAACGCCGGTCGGGGCAGGCGTTCGCGCACGATGCGGTGCTGGAACAGGCAGGTCACGGCGATGGTCGCGCCGAAAGCCGTCCAGCCGAGGGGACCGGCGGCGATGGCCGCGGTGACGGCGAGTGGTCCGATGCCGCGCTGCGCGGACTGCGCCAGCCCGTGCACGCCGAGGTACGCGCCCTGGGCGCTGTCGGGGGCGAGGGCGACGGAGAGTTCCCAGGAGACGGTCGCGTGGAGCATCTCGGCCACGGTGAAGGCGATCGCGGCGCCGGTGAGGAACAAGGTCGTGGTGACGGCTCCGCCGGTGGCCGAGACGGCCATGGCCGTGCCGCCGAGGGCGAAGACGGCGGACAGGGGGATCAGCAGGGCGCGTGCGGCGGCCGTCGTGGCGCCGAAGCGGGCCAGGGGGACCTGGAAGGCCACCACCATCACGTTGTTGAGGACCATGAGCAGGGGTGCGAGGCCGTGGGGTGCGTGGTCGGAGTGGGCGATCCACAGCGGCAGTCCGACCTTGAAGACCGCGTCGTCCAGGAAGAGCACGGTGTCGCTGGCGACGTAGGTGAGGTAGGCGCGGTCTCGCCAGGGGCTTCGAGGTCGTTCGGTGGGGGCCGTGTTCTTCGACGAGGTGACGGTGCGGGTGGCCGAAGGAGGTTCGCCGCAGCGTGTGGTGAGCAGGGCGACGGCTGCGAACGACACGGCGTCGCCGAGGAGGAGCCATCGGTAGGCGGCGGCGGTGCCGACGGCGAGGGCTCCGGCGGCGGCGAGGCCGCCGAGAGCCCATCCGGCGTTGGCGACGGTGCGGTTGACGGCCTGGTAGCGGACGCGGTCCGGTCCGGCGAGGCGGGTGGCGTACAGCTTGGTGAGGACGTTGGCGGCGCGGTCGCCGAGGCTGCCGACGGCTGAGAAGGCCATCAGCAGGAAGTAGTCGTCGGTGGTGAGCAGTGCGACGGAGGCGAGGGCCCGCAGGATCTGGAGGGCGGTCAGTACGCGGGTGAGGGGCAGTCGGTCGGCGATGCGCCCGCCGAGGGGGGCGCCGGCGATGCCGACCGCTCCGGAGACGGCGACGAGGGTGCCGACATGGGCTACGGACAGGTCGCTGACGTAGGTGAAGTACAGGACGGAGACGGAGGCCCACAGACCGCTGCCGATCCGGTCGACCAGTGCGATCCAGAGCATTCGGTGGCCGTCGCGGCCTCCTGGGACGTGTGTCCACCATGCTGCGGTGCGGGGCATCGCACTCACTGCTCCCCCTTGCCCGAGATTATGTATTGATACATACTCAGCAACGTGGCAACACAATATGTGATCAGTGGTACGACGGCC
Source organism: Streptomyces sp. 142MFCol3.1 (assembly GCF_000424945.1). Taxonomy (NCBI): domain Bacteria; kingdom Bacillati; phylum Actinomycetota; class Actinomycetes; order Kitasatosporales; family Streptomycetaceae; genus Streptomyces; species Streptomyces sp. 142MFCol3.1. The sequence continues at coordinate 5,181 of NZ_AUKV01000022.1, forward strand.
AAGGGAATTGCGTCGTCCGTCGAACGAGGCGTGGCCGAGGGCGCGTTGGAGCCGGGGAGCGCGCTGCCTCCGGTGCGTCGCCTCGCCGACGACCTCGGCGTGAGTCCGGGCACGGTGGCGACGGCCTACAAGGAGCTGCGGAGCCGCGGCATCGTGACGACCCGCGGTCGTGGTGGGACCGTGGTCGCCGCCGCCCCGGCGGTCGCTTCGCGAAGGCCGCCCAAGGTGCCGGACGGCCTTCGCGACTTGGCCGGCGGGCATCCGGACCCCGAGCTGCTCCCCCATCTCGTGCCGCCGTCGCGGCTCTCCCCCGGGGCTCGTTCGCACCGGGCCACTCCCCGGCTGGCGCGCCTGGAGGACGCGGTGCGGGAGTGGCTGGAGCCCGACGGAGTGCCCGCGGACCAGGTGACGTTCGCGCACGGCGCGCTCGACCTCATCGGGCGGCTGCTGTCGGTGGAGCTGCGGCCGGGCGACGGCGTGGCCATGGAGGACCCGGGCTATCACCATCTGCTGGACCTGGTCACCGCGTTGGGGCTGCGCACCGTGCCGGTCGCGGTGGACGACCAGGGCATGCGCCCCGGGGCGTTGCGCACCGCTGTGCGGGCCGGTGTCCGTGCGGTGGTGTACAGCCCGCGGGCGCAGAACCCGTACGGCGGGTGCCTCTCGGCGGAGCGCCGGGACGCGCTGATCGACGTCGTGCGGGAGCAGCCCGACCTGCTGGTCGTGGAGAACGACCACGCCTCCGCCGTCGCGGACGCGCCTTTGCGCTCACTGACGTCGGGCGGCCTGACGCGGTGGGTTCATGTGCGGACCGTCAGCAAGTTCCTGGGGACCGATCTGCGGTGGGCGGCGGCGGCCTGCGATCCGACGACGCTCGCCCGGCACGACGGCCGGATGCTCCTGACCTCGGGCTGGGTCAGTCATCTGTTGCAGGAGACGGTGTACGGGCTGATGAAGGACGACGGCACGCGCGCGTTGGTCACGCGCGCCCAGGAGGCGTACGGGCTCAGGCGGAAAGCCCTGGCGCGTGAGCTCGCCGAGCGGGGCGTGCAGGCCCACGGCGTGAGCGGAATGAACCTCTGGGTGCCGGTGCGGGACGAGTCGGCCGTCGTGAACGGTCTGCGGTCGCACGGCTGGTGGGTCGCGGCGGGTGCCCGCTTCCGGCTCGCCTCCGCCCCCGGCGTCCGGATCTCGGTCGCGGAGCTCGAGCCCGCCGGCGCGGCACGGCTGGCCTCGGACTTCGCCACCGTGCTGGGCGAGTCCGAGGCCACCTACGGGGGCTGATCAGGCGCGTTCGCGGGCCAGGTCCTCGTAGAAGCGCAGCAGTTCGACGTTGTCCACGGAGCCGACGTTGACCGCCTTCTCCAGAGTGGCGCCTTGGAGGAGGCGCTTGACGGGGACCTCGATGCGCTTGCCCGTGAGGGTGTGGGGGACTCCGGGGACCTCGATGACCTCGTCCGGGACGTGACGCGGGGACAGCTGCTCGCGAATCGTCTGCTTGATGCGGCCCAGGAGGGCTTCGTCGAGCACAGCTCCGGGGGCGAGGTGGACGAACAGGGGCATCCAGTAGCCGCCGTCGGGCTGCTCGATGCCGATGACGAGCGACTCCTTGATCTCGGGGAGGCGCTCGACGGCTTCGTAGATGTCGGCCGACCCCATGCGCACGCCCTGCCGGTTGAGCGTGGAGTCGGAGCGACCGTGGATGACGACGGAACCGCGCGAGGTGACGGTGATCCAGTCTCCGTGCCGCCACACTCCGGGGTACGTGTCGAAGTAGCTGTCGTGGTAGCGGCTGCCGTCGGGGTCGTTCCAGAAGCGGATGGGCATGGACGGCATCGGGTTGGTGACGACCAGCTCGCCGACCTCGTCGACGAGGGGCTTGCCACTGGGGTCCCAGGACTGGAGGTCGGTGCCGAGGCCCGGGGCCTGGAGCTCGCCGATGTGCACCGGCAGTGTGGGGACGGCTCCCGCGAAGCAGGAGCACACGTCGGTGCCGCCGCTGACGGACGCGATCCACAGGTCCGCTCCGGTCTCGGCGAACTCGTCGTGGAGCCAGCGGAACCCGTCGGGCGGCAGGGGCGATCCGGTGGTGGCCACGCACTGCACGCGCGTGAGGTCGAAGTCCCGGGCCGGGTGGACGCCCGCCTTGCGGCAGGCCATGACGTAGGCCGCCGAGGTGCCGAAGAGGGTCGCTCCCGTGCGTTCGGCGATGCGCCACTGGGCACCCGTGTCCGGGTATCCCGGGCTGCCGTCGTACAGGACGATGGTGGTGCCGGTGAGCAGGCCGGAGACGAGGAAGTTCCACATCATCCAGCCCGTGGACGTGTACCAGAAGAAGCGGTCCTCGGGGCCCAGGTCGCAGTGCAGGCCGAGCTGCTTGAGGTGCTCGACCAGGATGCCTCCCTGCGACTGGACGATGGCCTTGGGCAGGCCGGTCGTCCCGGAGGAGTAGAGCACCCACAGGGGGTGGTCGAAGGGCACCTGCTCGAAGACGGGGTCCACGTCGGCGGAGGTCAGCGCGGACCAGTCCAGGGCACCCTCGGGTGCCTGGGTGCCGAGCAGCGGGATGTGTACGACGGCACGCAGCGTGGGCAGCTCGCGGCGCAGTTCGGCGACGGTGTCGCGGCGGTCGTGTTCCTTGCCGCCGTACCGGTAGCCGTCGACCGTGAACAGCACCACGGGTTCGACCTGCTGGAAACGGTCGAGGACGCTGCGGGCCCCGAAATCGGGGGCGCAGGACGTCCAGACGCCGCCCACGGCGGCCGTGGCGAGCAGGGCGACGACAGCCTGCGGGACGTTCGGGAGGTAGCCGCTGACGCGGTCTCCGGGGCGTACGCCGAGGGCGCGCAGCTCGGCTGCCAGGGAGCCGACCTGCCGGCGCAGCTCCGACCAGCTCACGGGGGTCGGCTCGTGCGTCTCGTCGACATGCAGGAGCGCCGGTTCGCCCGGACGGGTCTCCGCCGCGCGCAGGGCGTGCTCGGCGTAGTTGAGAGTCGCCCCCGGGAACCACTCGGCTCCGGGCATCGAGCGGTCGCCCAGCACGCGCGCGCAGGGGGTCGAAAACCGTACGTCGAACCACTCGGTGACGGCTTTCCAGAAGGTGTCGAGCTCGTCCACCGACCAGCTGTGCAACGCCGCGTAACCGCCGTCGGCGGGCGCTCCATGCTGCTCGGCCGCCCAGGCCTGGAACCTCGTGATCTGGGCTCGCGCGATGCCTTCCTCTGTGGGCTGCCAGAGCGGCGTGGCGTTCGCGGTGGACATGGGGCGGCTCCCGGTCTGTGCGCGTCGTGTGCGTCTGTCGCGCACGAGCGGGGGTGTGCGCGTCACGCGGCTGACACGGACGATGCCATGTGATCGACTTCAGCACCAGGGTGCGCCACACATAGTCAGCAACGTGAAGATGTGGCGTCGCCATGGGTGAACGGCAGTTGAACGACTCACCCGTATGGCGCTGTCAATGGCAGGGTGAGCAGCATGGACGGTCGTGACCTGGTGCGTTCGGTGAAAGCGGTCGGTTCGTGGGGTACCGCCCAAGGGTGGCGCACCGTCCGGGCCGCATGGCGCAGGAGGCGTACCGACGCCGCCGGGTTGCCGCAGCGGGGCGCCGAGCGGGCGCGGGTGCCGGGCCCGGTACAGGGTGTGGAGCCGGAGCCCGGCGGTGGTGTCGTCCGTTTCACCAGGTCCGAACTGCGGATCACGGTCACGGCCGGCGGAGCGGTCTTCTGGGGCTGGGACGGGGCCGGTCCGGAGCCGTCCTACGCGCTCGCGGGCAGCTCCCCCGAGCCCGACCCGCGCGCGATCCTGGAGCCGGACAAGGAGGGCGGCTGGCGGGTCGTCTCCGAGCGGGTGACCGTCGCGGTCTCGCTGCACGGCGCGGTCGAGGTGCGTACGCCCGGAGGCGTGGTCCTGCGCCGCGATCTGCCGCCCCGCTGGTGGGAGCCTGTCGACGGTGGCGCGGCCCGCTGGATGCAGCGCTCCGAAGTGGCGGCCGACGCTCGCTTCTTCGGTCTCGGCGGGCGGGCGACGGGGCCCCGGCTCCGCGACGGCACGTACCGGCTGTGGAACACGGACCCGGGCCGGCCCTTCGGACCCGAGGACGACCCCCTGTACATCACCATGCCGGTGCAGATGGTGGTCGCCGACGCGGCCACTCACCTCGTGTTCCACGACACGACGTGGGACGGCACGGTGACCTTGCGCGAGGGCGAGGAGGGCGCCGGCTCCGGGCACGACCGAGCCGGGGCGTGCGAGCTGCGCATGGACGGCGGCCCGCTGCGCTGCTGGGTCATGGTGGGCACCCCCGCGCGCGTGCTGCACGCCTGGGCCTCGCTCACCGGGGCGCCCGCGCTGCCCCCGGCCTGGGCTCTGGGGCACCATCACGCGCGGTGGGGTTTCGGCAGCGAGCAAGAGGTACGGCGGATCGTCGCCGGGTACGAGGAGCGCGGTCTTCCGCTCGACGCGGTCCACCTGGACATCGACCACTACGACGCGCACCAGGTGTTCACGGCCGACACTCAGCGCTTCCCGAAGCTCCCGCTGCTCGCCGAGGAACTGCGCCGCGACGGCATCCACCTGGTGTCGATCATCGACCCCGCGGTCAAGGCCGAGCCGGGCACCGCCGTGTACGACAGCGGGCTGGAGGCGGATGCCTTCGTCCGGGACGCGTCGGGACAGCTGGTGCGCGGCGTCGTGTGGCCCGGCGAGTCGGTTCATCCCGACTTCACGCACACGCGCGTGCGTGCGTGGTGGGGTGGGCTCTACGAGGAGCGGCTCGCGCTGGGGTTCGCCGGGTTCTGGCACGACATGAACGAACCGACGACGTTCACGGCCTTCGGGGAGTCGACGCTGCCCCGTTCGGCGCGGCACTCCCTGGAGGGGCGCGGCGGAGATCATCGCGAGGCGCACAACGTGTACGCGCTCGGCATGGCCCGGGCCGCCTACGAGGGGCTGCGGGAGCTCGCGCCCCAGGAACGGCCGTTCCTCTTCTCCCGGTCCGGCTGGGCCGGGATGCAGCGCTACGGCGGGACCTGGTCGGGGGACGTGGCCACCGGCTGGCCGGGACTGCGGGCGTCGCTCTCCCTCGTGCTGGGGCTCGGGCTGTGCGGGGTGCCCTACTCGGGGCCCGACGTGGGCGGCTTCGACGGAAGTCCGTCGCCCGAGCTGTACCTGCGGTGGTTCCAGCTCGGCGCCTACCTGCCGCTCTTCCGCACCCATGCGAGCCTGCGCGCGGGCCGCAGGGAGCCCTGGGAGTTCGGTCCCGAAGTCCTGGAGCACGCGCGCGTGGCACTCGTCGGGCGGCGGCGCCTCGCGCCGTACTTCATGACGCTGGCGCACCTGGCACGGCGCACGGGTGCGCCGTATGTGAGGCCCCTGTGGTGGGGCGCGCCCATGGACCGGGCGCTGCGCGACTGCGAGGACGCCTTCCTGCTGGGCGACTGCCTCCTGGTGGCGCCCGTGCTGGATCACGGGGCGGACCGGCGTGCGGTGCAGTTGCCCCGGGGGCGGTGGTACGACACGGTCACCGAGGCGGCCTACGAGGGTCCGGCCCAGGTGCTGGTCGACGCTCCGTTGTCACGTGTCCCGGTGCTGGCGCGGGCAGGCTCCGTCATCCCTGTGCGGGGTGCCGACGGCGGTCTGGAGCTGGAGGCGTGGGCTCCCGCCCGGGGCCGCACCGGCGGCGGGCTCGTCGTGGCGGACGCGGGCGACGGGTGGGACGAGCCGGAGATCGAGCGGTACGTGACGCGGTGGGAGGGCCGACGGGTGGTGGTGCTGCGGGACGACGAGGACGGCCGGACCGAGCCGTCCTGCCCGGTCCGGGTGCGGGGGCTCGGTGTGTGACGGGGCCTGAGCCCGGCGCCCGAGGGTGACGGCCGGCGCACCCGCGTGATGTGCGGCACACGCGCGCGGGGCGACGTGACCGCGCGGGCGTCGAGCGAGACGGCCCGCGCGAGGCGGCCTGCCCTCGCCCCTCAGGCGACCTGCCCGTGCGCGAGCGACGCGCCCGTACGTGCAGTGGGCCGTCTCAGATGTACCGGCCCTCGAACCACGCCCGAGCCGCCAAGGTGTGCAGCGGGAAGGCGAGTTCGACCGGCCTGCGCAGGAGGTGCCAGCCCTCCGTCTCGTCCGTGGCGGCCGACGGGGGCAGCTCGGCCGCCGGACGCTCCGGAAGGAGCCCGAAGAGCAGCAGATGACCGGCGGGAGAGCTCATCGCGTCGGCGAGCCGGACGTCCCGGCTCGCCACGTCGATGCCCGTCTCCTCCTTGAGCTCGCGCGCGACCGCGTGCCGCCAGTCCTCCCGGTGGTCGATGAAGCCCCCGGGCAGGGCGATGCCTCCGCGCGCGGGGGCGATGGTCCGGGTGATGACGACCAGGGCCGTACCCCTGGCGTCGTAGACGGGCTGAAGGGCCACCGCGACGGGGAGCGGATTGCGGTACGCCACGGTCCCGCAGGCGGCACAGGTGCGGGGCCAGCCGGAGATGCCCTCTTCGTAGGGGGCACCACAGCTCGAACAGTGGGAGTCCGGCGCGAAGTCGGCGGGTGGATGCGGGGTTGCGGACACGCCGCGGACTGTATCCGATCATCGGAGGAACGTCTTCACATGTGGCCGCCCGGACCTGCGAGCGCTCCCCGCCGGGGCGCCGGCGGCGGGGTCGGCCGGGACCACCCCCGTGGGCCCCGGCCGTCCCCACAGTCAGAGCGACGCCGTGGAAGCCCGTGTGGTTGACCGTGACGGCCTGCCCAATTCCCGTTGCCCGTGACACACTTCTGACGTTCCGTCAGATACTGCACCGGGGAGAGGTCTTGTCGCGTACACGCATGCCTGTGGTGACCGGGTGGTTCGCAGGAGAGGGAGACGGCTTCCGCCTCCTCGGCACACGCTGCTCCGCGTGCACCTCGGTCTTCTTCCCTCGCGAGGACGCGTTCTGCCGTAATCCCGGCTGCCCGGGGGGCGAGCTCGCCGAGGTGCCGCTGTCCCCGCGCGGTCGCGTCTGGTCGTACACGGACAGCCGGTACCGGCCTCCGTCACCCTACGTGACGGACCCGGAACTCTCGTGGGAGCCCTACACGTTGATCGCTGTGGAGCTGGAACCCGAACGCATCGTCGTGCTCGGCCAGGCGGCTCCCGGGATCACCGTCGCCGATCTGACGGTGGGCATGGAGGTGGTGGTCGTCCCGGGTGTGCTCAATGAGGACGCGGAGACGACCTGGACGACCTGGCACTGGCGGCCGACGGCGGTGGCCGCATGAGCGGCACACGGTTCAGGGGGGTGGCGGTATGACCGGCGAGGTGGCGGTGCTCGGCGTGGGCATGCACCCGTGGGGCAAGTGGGGCCGCGGATTCGTCGAGTACGGAGTGACGGCCGCGCGGACCGCACTGGCCGACGCCGGGATCGACTGGCGCGACGTCGGGTCGATCGTCGGCGCCGACACCGTCCGCGGCGGCTATCCGGGACATGTGGCGGGAGCGACGTTCGCCAAGGCACTGGGCTGGCAGGGAGCACGGGTCGCGAGCGTGTACGCGGCATGCGCGTCGGGGGCGCAGGCCCTGGACACGGCGCGGGCGCAGATCCTCGCGGGCGTCGCGGACGTCGTCCTCGTGGTCGGCGCCGACGCGGCCCCCAAGGGGTTCTTCCGGCCGGCCGGCGGGGATCGGCCGGACGATCCGGACTGGCTGCGGTTCCGGGTGCTGGGCGCGACGAATCCGACGTACTTCGGGCTGTACGCGAGACGACGCATGGCACTGCATGGAGACACACTGGAGGACTTCGCACAGGTCAAGGTGAAGAACGCCGCGCTGGGATCCCTCAACCCGCACGCGCGGTACCGCAAGAAGGTCACCGCGGAAGAGGTCGCGGGGTCCGCGGTCGTCGCCGATCCGCTGCGGCTCCTCGACATCTGCGCGACCTCGGACGGCGGCGCGGCCGTGGTGCTGTCCAGCATGGACTTCGCGCGCCGGCACGGACCGGCCGATCCCGTGCGGATCCGCGCGGTGTCCACGGTGACCCCGACCTATCCCAACACGATGCTCGACCTGCCGGACATCGCCACGGACTCCGCGGTCGCCGTGCAGCCGGCCGACGACACCTTCCGTGCGTCGATCGCGCGCGCGGCGTACGAGGAGGCCGGCATCGGGCCCGAGGACCTCTCGCTCGCCGAGGTGTACGACCTGTCCACAGCCCTGGAGTTGCAGTGGTACGAGGACCTCGGACTGTGCGGCGAGGGCGAGGCGGCGAAGCTGCTGCGCGAGGGTGCCACCTCGCTCGGCGGACGCATACCGGTGAACGTCAGCGGCGGTCTCGCCTCCTTCGGAGAGGCCGTTCCGGCCCAGGCGATCGCCCAGGTGTGCGAGCTGACCTGGCAGCTGCGCGGCAGCGCGGGCGACCGTCAGGTGGCCGGGGCCCGCCTGGGGATCACCGCGAACCAGGGTCTGTTCGGACACGGCTCCTCGGTCGTCGCGGTGCGCTGAACCGGCAGGCCCTGCACGACGGTTCCACGGATCCGGCCCCGCCCTGCGCGCGCCGCTGAGGGCGCGCTCGGCGGGGTCGGCGGCTCCGGCCGTCCGGCCGGTGCCGGCCCGGCCGCCCGCACTCTGTGTGACGACCTCGGAATCCTGCGTGAACAGCTCATGAATCGCCCCCGGGCGCGGACGGGCGGCGACATCATGCTGCCGTGCCCTCCTGGACGGATACGGTCCGCTTCGCCTTCCAGCCGGTCGTCAATCTGACGACCGGAGGGGTCTCGGCGCTGGAGATACTCGCCCGCCCCGAGGCCGGCGACATCCTGGCACAGGCCCGCCGCGACCCCGAACTGGACGGCCGACTCGCCGCGTTGGCCATCCGGGCCGCCGCGCGCAAGGAGACGCTACTGCCGCTGCACGTCAATGTGTTCGCGGGAACCCTCGCCGACCTCGGCGGTCTGGCGGCGCTGCGCGAGGCGGTGCGCGAGGCCGGACGGCTTCCCTGGGAGGTGACCGTCGACATCGGCCCGCCGTACACTCACGTGCCGCAGCACGCCCTGCTGGAGGCGGTGACCGCGGTGCGTGCCGAGGGCTTCCGGATCTGCGCGGACGGGGTCGGCGACGGCGACGTACCGCTGCGGCTGCTCACGGACCTCGCTCCCGAGCTGATGAAGCTCGACGCGTCCCTGCTGACGCGGCCCGCGGCGGTACGGGCGATGCGGACGCTGTGCGAGCAGCTGGGCGCGCTGCTGTCCGTCGAGGGGGTGGAGACGGAGTCGCAGTGCGCGGCGGCGGTGTCGGCGGGCGCGCAGCTGGCGCAGGGCGACCTGTTCGCGCCGCCCGCTCGGCTGCCCGCGGCGGACGTATACGTTCCGGCCCTCTCCCCCGCCCACTCCGCTTCGCCGCGGTCCGGGCCCTCCGTACGGCAGTTCGTGCGACCCGCCGCGCTGCTGCCCGCGACGGCCTCGGCGGGACAGGTACGGGCGCTGCTCACCGGCTCGCCCGACGTGTCCGGGGTGCTGCTCGTGAACCCCTCCGGAGTCCCCGTACGGTCCGTGCACCGCTCACGGTTCCTGCTGTCGATGTCCGCCCGCTACGGTCACGCGCTGTACGCGGACCGCCCGGCCGCCAAGCTCGGCGACCCGCCGCGCACCGTCGGCGTCGACGCCACGGCCTGGGAGGTCCTGGACGTGGTCGCGGACGGGGACCGGGACCGTACCTCCGACGACGTCGCCGTCGTCGACCGGTACGGGCGCTGCGTGGGCGTGGTGCGCCTCGCCGACCTCGTGCGCGCCCTGGCGGAGAACCGGGTCGAGGAGGCCGCGGCGCTCAACCCGCTGACCCGGCTGCCCGGTTCGGACGCGATCACCGGTGAGGTGGACCGGCGGATCGCGGACGGCCGGCTGTTCGCACTCAGCTGGCTGGACGTCGACCACTTCAAACAGGTCAACGACGGGGCGGGGTTCGCCGCGGGGGACGAACTGATCCGCTCGGTGGGGCGCGCCCTGCAGCACGCGGCGTCCGGGGCCACCCGCGTGGGGCACATCGGCGGAGACGACTTCCTGGTCCTCGCCGATCCGGACACCCTGGACCCCCTGGCCACGTCACTCCTGGACGCACCCTGGTCCGCGGGCGGCCGAGCGATCACCCTCTCGCTGGCCACGGTGCTGTGCGCGCCCGGCAGTGTCACCGATCATCGGCAGGCCGCCGCCTGCCTGGCGCCGCTCAAGAAGGCCGCGAAGGCGCTGAACGGGGCCAGTTGGGTGCTCGGGCGAGCGGGACTGCCCGGCCACGAGGTGCGGCGCGGCCCGGGAACGGCGCCGGTGCGTTCGTCCGGGCAGGCCGTGGCGGGCTGAGCGGCCGTGGTGCGCTGAGCCGCTCGCCTTCGCGGTGCCGAGCCGTTCGCGGTGCCGAGCCGGACGGTCGCCCCCCCCACGGACGGGCCACACGGCGGTGCCGAGCCGGACGGCCCCGGCACACGGACAGGCCGCCGTCGACGGACCCGACGCGTCCGGGGCCCTCCACGTCACGCCCCCTTTGCGGCCTTCGAACCGTTGCAGTCCGCTACCTTGACGCCCCCTGGGCACCGGTGAACACTTCCGGGTGTCAGTCGGCATCGCCGCATTCGGGCGTCTTCAGGCACCGCACCGCTCGGGTTTCGACCTGCACCCAGGCCGTCCCCCCACGGGCGATTCCGCTGCGACGGCACGCTCGTCACGGACGCCGGGCGGGGCGCGGGACATCCCTGCCCTCGGCTGAAGTGGCCATGGGAAAGCACCCTGCACGGTGGCCCGGGCCAATCCCCCGGGCGAGGGCCTAGGAGCCGCCATGAGCAACGAAGACATCTTTGTCGGCGAGTTGATCGGCACCGCGATCCTGATCCTCTTCGGCGCCGGAGTGTGCGCCGCCGTCACCCTCAACAAGTCCAAGGCACAAGGTGCCGGCTGGGTGGTCATCGCGTTCGGATGGGGCTTCGGTGTCCTGGCCGGCGCGTACACCTCGGCACCGCTTTCCGGAGGCCAGATCAATCCGGCGGTCACGATCGGCTTCGCGATCGAGGGCTCCACGAAGTGGGAGGACGTGCCCTTCTACATACTGGGCCAGTTCGCCGGAGCCATGATCGGGGCCACGCTCTGCTGGCTGCTCTACCTCGGGCAGTTCAACCTCAACGCCGAAGAGGACAAGGCCATCGAGACGCTGGGGATCTTCTCGACACGGCCCGAGATCAACAACCCCGTACAGAACCTGATCACAGAGGTCATCGCCACCGTCGCGCTGATGCTGCCCATCCTCGCGCTGGTCGGCGGGAGCAAGCGCGTCGCGGGCATCGGCGACGCGGGCCTGCCCGTCCTGCTCATCTCCCTCCTCGTCGTGGGCATCGGACTCTCGCTGGGCGGCCCCACCGGGTACGCCATCAACCCGGCCCGCGACCTGGGACCGCGTCTCACCCATGCATTGCTGCCGATCCCCAACAAGGGCACCTCGGAGTGGAGTTACTCCTGGATCCCGGTGGTCGGCCCGATCGCGGGCGCCGCCATCGGGGCCGCGATCTACAACGCAGCCTTCTGACGAAGGGGACGTCATGACGGACCATGCCGAGAAGTACGTCGCCGCAATCGACCAAGGCACCACCTCGAGCCGCTGCATCATCTTCAATCGGGCAGGCGCGATCGTCGCCGTCGACCAGCGCGAACACCGCCAGATCTTCCCCAAGCCGGGCTGGGTGGAGCACGACGCCACGGAGATCTGGTCCAAGGTGCAGGCCGTGGTCGCGGGAGCGATCGCCAAGGCCGGACTGCGGGCCGACCAGTTGAGCGCGCTCGGCATCACCAACCAGCGCGAGACGACGGTCCTCTGGGACCGGGCCACGGGCAAGCCCGTGCACAACGCAATCGTCTGGCAGGACACCCGTACGTCCGCGCTGTGCAACGAACTGGGCGGCACGGACGGACAGGACCGCTTCCGCGAGCAGACCGGACTCCCGCTGGCCAGCTACTTCTCCGGCCCCAAGGCGGCCTGGCTGCTGGACAACGTGCCAGGACTGCGGGCGCGGGCCGAGCGCGGTGAGATCGCCTTCGGCACGATCGACTCCTGGCTGATCTGGAATCTGACCGGCGGCACGGACGGCGGACAGCACGTCACCGACGTGACCAACGCCGGGCGCACCATGCTCATGAACCTGGACACGCTCCAGTGGGACTCGTCCATCCTGTCCGCGATGAACGTCCCCGAGGCGGTGCTCCCGGAGATCAGGTCCTCGTCCGAGGTCTACGGCAGCGCCGTGGGCCAGCTCTCCGGCGTGCCGGTCGCCTCCGCACTGGGCGACCAGCAGGCCGCGATCTTCGGGCAGGCCTGCTACGACGTCGGCACGGCGAAGAACACGTACGGAACCGGCAGCTTCCTGCTGCTCAACACCGGCAACCGGCCGGTGCCGTCGAAGAACGGGCTGCTGACGACGATGGGGTACAAGATCGGCACGGAGGCGCCGGTCTACTGCCTCGAAGGGGCCATCGCGATCACGGGCGCACTGGTGCAGTGGTTCCGCGACCAGCTCGGCATCATCCGCAGCGCCGACGAGATCGAGACGCTGGCGGCGAGTGTCGAGGACAACGGCGGCGCGTACATCGTGCCCGCCTTCTCCGGCCTGTTCGCCCCCTACTGGCGCTCCGACGCACGCGGTGTCGTCACCGGGCTCACTCGGTACGTCACCAAGGCGCACCTCGCCCGCGCGGTGCTGGAGGCGACCAGCTGGCAGACCCGCGAGGTGGTGGACGCCATGTACCAGGACTCCGGGGTGCAGATCACCACCCTCAAGGTCGACGGCGGCATGACCAAGAACCAGCTGCTGATGCAGCATCAGGCGGATGTGCTGGGCGTGCCGGTGATCCGTCCGAAGATCTCCGAGACGACATGCCTGGGCGCGGCGTACGCGGCCGGGCTCGCCACGGGGGTGTGGAACGACCTGGACGAGCTGAAGTCGCACTGGCAGAAGGACGTCGAATGGACTCCGTCCATGGATGCCTCGGTGCGCGACCGCGAGTACCACAACTGGCGCAAGGCGGTGGAGAAGAGCTTCGGCTGGCACGAGGACGACGTCAGCTGAACAGTGTTCACGCGCGCATGCCTCTCGGACGCTCCACGCGCGCGTGCTCGACTGCGGCCCGTACCCCGGTCGGCGAGGGTACGGGCCGTACCTGTGCGCGGATCGCGGCGGCGAGAGCCCGGGCCGGTCCGGGGCCGTCAGGTCGTGACGGTCTCGCGGCGGTCGGCGGCGTAGGCCATCGCGTGCTGGACGACCGAGATGAGGACTTCCTTGACCGATTCGCGGTCGCGCGCGTCGCACAGGACGACCGGCACTCCGGGGTCGAGGTCGAGTGCCTGGCGGACGTCGTCGGTGGGATACCGTGCGGCGGCGTCGAAGCAGTTGACGCCGACGACGAAGGGTATGGAACGCCGCTCGAAGTAGTCGACGGCGGCGAAACAGTCCTCCAGGCGGCGTGTGTCCGCGAGGACGACGGCGCCGAGCGCGCCGGTGGCGAGCTCGTCCCACAGGAACCAGAAGCGGTCCTGGCCGGGTGTCCCGAAGAGGTACAGCACCAGGTCCTCGCGGAGCGTGATGCGGCCGAAGTCCATCGCGACGGTGGTGGTGTGCTTGCCTTCCACACCACTGGTGTCGTCGACCGGCCGGCCCGCCTCCGTGAGGAGTTCCTCGGTGCGCAGCGGCTTGATCTCACTGACCGCGCCGACGAGAGTCGTCTTGCCCACGCCGAAGCCGCCCGCCACCAGGATCTTGAGCGTGACGGGCTCGACCGGAGGCTTGCCGCGCTCAGAACGCCCGAAGATCATCGATCTTTTCTCCTGCTTCATCATGGTCGCGCGGTGGAGGCCCGTAGCCTCCGCCGCCGGGGGTTTCGATGACGAGTACGTCGCCGGGGCCGACGTCCGCCGAATCACTTCCGCCAAGTTCGGTGACCGTGCCGTCGGCACGTTCGATCCGGTTGGCACCGAGGGCTCCCGGTTCGCCGCCCGCCATGCCATAGGGGGCGACCCTGCGGTGCTGGGAGAGCGTGGAGACCGTCATGGGCTCCAGGAAGCGGAGGCGGCGCACCCCGCCGTCCCCGCCCCGCCAGCGCCCCGCGCCACCGCTGCCGCGCCGGACCGCGAACTCGTCGAGCCGGACCGGAAGTCGCCACTCCAGGACCTCGGGGTCCGTCAGCCGCGAGTTGGTCATGTGGGTCTGCACGACGGGGGCGCCGGGGAAACCGTCGCCCGCGCCCGACCCGGAGGCCACGGTCTCGTAGTACTGGTAGCGCTCGTTGCCGAACGTCACGTTGTTCATGGTTCCGGAGCCCTCCGCCTGCACCCCCAGAGCGGCGTAGAGCGCGCCGGTGATCGCCTGGGACGTCTCCACGTTGCCCGCGACGACGGCGGCCGGGGGCTCAGGGGCGAGCATCGAGCCGCGCGGCACGACGATGTCCAGGGGCCGCAGGCAGCCGTCGTTGAGCGGGATGTCGTCGGCCACCAGAGTGCGGAAGACGTACAGGACGGCGGCGTTGACCACCGAGAAGGGCGCGTTGAAGTTCGTGGTGAGCTGTGCCGAGGTGCCGGTGAAGTCCACCGTGGCGGTGCGTTGCTCCCGCTGCACGGACACGCGGACGCGGATGACGGCACCGGAGTCGGTCTCGTAGCTGAACTCGCCGTCATCCAGGGCGTCGATGACGCGGCGCACCGCCTCCTCGGCGTTGTCCTGGACGTGCCTCATGTAGGCCTGCACGACGTCGAGCCCGAAGTTCGTGATCATGCGGCCGACTTCGTCGACGCCCTTCTGGTTGGCGGCGATCTGGGCGCGCAGGTCGGCGAGGTTGGTCTTCGGATTGCGTGAGGGATAGCGCGCGCCGGTGAGCAGGTCCAGGGTCTCGGCCTCGCGGAAGCGGCCGTCCTCGGCGAGCAGCCAGTTGTCGAAGAGGATGCCCTCTTCCTCGATGGTGCGGCTGTCGGCGGGCATGGAGCCGGGCGCGATGCCGCCGATCTCGGCGTGGTGGCCGCGGGAGGCGACGTAGAAGAGGATCCGATCACCCTCCGTGTCGAAGACCGGGGTGATCACGGTGACGTCGGGGAGGTGGGTGCCGCCGTGGTAGGGGTCGTTGACCGCGTACGTGTCGCCCTGCCGCATGCCGTCACCGCGCCGCCGGATGACCTCCTTCACGCTGGTGCCCATGGATCCCAGGTGGACGGGGATGTGCGGGGCGTTGGCGACGAGGCTGCCGTCGGGGTCGAAGAGGGCGCAGGAGAAGTCCAGACGCTCCTTGATGTTGACGGACTGGGCGGTGGACTCCAGGCGGGCGCCCATCTGTTCGGCGATGGACATGAAGAGGTTGTTGAAGACCTCGAGGAGGACGGGGTCCGCTTCCGTGCCGAGATCGGAACTCTGCGTGACCGCCACCCGTTCCATGACCAGATGCCCGTCGTCCGTCGCCGCGGCCCGCCAGCCGTCGTCGACGACGGTCGTCGCGCTGGCCTCGGTGATGATCGCGGGTCCGGTCACGGCCTCGCCGGGCGGCAGTTCCTCACGGCGGTGCAGGGGCACGTCGTGCCAGGCTCCGCCCGTGTGCAGGCTGACCGACTCGGGGGCGGTGGCGGGGCCGTGCGGTGTGGAGCGCCCGGCGAAGGGGGAGAGCGCCGAGAGATCGGGGGGGTCGGTGAGGCCGGTGGCTTCCACGGAGAGGGCTTCGACGACGACCGGGCGGTCGAGGGTGAAGGAGTAGGTGGCGCGATGACGTTCCTCGAAGGCCTCGATCATGGTGTCGGGCTCGGTGAGCTCGACGGTGAGGACCGTGTCGGTGCCGTCGTAGCGGAGTTGGGCACGGCGGGTGACCCGGATGCGGTCCTCGGGCACGTCCTCGGCGAGCAGTTCGCAGCGGGCGGCGTTCTCCAGGTCGTCGGCGGTCCTCAGGATGCCCTGCATCGAGGAGGCTTCCACAGGCGCCTCCACGGACTGTTCGCGCATGGCCGTGGTGTCGGCGAGTCCGATGCCGAGGGCGGACAGGACGCCGGCCATGGGCGGGACGAGGACGGTGCGGATGCCCAGCGAGTCGGCGACCATGCACGCGTGCTGACCGCCCGCGCCGCCGAAGGTGGTGAGCGCGTAGCGGGTGACGTCGTGGCCCTTCTGGACCGAGATCCGCTTGACCGCGTTGGCGATGTTGGCCACGGCGATCTGGAGGTAGCCCTCGGCGACCTGCTCGGGGGTGCGGTCGTCGCCGGTCCTGTCGCGGATCTCGCGGGCGAGCGCGGCGAACCGCTCGCCGACCAGCGCGTCGTCGAGGGGCTGGTCGCCGTCCGGTCCGAACACCGTGGGGAAGTGCGCGGGCTGGATCCGTCCGAGCGCGACGTTGGCGTCCGTGACGGTGAGGGGGCCGCCGGCCCGGTAGCAGGCGGGGCCCGGGTCGGCACCCGCCGAGTCGGGGCCCACCCGGTAGCGGGAACCGTCGAAGTGGAGGACCGAGCCGCCGCCCGCGGCGACGGTGTGGATGTCGAGCATGGGCGCGCGCAGCCGGACCCCGGCGATCTGGGTGGTGAAGACGCGCTCGTACTCCCCCGCGAAGTGCGACACGTCCGTGGAGGTACCGCCCATGTCGAAGCCGATCACGCGGTCGAAGCCGGCGAGCTGCGACATCCGGGCCATGCCGACGATGCCGCCCGCGGGCCCGGACAGGATGGCGTCCTTGCCGCGGAACTGTCCGGCTTCGGCGAGCCCTCCGTTGGACTGCATGAACATCAGCCGGACGCCCTGGAGCTCGTCGGCGACATGCTGGACGTAGCGCCGCAGGACCGGCGAGAGGTAGGCGTCGACGACCGCGGTGTCCCCGCGCGGGACGACCTTCATCAGGGGGCTGACCTCGCTGGAGAGCGAGATCTGCGGGAATCCGGTGCGGGCCGCCAGCTCACCGACCGCCTGCTCGTGGGCCGGGTGGAGGTGGCTGTGCATGCAGACGACGGCGACGGCACGGATGCCGGAGTCGTAGGCCTCCTGGAGGGGGCCGGCGAGCGCGTCCAGGTCGGGGGCGCGCAGGACCGTGCCGTCCGCGGCGATCCGTTCGTCGACCTCGACGACCCTCTCGTAGAGCAGCTCGGGCAGCTCGATGGCACGGGCGAAGATGCGGGGGCGGTTCTGGTAGGCGATCCGCAGGGCGTCGCGGAAACCGCGTGTGATCACCAGGAGGGTGCGTTCGCCCTTGCGTTCCAGGAGGGCGTTGGTGGCCACGGTGGTGCCCATGCGGACGGCGTCGATGTGCGGGCCCGCGGCGCCTTGGCGGTCGCCGTCGCCGTCGAGGAGCTCACGGACGCCGGCGACGGCCGCGTCCGCGTATCTCGCCGAATTCTCGGAGAGCAGTTTGTGCGTGAGCAGGCGGCCGTCCGGGCGTCGCGCGACGATGTC
Organism: Streptomyces sp. 142MFCol3.1; assembly: GCF_000424945.1. Lineage (NCBI taxonomy): Bacteria > Bacillati > Actinomycetota > Actinomycetes > Kitasatosporales > Streptomycetaceae > Streptomyces > Streptomyces sp. 142MFCol3.1. The sequence goes on from NZ_AUKV01000022.1 coordinate 22,577, forward strand.
GGTGAAGGTGCCGCCCCGGTCGACCCAGAATTGCCAGCCTGTCACGTCTGTTCCCCGCTTCCGCCCTGCTCAGAGCGCCCGGAGGCCGTTGATCACGTCGCGCAGAATACTCTCGTCCGGCAGCTCGGCGGGCGGTACGGGACGTGTCACGTGGACCATTTCCTCGTCCACGAGGTCCCCGATGAGGACCCGTACCACTCCGATCGGCAGGTCGAGTCCGGCGGCGAGCTCGGCGACCGACTGCGGCGCGTCGCGGCAGAGTTCGACGATGTCCACGTGCTCCGGGGACAGCGTGTGGTCCGCTTCGGGGTCGTCGGCGTGAGGTTCCGTGACGACCACCGCGATCAGGTCGAGGCGGTGCTGGGCCGGACTGGTGGTGCGGCCACGCGTCATGGCGTACGGACGGACCACCGGTCCGGCTTCGTCGTCGAACCAGTGGCGTGTTCCCTGACCGTCTCCGCTCATGTCATCCCACTACCCGCCCGAGGGCAGATCGGTGCGTGGAGCGGCGGCCAGATGTACGCCCACCCGCTTCACGAGGAGCGTCATCTCGTACGCGACCTGTCCGACGTCGGAGTCGGCGTCGGCGAGCACGGCCAGGCAGCTGCCGTCACCGGCCGCCGTGACGAACAGGAAGGCCTCGTCGAGCTCGACGACGGTCTGGCGGACGCTGCCCGCCTCGAAGTGGCGGCCGACGCCCTTGGCGAGGCTGTGGAAGCCGGAGGCGACCGCGGCCAGATGTTCGCTGTCCTCCCGGGTGAGGTCCTTGGAGGCCCCGGTGGGCAGACCGTCGCCGGAGAGCACGATCGCCTTGCGGATGCTGGCGACGCGGTCCACCAGCTCGTCGAGCAGCCAGTTCAGCTCGCCGGATGCCGTGCTGGTCTCGGTGGGCCCTGCGGCCTTCGGTGCGGTCATCGACCGTCCCCCTTTGTCGTTCCTCTTGCTGTGCCGTCCTGGGCGTCGTCGCCCACGGCGTTCTCCTCGCGGCCGCGCTGCCAGCCCCGCTGGAGCGAGGCCATCCGGTTGCGTACCTCGTCGGCGTCGCGCTCGGCGACGTCCGGACCCGTGCCGGTGCCGGTCCGGTCACGCTCGGCGCGCCGGTCGGGTCCTGCTTTCAACTGCGGGGCCAGATTGGCCTGGCGGACGCGGCGGGGCAGACGCCCCGCGCCCGCTTCCGCATCGCCGGCGGCGATCCCGGAGCCTGCCGCGGTCCCGCCGGTGTCCGCCGGCGTGGCGTCGCGCCGGGTACGTCTCGGCAGGGCCGGCGCCTCCCCGGGGCCGGGGGTGCCGGGGAGGCCCGGAAGGTCCGGTGTCCCCCGGTGGCTCGCGGACTCCCGGAGGCCGGACGCGTCACGCAGCCCGGGGGCCTCGCGAAGGCCGGGGTCCTCCGACCGCTCGCCGCCACGTCGCATCGAGGCCTCGGAGCGCGTGCCGCGCCGCGTGGGCAGCGGCTTCGCGCCGTCCAGTTCCTTCACGCGCCGTTGCGACGGTTCCCGGTTCCCGGTCGGCTCCCGGCTCGACACGGGCTCCGTGTACGGCACCGGTGCGAAGCCGTCGTCGCGCTCGTCCGTCTCGTCGCGCCGGGACCTCGTCCGGGTCACCGGACGGCCGTGCGAGCTGACGAGCTTGGGAGCTGCGCGCCGCGGCAGCGGAACGGCGGGGGCACCCGGACGGTCCTCGCTCACGAGCGCGGGCTCGTCCTCACCGTCGCGCTCCTGCTCCTCCTCGCCGACCGGTACGCCCGCGATGGAGCGACGTGGCCGGAACAGGCCGCCCCGCTCGCTGTCCTCGTCGTCGAGGGCGCCGGGGAAGCCGGTGAGGGTGTCCAGGTCGACGGGTGCGTCCAGCTCGACCGGGCCGTCCAGGATCGAGGCGGGCAGGCCGGGGAGACGTACGGGCGCCTCGGAGAGCGCCGCCTTGCGGCTCCCCTCAACCTCGGTCTCCTTCGACGGGAGCGCACGGTCGAGCCTGAACCCGATGCCATTGGTGTCCGGGACGTCGTCGGTGAGGAGCATGTCGGGAATGAACACGACAGCGGTGGTTCCGCCGTACGGGGACGGCTGAAGGGAGACGCGCACGTTCTGACGCTGGGCCAGTCGGCTCACCACGAAGAGACCGAGCCGGTCGGTGTCGGAGAGCTCGAACTCGGGCGTCTCGGCGAGCCGCAGGTTGGCGTCGAGGAGGGCCTCGGCGGCCATACCCAGGCCACGGTCGTGGATCTCCAGGGTGAAGCCGTTGGCGACGCGTTCGCCGACGACGTGGACGGCCGTGTGCGGGGGCGAGAACACCGTGGCGTTCTCGAGGAGTTCGGCCACGAGATGGGTGACGTCGGCGACTGCGGGACCGGTGACGGCGACGCGCGGCAGGCGGCGCACCTCGATGCGCTCGTAGTCCTCGACCTCGGCGACGGCGGCACGGACGATGTCCATGAGCTGGACGGGTTTGCGCCACTGCCGGGAGGGGGCGGCGCCGGAGAGGATGACCAGGCCTTCCGCGTGACGGCGCATGCGCGTGGTCAGGTGGTCGAGGCGGAACAGGTCGGCCAGTTCGTCGGTGTCCTCGGTCCGGCGCTCCATGGTGTCGAGGAGCGTGAGCTGCTTGTGGAGCAGCACCTGGCTGCGGCGCGCCAGGTTGACGAACACCTCGGAGACGCCGTCGCGCAGTTCGGACTGCTTGACGGCGGCCTCGACGGCGGCGCGCTGGAGGGTGTTGAGGGCCTGGCCGACTTCGCCTATCTCGTTCTTGTCGTACTCCAGGCGCGGCACTTCGGTCTCGACGTCGACCTCTTCACCGGCGGAGAGCCTGCGCATGACGCTGGGCAGGCGGACGCCGGAGGCCTCGTGGGCCTCCAGTCGCAGTCGGCGCAGGTCGCGGATGAGGCTCCGGCCGATGCGCACGGACATGACGAGTGACACCAGCACCGCGATGAGCCCGACGACACCCGCGACGACCGCCTTGACGATCACGCCCATCGCCACGGGCCCGACCCGGTCCTGGTAGCGGTCGCCCGCCTGGTCGTCGAGTTCGCCGAGATCGTCGAGGACGTGCCGGGCCGCCCCGTCCCAGCTCTTCGCCGTGACGCCGCGCGGCGAGCCGTCGGTGGCGGTGACGACCGACTGTTCGGCGACCCGCAGGGGCGCCGTGTCGGCGTTCTTCCAGTAGCGCTGGAAGCGTTCACGCTCCGAGGACGGCAGCAGCGGCAGGCTGGTGTCGTACAGCAAAGTGCGCTGGGCCACGAGGTCGGAGATGTCGCGGACCTCGTCGCGGTTCAGCCGGCCCACGACCAGCGCGGAACCGAGCAGGGCGTCCTCGCGGGAGAGCAACTCACGGGCGCGGTCCACATTGACGAGGGCGCGGCCCTGCTTGTCCATCTCCACGTTGTCGAGTACGTGCAGGTTGGCCAGCAGGACGTAACACGGGTCGACGAGACGGTTGTAGAGGTCGAGGGCCTGGGACCGGTCGACGGTGCCCTCCTCGACACTGCGGCGCAGCGAGTCGATCCCGCCGACGGCGTCGAGGAACGAGGTGAGGTGCTCGCCGGTGTCCCCGCCCATCTCGTCGCGCAGGTCCCCGTCCTCGGAGTTCTTGCGGACCTTCGCCACGACCCGGTCGGTGGCGGTCCTGCTGCGCTTGAGGGCGGTGAGCGCGTCCGAGGCGCGAGGATCGGCCAAGTAGACGAGTGTCTGTCTGCGTTCCTGCTGGAGGACGCGGACGGCGTCCTCCGTGGGGAAGCCGATCTTCTCCACGACATCGGCCACATTGAACAGCTGCTTGGCGGCGCGGCCGGTGAGTACGGTCGCAAAGCCCCAGATCGCTGTCAGGGAAACCAGCGGCACGAGGAGCAGCGCCACGATCTTCCGGCGGATGGACTTCCCGCGAAAGCGCATGGCCTCCCCCAGCTCGACCCCCTCCCGGGGGTACACATGTGCGTCAACAAACGGCGTGAGCCTACTACCGACGCACAGGTAACTCGAAGACCCGTCCGGGTGCAGCCCGCGCGGGTCGGGAACGAGACATGGGCAGTTGTCCGTCCATTGGGGGAGATCGCCTCCCCCAATCCGGCACTTGGGGCCGGATCCCATCGGAGCGGTGAAGTCGGTCAGTTGGCCGGAAATCTTCGCTCCTCGGGAATCTTCGGGGCACGTCGTTCGTCTGTCTGTACGGGAAATGGGGGCGGAATCGGCCCCAGGAGCCGCATGCCGCGCTCAGGCGGCGTAAAAGAGCGCAAGCCGGGCAGCCAACTGGGGAGCGGGTGTTTCGTGACACCTGTGCGAGGAGCCTGCTGGGCGGTGGGGAGTGACGAGTTGATGGGCACGGCGGAGCGGAGCGGAGCGCTCGAGGAGGGCGTTGCGGCGCCCGAGGCGGCGCAACTGGCCGTCCAGGCACCGGATCACGACATTCCGACGGACGAGTACGAGGTGTACGGGCGCGAAGCCCCCTCGCACTACCGGCCGTTGTGGATCGAGGAGCCCGCGCGCAGGCGGCGGTTGCCCGACCCGGTGCGCACGGCGGCGGTGCGGGCCGTCCTGATCATCGCCGTGACCCTGATACAGGCGGTCGTGGCCTTCTTGTGCACCCTCGCGGGGTCCTGGCTGGCGTTCCCCATGGTCCTCAGCAGCATCGCCGGCACCGTCGTGGCCACGTGGGCGGCGCTCGACGTCTGGGTGACCCGCCAGGTGTGGAACCAGCGCAACGGAGTGGTGTCGGTGCCGAGCAGCACCGCGCGGGCCCTGCGCCGGGAGCGGCGCAAGGCCAGGCGGCAGGCGCGGGCGACGGAGCGGTCGCAGGAGCGCATACGCCGGCGCGGGAGCGCCGGGCAGCTGTCGCACTCCTAGCGCGACGACATGCGCGACCGCAGGCAGAGGGCCGGCCTGTGACCGAGCGGTCCCCGTCGCAGGTACACCCGGGACGGGACGCTCCGTCACGGATACACCCGGGACGGAGCGGTCCGCCACAAGCGCACCCGTGACGGGGCGTCCCGTCACCGGCCCCTCGACGGCACCGCTTCAGAGTCCGGCCGTCGGCGCGGCCGGCATTTCACTGCGGGCCAGTTCACGGCGGACCCGTGTGAACGGACGGGGGCGGTCCACGGAGAGCACGGCCGTCGTCCGGCCGTCCCGTTCGTAGAGGGCGAGGAATCCGCCCTCGGCCGGCCCTCCCTCCTCGATCCCGCCCTCGACGATCCGGACGGTGTCCGACTCGTGCCGGCGCCCCGCGAACTGGATCCGCGCCCCGTACTGGTCGGACCAGAAGTAGGGCAGGGACCGACCGGTGGTGACGGTGCGTCCGGCCAGCAGGTTGCGTACGGCGACCCGTGGTTGCTCGGTGGCGGAGGTCCAGTGCTCGGCGCGGGTGCCTCCGACACGGGCGACGTCACCGACGGCGACCACCTGTGGCAGCGCGGTCGCACAGCCGTCGTCGCACAGCACTCCGTCGTGCAGGGCGAGGGTCGAGCCCGCGAGCCAGCCGGTGTTCGGCGTGGCCCCGATGCCCACGATCACGACGTCGGCGTCCAGCACACGGCCGTCGGACAGCCGGACACCGGTGACAGCGGGCGGCGACGTACCACCTCCTCCGCTCCCGCGGAGGCCGGCGACACCGGTGCCGGTGACCAGGGCGACGCCGCCGCGGCGGTGCAGTGCGGCGCACACAGCGGCCATGCGGGGGCCGAGTTGGGGGACGAGGGGCAGTGCCGCTGCCTCGACGACGGTGACGTCGTGGCCGAGAGCGGCGCACGAGGAGGCCGTCTCGGCGCCGATGAAGCCGCCACCGATCACGACGATCCGGAGCGGACCCCGGGCGAGTTCCGCCCGCAGGGCGCGGGCGTCGTCGAGGGTGCGCAGCGTGTGCACTCCGGCGAGATCGTCGCCGGCCAGACGGCGGGCGCCGGCACCGGTTGCGATGACCACGCCGTCCGTGGAGATGGTGCGGCCGTCGTCGAGGAGGACGGTGCGGCCCCGGACGTCGAGGCCGCGGGCGCGTACGCCGAGGTACCACTCGGCGTCGAGTTCCGTCCTCTCCTCGGCATCGGTGAGGGCGAGTCGGGCTTCGTCGGCGCGGCCGGCGAGGAAGTCCTTGGACAGGGGCGGACGGTCGTACGGGCGGTGCCGTTCGTCGCCGATGAGCACGAGCCGTCCGTCGAAACCCTGGGCCCGCAGCTCCCGGGCCGCGTACAGGCCTGCGAGGGAGGCGCCGACGACGGTCACGGTCCTCATGCGACCCGCGCCGCATCACGTACGGTCACGGCGTTCATGCGGCGGTGCCTTCCTCGGCGGCAAGGTGGACGTGGATCATTCCGTCGTCGACGGTGACGCGGTGGGTACGGACCGGGCGTCGCGCGGGAAGGCAGGTCGGCAGGCCGGTGCGGAGATCGAATGAGGCCGCGTGCAGCGGGCACTCGACGAGGCAGCCTTCGAGCCACCCCTCGGAGAGCGACGCGTCCTGATGCGTGCAGGTGTCGTCGATGGCGTAGAGCTCGCCCTCCGCGTGGAACACGGCGACGGGCGGCGTGGTGTCGACCCTTACGGATTCGCCCTCGGGGAGGTCATCAAGGCGACAGACGGGAATCATGGGCCCCCCTCTCGGTCCGGACGGATTCGTCCAGGACCTCTCAGGTCCAGGTCGTCGGGAACCTTCCGGGTTCCGGACGCTTCGGTAACATGATGTTTCGTATGGCGCACGAGGGAGCGCTATGCGCAACAGAATCCGCGCGGGGGTCCCGTCACGTCAAGGGCTTCCCGCAGATGCGGCCCGAACAGGGCCGTCAGGTGGTGAGAGTTGAGCCATGACCCGCACTCAGAAGCAGGCTGAGCACGCCGAGGAGACGTCCGACAAGCCCGGCGGCAGGGGCGCGGGCAGCGCCGTTCAGTCGGTGGACCGCGCCGTGAGTGTCCTGGAGATCCTCGCCCGGCTCGGCGAGGCAGGAGTCACCGAGATCGCCGAAGAGCTGGACGTGCACAAGTCCACCGCGTTCCGGCTGCTGGGGGTGCTGGAGAACCGTGGCCTGGTGGCTCAGGCCAAGGACCGGGGGAAGTACTACCTGGGGGCCGCCGTGCTGCGCCTCGCCGGGGCGGCGGCCGTGCGTCTCGACATCTCCCAGGAGGGCGTCCCGGTCTGCCGCGAACTCGCCGACGAGCTGGGCGAGACGGTCAACATAGCGGTGCTGGACGACGACGCCGCCGTCAACATCATGCAGGCCCGCGGCACCGCCTCGGTCACGGCGCAGAACTGGCTGGGCAGGCGCACCCCCCTGCACGCCACCTCCAGCGGCAAGGTACTGGCCGCGCACATGCCGCCCACCCTGCGCGAGGGTCTGCTGGCGCGCCCGCTGCCCCGCTTCACCGAGCGCACGATCACGGGCCCCTCGTCGCTGCGCGCCGAGCTGGAGGCCGTGGTGGAGCAGGGCTACGGGATCACCATCGAGGAGCTTGAGCTGGGACTCGCCGCGGTGGCGGCGCCCGTTCGGTCGCACGACGGCAAGGTGATCGCCGCGATCAGCGTGTCGGGTCCGGTGTACCGGCTGAACGCCGACCGGCTGCCGGAGCTGACCAAGCGGACGGTGGCCGCCGGCGCGGAGCTGTCGCGCCGCATGGGCTACGGCTTCTGAGCCCGACGCCGGGCCGGCCGGGCCGGCGTCCCATCCGGCGACCCGTCCGGCACCCGGCACCCGATCGCACCCCGTCCCCACCCCTCTCCCGCGGCTGCTCCCGCGCCGTCCGTCACCCCTGAGCCGCCCCACCGCCCCTGCCGCGGGGCCGGGACTCCCCCGGCCCCGCGTCCCGTGTATCCGCCAGGTTTCCGGCGCCCCGTTCCTTTTGCCAAGGGTTAACTCCCACCCCTTGACGGCTCCGTGACGGCGTTCTCAGTATGTTCCTCATCGCGCAACCCATCGTGCATTGCGCAACAGCAGAGGAGCTTGTCGTGCCCCACGAGGTCCGTGCCGTAGTCGCTGTCGAGAAGGGCGCACCCGTCGAGGTGCAGACGATCGTCGTTCCCGATCCGGGACCGGGTGAGGTGCTCGTCACGGTGCAGGCCTGCGGGGTCTGCCACACGGATCTGCACTACCGGGAGGGCGCGATCAGCGACGATTTCCCGTTCCTGCTGGGCCATGAGGCGGCCGGCACGATCGAGGCGGTCGGCGACGGCGTCACCGACCTGACCCCCGGCGACTACGTGGTCCTCGCCTGGCGCGCTCCGTGCGGCAACTGCCGCTCGTGCCGCCGCGGACGCCCCTGGTACTGCTTCGACTCCCGCAATGCCACCCAGCCGATGACGCTGCTCGACGGCACCCCGCTCAGCAACGCCCTGGGCATCGGCGCCTTCGCGGAGAAGACCCTGGTCGCCGCCGGGCAGGCGGTGAAGATCGACCCGGCCGCCCGGCCGGAGGCCGCGGGTCTGATCGGCTGCGGAGTGATGGCCGGATACGGCGCCGCGGTGAACACCGGGAACGTGGGGCGCGGGGACACGGTCGCCGTGATCGGCTGCGGCGGCGTCGGCAACGCGGCCATCGCGGGCGCCTGTCTCAACGGCGCCATGAAGGTCATCGCGATCGACATCGACGACAAGAAGCTCGACCAGGCGGAGAAGTTCGGCGCCACGCACACCGTCAACTCCCGCGGCACCGACCCCGTCGAGGCCGTGCGCGCGCTCACCGACGGCTTCGGGGTCGACATCGCCATCGACGCGGTGGGCCGACCGGAGACGTACAAGCAGGCCTTCTACATGCGCGACCACGCCGGTGTGCTCGTCCAGGTCGGTGTCCCGGACCCTGAGATGAGGATCGACCTCCCGCTGATCGACCTGTTCTCGCGCGGCGGCGCCCTCAAGTCGTCCTGGTACGGCGACTGCCTGCCGAGCCGCGACTTCCCCTTCCTCATCGACCAGTACCTGTACGGCCTGCTCGACCTCAACGCCTTCGTCAGCGAGACCATCTCCCTCGACCAGGTCGAGGAGGCGTTCGGGAAGATGCACCGCGGTGAGGTGCTGCGGTCCGTGGTGGTCCTGTGAGTCACGAAGTCACCGTCCGGCGCGGGGCCGGCGCCACCGGCCGCTCCTGTTCCGACCGGCCCACCATCGAGGCCTCCCTCCGCAACCGCCTGCTCGCCCTCCCCGACAGCACGGTCGTCCGCACCGGGCACGGCGAGGACACCACCGTCGAGGCGGAACGGTCCCACGTCCCCACCCCCTGAGCACGTCCGCTCCCGCACCCCGGCAAGGAGGGGCATGTCCAGCACGCCCGCAACCCGCCCGCGCGGTCCCCGGGTCGTCGTCATCGGCGCCGGCATCGTCGGCTGCTCGCTCGCCGACGAACTGACCGCACGCGGGTGGACCGACGTCACCGTTCTCGAACAGGGGCCGCTGCCCGCGCCCGGTGGCTCCACCTCCCACGCACCGGGCCTGGTGTTCCGGACCAGCCCGTCCAAGACGCTCACGGAGTTCGCGCGATACACCGTGGAGAAGTTCGGCTCCCTGCGGGTGGACGGCGTCTCCTGCTTCGACCAGGTCGGCGGTCTGGAGCTCGCGACCACGCCCGGGCGCCTGGCCGACCTGCACCGCAGGGCGGGATACGCCGCGTCCTGGGGAGTGCGCGGCGAGATCGTCAGCGCCGCCCGCTGCAAGGAACTCTGGCCGCTGCTCGACGAGTCGGCCGTGCTCGGCGGCTTCCACACACCGGGCGACGGGCTGGCCCGCGCCCTGCCCGCGGCCCGCGCCCAGATGGACCGCGCCGCGAGCCGGGGCGCCCGTTTCCTCGACCGCCACACGGTCACCGGCATCGAGCGGGAGGACGGCCGCGTCACCGCCGTCGTCACCGACCGCGGTTCCTTCCCCGCCGATCACGTCGTCTCCGCCGCCGGATTCTGGGGCCCGGTCATCGGGCGCATGGCCGGAGTCGACGTGCCCCTGCAACCGCTCGCTCACCAGTACGCGAAGACACGGCCGTTGCCCGAACTGGCCGGCGCCGTCGCCGAGGCGTCCCGGCCCATCCTCCGTTTCCAGGACCGCGACCTGTACTTCCGTGAGCACCACGACCGCATCGGCATCGGCAGCTACGCCCACCGGCCGCTGCCCGTCGACCCGTTCGCCGTCCTCGCCTACGACGAGGCGCGCGCGAACGACATGCCGATGCCGTCCTCGTACCCGTTCACCGCCGAGGACTGGGCACCGAGCTGGGACGACTGCCGCCGGCTGCTGCCCGCCCTGCGCGGGTCGGAGGTCGAGGAGGGCTTCAACGGCGTGTTCTCCTTCACCCCGGACGGCATGCCCGTCCTGGGCGAGTCGCGTGAGTTGCGCGGCTTCTGGCTGGCCGAGGCCGTCTGGGTCACCCACTCCGCGGGGGTGGCCAAGGCAGTCGCCGAATGGATGGTCGACGGGCGCGCGTCCCTCGACCTGCACGAGTGTGACATCACGCGCTTCGAGGACGCGCAACGTTCACCGTCGTACGTGCGTGAACGCGGTTCACAGCAGTTCGTCGAGGTGTACGACGTCCTGCACCCTCTCCAGCCGATGGAGCGGCCGCGTCCCTTGCGCGTCAGCCCCTTCCACGCCCGGCAGCAGGAGCTCGGCGCGTATTTCCTGGAGGGCGGCGGCTGGGAGCGCCCGCACTGGTACGAGGCGAACGCCCCGCTCGCGGACGGCCTGCGCCTGCCGGAGCGTGACGCCTGGTCGGCCCGCTACTGGTCCCCGATCGCGGCGGCCGAGGCGAAGGCGACCCGTGAGAAGGTCGCCCTGTACGACATGACGCCGCTGCGCAGGCTGGAGGTCACCGGCCCCGGCGCCCTCGGCTTCCTCCAGCGCATGACGACCAACACCCTGCGCAAGAAGCCCGGAGCGGTCACCTACACGCTGCTGCTCGACGAGACCGGCGGCGTGCGCTCCGACCTGACCGTCGCGCGCCTCGCCCCCGACCGGTTCCAGGTGGGCGCCAACTCCCCCGCCGACCTGGACTGGCTGATCCGCCACGCACCCGGCGACGTGCACCTCCGCGACATCACCTCCGGCACCTGCTGCATCGGCGTGTGGGGGCCGCTCGCCCGCGAGCTCGTCCAGCCGCTGACCGACGACGACTTCTCGCACGAGGGCTTCGGGTACTTCCGGGCCAAGCAGACCCACCTGGGCCATGTCCCGGTCACCGCCCTGCGGTTGAGCTACGTCGGCGAGCTCGGCTGGGAGCTGTACACCACCGCCGACCTGGGGCTGCGGCTCTGGGACACGCTGTGGGAGGCGGGGCGGCCGCACGGCGTGATCGCCGCGGGGCGCTCGGCCTTCAACTCCTTGCGCCTGGAGAAGGGTTACCGGGCCTGGGGCGTCGACATGACGGACGAGCACAACCCGTACGAGGCGGGCGTGGGGTTCGCGGTCCGCATGGACAAGGACGGCTTCGTCGGCCAGGAGGAGCTCCAGGGCCTCGCCGGGACGGAACCCACGCGCAGGCTCACCCCCCTGCTCCTCGACGATCCCGCCTCCGTCGTCCTCGGCAAGGAACCCGTCTACGTCGGCGGCACCCCCGCCGGCTACGTCACCAGCGCCTCCTACGGCTACACGCTCGGCCGCTGCGTCGCGTACGCCTGGCTGCCCTCCCTGGCGACGGGTACCGGCGTGCACATCGAGTACTTCGGCGAGAAGGTTCCCGCGACCGTCGCCGAAGAGCCCCTCTTCGACCCGAAGATGACCCGCATCCGCCGCTGACACGCCCTCAGGAGGCCCTCGTGTCACCCACCTACGACGTGATCGTGATCGGTCTCGGCGGCATGGGCAGCGCCGCCGCCCACCACCTGTCCGCGCGCGGCGCGCGTGTGCTCGGTCTGGAGAAGTTCGGGCCCGTCCACAACCGCGGTTCCAGCCACGGCGGTTCGCGTATCACCCGGCAGTCCTACTTCGAGGACCCGGCGTACGTGCCGCTGCTGCTGCGCGCGTACGAACTGTACGAGGAGCTGGAGCGGGAGACGGGACGCGACATCGCCACCCTCTGCGGCGGTGTCATGATCGGCCCCCCTGACTCCCGGACGGTCTCCGGCTCGCTGCTCTCGGCCCGGCAGTGGGACCTGCCGCACGAGATGCTGGACGCCGCCGAGATACGCCGCCGTTTCCCGACGCTCGCCCCGCACGACGACGAGGTCGCGCTCTACGAGGCGCGCGCCGGACTGCTGCGCCCCGAGAACACCGTCGCCGCCCACCTCCAGCTCGCCACCCGGCAGGGCGCCGACCTGCACTTCGAAGAGCCGATGACGCGCTGGGAGCCGTACCGCGACGGCGTACGCGTCCACACGGCCGAGAACACCTACACCGCGGGCCAGTTGGTGATCTGTCCCGGCGCGTGGGCACCGCGGCTGCTCACCGACCTCGGTGTGCCGTTCCGGATCGAGCGGCAGGTCATGTACTGGTTCCAGCCGCGCGGCGGAACCGGGCCGTTCGTCCCCGACGCGCATCCGATCTACATCTGGGAGGACGCGGCCGGCGTCCAGGTCTACGGCTTCCCCGCCATCGACGGCCCGGAGCTGGGCGCCAAGGTCGCCTTCTTCCGCAAGGGCGTCGAGTGCACCCCGGAGACCATCGACCGGACCGTGCACGACGAGGAGGTGCGGGCCATGGCCGGCCACATGTCCCGCTGCGTCCCCGACCTGCCCGGCAGCTTCCTCAAGGCCGCCACCTGCATGTACTCCAACACCCCCGACGAGCACTTCGTCGTCGCCCGGCATCCCGCGCACCCGGAGTCCGTCACCGTCGCCTGCGGATTCTCCGGACACGGCTTCAAGTTCGTGCCGGTCGTCGGCGAGATCCTCGCCGACCTCGCGCTGAAGGGCACCACCGAGCACCCCATCGGCCTGTTCGACCCCAGCCGCCTCGCCGCCGCGCCCGCCTGAGGAGTCCGCACGTGACGACGATCCCCGTCTCCCCGTCCCCCCTCTCGCCCAGCCTGATCGCCACCCTCCCGGGGCGCTACTACACCGATCCGGAGATCTTCCGGCAGGAGCAGGAGCGAGTCTTCGAGTCGATGTGGTTCTGCGCCGTCCGCTCCGCGGACCTGGCGAAGCCCGGCGCGTTCCGCACCGTGCAGGTCGGCCGCGAGAGCGTCCTGGTCACCCGTTCCCGCACGGGCGAGTTGCGCGCCTTCCTCAACATCTGCCGCCATCGCGGGGCCCGGTTGTGCACCGAGGAGTCCGGGGAGGTCCGCCGGAGTCTCCAATGCCCGTACCACGCCTGGACGTACGACCTCGACGGCAGACTCGTCGCCGCGCCGAACCTGACGAAGATGCCGGACGTCGACCGCGCCGAGTACGGCCTGGTCGCAGTCGCCCTGCGCGAGTGGCTGGGGTACGCCTGGGTGTGCCTGGCCGACGAACCGCCCTCCTTCGAGGAGACCGTGACGGGCGCGGCCATTGAACGGCTCGGCGACGCGGCGGCCATCGAGCACTACGGCACCGAGAACCTGTCGCTCGGGCGCCGCATCACGTACGACGTGAAGGCGAACTGGAAGCTGATCGTCGAGAACTTCATGGAGTGCTACCACTGCGCGACGATCCACCCCGAACTCACCGACGTGCTGCCGGAGTTCGCCGACGGGTACGCGGCTCAGTACTACGTGGGCCACGGCGCCGAGTTCGGCGAGGGGATCAAGGGGTTCACGGTCGACGGCAGCGAGGGCTTCGCCCGGCTCCCCGAGGTCTCCGCCGACCAGGACCGCCGCTACTACGCGATCACCGTGAAACCGACGGTCTTCATCAACCTGGTCCCGGACCACGTCATCCTGCACCGCATGTTCCCGCTCGCCGAGGACCGTACGGTCGTCGAGTGCGACTGGCTGTACGCGCCGGAGGTCGTCGCGTCCGGCACGGACGTGTCCAAGTCGGTGGAGCTCTTCCACCGCGTGAACGAGCAGGACTTCGAGGCCTGCGAGCGGACTCAGCCGGCGATGGCGTCGCGGGCGTACCGCAGGGGCGGCGTGCTGGTCCCCACCGAGCACCACATCGGCATCTTCCACGAGTGGCTGACGACTCAGCTGGGGGGCCCGCATGCCTGACCTGTTCATCGACGGTTCCTGGCGGGGCGCGCTGGACGGGCGCACCCGGGAGATCCGCTGTCCCGCCGACGGTTCCCCGGTCGGCGTCGTCGACGAGGCGGGCGGCAAGGACACGGCCGAGGCCATCGCCGCCGCGCGCCGCGCCTTCGACGACGGACCCTGGCCGGCGACCGCGCCCGCGGACCGCGGCGATCTGCTGCTGCGCGTCGCCGGCCTGCTCGTGCGCGACAAGGACGCGCTCGCCCGCGCCGAGTCCCTCGACACCGGCAAGCGGCTCGTCGAGAGCGAGTACGACATCGACGACGTCACAAACTGTTTCCGCTACTTCGGCCGCCTGGCCGCCGCCGAGGCCGGCCGGGTCGTCGACACGGGCTCGGTGGCCGTCGACAGCCGTGTCGTGTACGAGCCCGTCGGGGTCTGCGCGCTGATCACACCGTGGAACTACCCCCTCCTGCAGACCGCGTGGAAGGTCGCGCCTGCCCTCGCGGCGGGCAACACCTTCGTCCTCAAGCCGAGCGAGCTCACCCCGCACACGGCGATCCGTCTGATGCGTCTCCTCGACGAGGCGGGGCTCCCGCCGGGCGTCGCCAATCTGGTGCTGGGCGCTGGTCCGGAGGCGGGCGCACCGCTCCCCGACCATCCGGACGTGGACCTCGTCTCGTTCACCGGCGGCCTCGGGACCGGCCGTCGGCTGATGGCCGCGGCGGCCGGCACGGTCAAAAGGGTCGCCCTGGAACTCGGCGGCAAGAACCCCAACATCGTCTTCGCGGACGCCGACTTCGAGACTGCGGTCGACATGGCGCTCACGGCCGTCTTCCTGCATTCCGGGCAGGTCTGCTCGGCGGGCGCGCGGCTCCTGGTCGAGGACGTGCTGCACGACCGGTTCGTCGACGAGGTGGTGCGGCGCGCCGGGCGGATCCGGCTCGGCGGGCCGTTCGACGAGCACGCGCAGACCGGTCCGCTGATCTCGCAGGCGCACCGCTCCAAGGTCGAGGCGTACGTCGCCCGGGGCCTCGCGGAAGGCGCGGTGCTGCGCTGCGGCGGGGCCCGTCCCGAGGGGCTCGACGAGGGGTTCTACTACCTGCCGACGGTGCTGGACGAGTGCACCGGCGGCATGTCGGTGGTCCAGGACGAGTCGTTCGGACCCGTGCTCACCGTGGAGCGCTTCGGCAGTGAGACCGAGGCGGTGCGGCTCGCGAACGACACGGTCTACGGTCTCGCGGGCGCGGTCTTCACCAGCGACGAGGCCAAGGCCCAGCGGGTCGCGGCCCGGCTGCGCCTCGGCACGGTGTGGATCAACGACTATCACCCGTACGTCCCGCAGGCCGAGTGGGGCGGTTTCAAGCAGTCCGGCTCCGGGCGCGAGCTCGGGCCGTCCGGCCTCGCCGAGTACCGCGAGGCCAAGCACATCTGGCGGAACACCGACCCGTCCCCGCAGGGGTGGTTCGCGTGAGGTCGCCCTGACGCCACCATGCGCACCGCACACGCACGATGTTCGTACGACCCTGCGCACCACACCACACAGCAGCACACGGCGCACCACACCGTCCACCATCCGGCACCGCGCACCATCCGGCACCGCGCACCATCCGGCACCGCGCACCATCCCGCACCACCGCACCGCGCGCAGTCCCCGCACCGGTCCCGCCACCCGCGGGAGCCGCTCGTTCATCCCTCCCCCAGGCCCACCTGGAGTCCGCTCATGACGACAACCGAGCAACCGACAGACCCACAGGGGCACGACGACGCCGAACTCGCCGAGTTCGGCTACAAGCCCGAACTCAAACGCACCCTGGGCAACTTCCACACGTTCGCCGCCGGTATCAGCTACATCTCCATCCTCACCGGCACCTTCCAGCTCTTCTACTTCGGCTACGGCAGCGGCGGCGCCGCCTACTGGTGGTCCTGGCCGATGGTCTTCGTCGGCCAGTTCATGGTCGCGCTCTGCTTCGCCGAACTGGCGGCCCGCTATCCCGTCGCGGGCTCGGTCTACAACTGGTCCAAGAAGATAGGCAATCCGCACCTCGGCTGGCTCGCCGGCTGGATGATGCTGATCGCCTCCATCGTGTCGATCTCGGCCGTGGCGCTCGCCTATCAGCTCACGCTGCCCCAGATCTCCGACGTCTTCCAGTTCGTCGGGGACGGCACCGGCGCATACGACGTCGCCACCAACGCGGTGGTCCTGGCCACCGTGCTCATCCTGTTCACGACCCTGGTGAACGCCTTCGGCGTGAGGCTGATGGCCACCATCAACAGCGCCGGCGTCTTCATCGAGCTGATCGCCACCGTCGTCCTCATCGTGCTGTTCGCCGTCCACATCACGCGAGGACCGCAGGTCGTCACGGACACCGCCGACACCGGGGCCGGTCATTCCACGGGCTACCTGGGTGCGTTCCTCGTGGCCTCGCTGGCGTCCGCGTACGTGATGTACGGCTTCGACACGGCCGCCTCGCTCGGCGAGGAGTCCCTGGACCCGTCCCGCAACGCCCCGCGCGCCATCATCCGCGCCATCGTCGCCTCATTCGTCCTCGGCGGACTCGTGCTGCTGCTGGCGCTGATGAGCGTCTCCAGCCTCAAGGGCGACAAGCTGTCCACGGACGGCCTCCAGTACATCGTGCTCGACGTACTCGGTCCGACGGCGGGCAAGGCGATGCTGTGGTGCGTGCTGATCGCGGTCACCGTCTGCGCGCTCGCCGTGCACACCGCGGCCATCCGGCTGGCCTTCGCGATGGCCCGGGACAACAATCTGCCCGCGTCCGCCCTGATGGCGCGGGTCAGTCCGCGGTTCAAGACCCCGGTGCTGCCCGCGGTGATCATCGGTGTCCTGGCGGTGGCGATCCTCGTCGTCAACATCCGCCAGCCGCAGATCTTCACCGTCGTCACCAGCATCGGCATCATCATGATCTACCTCGCCTATCTCGGCGTCACCGCACCGATGCTGGTCGCCAGGCTGCGCGGCACCTGGCAGCCGGCGGGCGAGGGCCGGTTCAGCCTGGGCCGCTGGGGCCTGCTCGTCAACATCGTCGCCGTGGTGTGGGGCGCGGCCATGACGCTCAACCTGATCTGGCCCCGCGCCTCCGTGTACAACGCCGCCGCGCCCTTCCACTGGTATCTGCGCTGGGGCGCGGTGCTGTTCGTCGCCGTCATCGCAGGCGGCGGCTTCGCCTACTACTGGTTCGTCCAGCGGCACCGGACCGGTGTGCTCGCCGAGCACCGGTTGGAGTCCACGGCCGCCACGTCCCCCCTCGCCGCCCCCACGGCCGACTGAAGGAGGTCACCCGCTCATGAGCATCGACGAGTTCGACTATGTGGTGGTCGGCGGCGGCACCGCCGGGAACGTGATCGCCGCCCGGCTCTCCGAGGACCCGTCCGTCACCGTGTGCGTCCTGGAGGCCGGTCCCAGCGACGTCGGCGACGACAGCGTCCTCAGACTGGAGCGCTGGATGGGCCTGTTGGAGTCCGGCTACGACTGGGACTATCCCGTCGAGCCGCAGGCGAGCGGCAACAGCTTCATGCGGCACGCCCGCGCGAAGGTGCTCGGCGGCTGTTCCTCCCACAACTCGTGCATCGCCTTCTGGGCCCCCGCGGAGGATCTCGACGACTGGGCCGCCGCCGGCTGTACGGGCTGGAGCGCCGCCGAACTCTTCCCGCTCTACCGGCGGCTGGAGTCGAACGACGCGCCCGGTGACCACCACGGCCGAGGCGGCCCGGTCAAGCTGCGCACGCTGAAGGGCGAAGACCCCTGTGGTGCGGCTCTGTTGGAGGCCTGCGCGCAGGCAGGCATCCCGACGACCGCCTTCAACACCGGTACGACCGTGGTCCGCGGCGCCAACTGGTTCCAGATCAACTCCGACGAGAACAACGTCAGGCAGTCCTCGTCGGTCGCCTACCTCCACCCGGTGATGGGCAAGCGCCCGAACCTGGAGGTGCGCACCGGGGTGCGGGCCAAGAAGCTCGTGCTCGACGGCCGCCGCTGCGTGGGCGCGGAGTACCTCGACCCGGACCTGATCCACACGCGGACGGTGCGCGCGCGCCGCGAGGTGATCGTGTCCTGCGGGTCCATCGACACCCCCAAGCTGCTGATGCTGTCCGGCATCGGGCCGGCCGGTCATCTGCGCGAGGTGGGCGTGGAGGTGGTCGTGGACGCGGGCGGCGTGGGCCAGAACCTCCAGGACCACCCCGAGGGCGTCATCATGTGGGAGGCCCGGCGGCCGATGACCACCACGTCCAGCCAGTGGTGGGAGGCGGGCATCTTCTACGACACCGAACCGGGCCTGGACCGGCCCGACTTGATGTTCCACTACGGCTCGGTGCCGTTCGACATGAACACGGCCCGGCACGGCTTCCCCACGTCGGAGAACGCCTTCTGTCTGACGCCGAACGTCACACGCGCGAAGTCGCGGGGCACCGTGCGGCTGCGCACCCGTGACTACCGGGACAAGCCGATGGTCGATCCGCGCTACTTCACGCACGAGCACGACGTGCGGGTGATGACGTACGGCCTGAGGCTGGCGCGCCGGATCGCCGGGCAGCCCGCGTTGAGCGGCTGGACGGGCGCGGAGCTGGCGCCCGGTCCCGACGTGCGTACGGACGGCGAACTGCTCGACTACATCCACAAGACCCACAACACCGTCTACCACCCGTCCTGCACGGTGAAGATGGGTGCGGACGACGACGCCTCGGCGCCGCTCGACGCGCGGCTGCGGGTCAAGGGGATCGCGGCTCTGCGGGTGGCGGACGGCTCGGTGATGCCGGACCTCATCTCCGTCAATCCGTGCATCACCACGATGATGATCGGCGAGAAGTGCGCCGATCTGCTGAAGGAAGACGCCTGACGGCACCTCCGCAAGGGGGCGTCCGCGGGACGCCCCGTCGGAGGCGTCGGGGAGCCGCGCGCCATGCCGGCCGGCGGCTCCCCGCACCACTCAGGGCTGCGGAGTGCTCGGCGCGGGACGTTTGTACATCCGCGTCGCCGTGATCTCGCTGTGCACGGCCTCCCCCGCCTGCGGCTGCTGCGGCAGTCCCGGCCGCAGGTGCTCCTCCACGCTGATGTACTTCAGGCCGGCACGCAGGTCGGCGTCGTTGCGGAGCCGGATCACCAGCGGGAACTCGGCGAGCGCCGTCGTGTCGAACAGGCCCGTGGTGTACAGGAGCTGGACGCCGAGCGCGTCCGAGACGGCCCGCTGGAGCTCCAGCAGGTACGTCGCGTTGGCGCGGCCGATGGGGTTGTCGAGGAAGAGCGTGCCGGCGTGACGGTGCTTGTCGCGGCCCCGGTCGTTGCTGCGCAGCGCGGCCATCGTGCAGTACAGGGCGATGGCCGCGGTGAGCAGCTGTCCGCCGGAGAAGACGTCGCCCATCTGCCCGACCGGGACACGCTCGGCGCGCAGCACGGCGTCCGGCTTGAGGATCTCGACGGCGATGCCCTTCGGCTGGAGTGCCGCGCTGACTCCGCGCAGCAGCAGGGACATACCGTCGCGGCGCATGTCCGAGTTCTTCCTGACCGCCGCGCGGGTCGCCTCGTCGACGACCTCGCCGAGCCGCTCCGTGAGGGTGGCCTGGTCGGGCTCCTCGAACCGGATCCGCAGGAACTCCTGTCCCGACCACTCGCCGAGCCCTTCAGGGAGGCGGGACAGCCGCTGCGCGGACCGCAGGGTGGCGAGCGACGACTCCACGAGCCCGCGAAGCCGGTCCACGATCGAGTCACGGTTGCGCTCCAGTTGCGCCAGCTCGTCGGTCAGCACCCGCAGCCGGGGCGCGAACGCGTCCGCCCACTTCTGCGCGTGATCCGGCAGCGCGGCGGCGGGAAGCTCGCGGATCTGCTGCCGTGCGGGGGTGCGCACCTGCTCGTACCGCGTGGAGTTGGCATGCCGTACCAGGACGTCACCGGCCTCGCGGACGGCCGACTCGGCGGCGGACAGGTCGGCGGCGCAGCCACGCAGCGAGCGGCGGGTCTCCGCGGCGACGTGGCGTGCCTCTTCGAGCGTGCCGGGGTAGGGCTCGGGCTCCTCCTGCTCCTCGTCGGCGTGCTCGCGCAGGAGGTCCCTGAGCAGGGCGGACGTCTCGTCGAAGCCGCCGGCCGCGTCCTCGGCGGCTCGGTGGGCGGCGAGCAGTTCGGCATGGGCCTCGCGGGCCTGGTCCAACGCCTCGACACGGGAGGTCAGTTCGCCCGTGGCGGTGCGCAGCAGGCTCTGCGCGTGCTCGGCGTCGCGGGGCAGCAGTTCCTCGGGCAGCCGGGTGTGGGCCTCCCCGTCCTCGGGTGCGTGCCGCTCGGCCTCGCCGCGCAGTCGTCCGAGCTGCTCGCTCGCGGTCGACATCCGGGTCTCCAGGAGCTGCACGAGCTCCTCGGCACGGGCGGCGGCGGCCTGCCGGGAGGGCCCGTCGGAGCCGTCGGGCGATTCCAGGAGCTGGGCCGCGCGCGTGCGTACCTTGTTGCTCAGCCGGTCCAGTTCCGCGAGCGCGGCGCTCTCGTCGCTCTCGGCCCGGGCCTGTTCGGCGCGGAGGTCGGCGCCGACGCCGACCTTCTCGTACAGCTGGGACGCTGCGCGGTAGGCCTCGCGCAGGGCGGGCAGCGGGGACTGCGACGCTGCCGCCCCGTCCTCCGGTACGTCATCGGGGGCGCCCGCGATCTCCGCGCGCTCGGCACGCAGCGCGCGGGCCGTGCGCCGGGCGTCGTCGGCCGCGCGCTGGGCGGCACGGCGGTCCTCGTCGGCGGCGCGGGCGCGCTCCAGGCAGACCTGGGCGCGCGCTTCCGACTCCGCGGCCTCGTCGGCGAGTTCACGGACCTTGACCTGCCAGCCGGCGCGCTCACGCAGCCGGAACGCGAGCCCGGCGAGCGCGTCGGCGGCACGCCGGGCACGCTGCGCGGCCTCCTGGCGTTCGTCGCGCACGTGGGACGCTTCGGCCGCGGCCTCGTCGGCCTCCGCCCGGACGGTGCGGGCCTCGGCCAGCTCCGCCTCGGCCTCGTCGGCGAACGCGCGTGCTTCTCCCGCGGCCGTGACGAGCTCCGTGAGCCGCCCGGCCGGGCATCCGGTGCGCCACGAGGCGAGGCGTGCCGCCAGCTCGCGGTCCTTGGCGAGCCGCCCGGCCAGGACGCGGATCTCCTCGTCCCGCTGGGTGGCGCGGCTGCGCAGCGTCTGCCGCTCCTCGTCGGCGGCGTGCTCGTCGTGCATGGCCGGGTTCGGCGGTACGAGGAAGACTCCGCCGTCTCCCGCGTCGGGGGCCGGGGTGGGGGCGAGCAGCGCGGCGGCGGTGCCGACGGCCACGGCCGAACGGGGCAGCAGCGCGGCGTCGCCGAGCACCTCGCGGGCCCGCGCGTGCGTGTCCGGGTCGGTGATGATCACGCCGTCGACCAGCTCAGGGCGGGCGGCGAGCACGCGCGCGTGGTCGGCGGGGTCGACGGCCTGGGCGAGATAGCGCCAGCCGGGCAGGGCAGGAATGCCGTGTTCGCCGAGGTACTCCACGGTGGCCAGCACGTCGGGGCCCGGCGGCAGCAGGCCGCCGTCGCCGAGGGCGCCGAGAATGCGCGCGTCGTCCGCGGCGGCGGTCCGCAGCTCGAACAGCTGGCGCTCGGCGGCGGCGACCCCGTCGTCGAGGAGCTCGCGGAGCTCGTCGGCGTAGTGGTCCAACTCGTTTGGGGCCAAGGGGCTTTCGGCCGTGTCCCAAGTGTCGTCCGCGGCTCTCCGCCTCGCCCCGGCACCGTCTTCCTTGCCGTGGGCGCCACCGCCGCGGGCGTCCTCGGCCGGGCTGTCGCCGGTGCGGGGTACGGGCACGGTGCCGCGGACCGGGCGGGCGGCGCCCGGCAGACCGAGCAGTTCGGCCAGCCGCTCCTCCTGGGCCAGCGTCTCCGCCGTACGGCGCTCCGCCTCGTAGGACCGCTCGGCCGCCGTGGCGGCGTCCGCCGCGCGTGCGGCCGTCAGTTCCGCGCGGGACTCGGCGGAGGCGGCCTCGCGGGCGTGCTCGAAGGCACGGCGCGCGGCCTCGCGTGCGGTGTCCCAGGAGGCGACGGCCGTCTTCTCGGCGTCGCTGGCGGCGAGCGCGGCGCGGGCCGGGTCGGCGTCCGGGGCGCTGTCGTCGAGCCAGCCGGCGCGCACCGCCTCGGCGGTCTCCTGCTCGACCTCGGCGAGGCGCTGACGCAGATGCCCGACCTCGCTGCGGGCGCGCTGCGCCGCGGTCGCAGCGGCGGTCGAGTCCGCGTAGGCCGTCTCGCCGACCTCCTGGAGACCGGCCGAGCGCTCCTCCTCCTCGTTGGCGAGGGTCTCGGCGCTCTCGGCGGCGCGGTGCAGGGCGCGGACCAGGTCGACGGCGGCCTCGGCGCGCGCGGCGAGCGCGGGTGCTGCGTCGCGTTCGGCCTCCCGGATCGCGGCGGCCACGCGCGCGGAGCGGTCGGCGGCCGCGCGGTGCCGCAGCACGGCCTCGGCGGCCTGCCACGCGGAGTGCAGGGTGCGCGCGTCGGCGAGCTCGCGCTTCTGTGCCGTCGCGGACTTCTCGGCCCCGGCCAGGGCCAACGAGGCGTGCCGGTAGGCGAGTTCGGCGGCGATGAGGGAGCTGCGCTCGCGGGCACCCTCGGCGTGGGTGACGGCGTACGCGGCGGCGGTCACGCGCTGGGCGAGCTCACCGGCCCGCACGCGCTCCTGCACGGCACGCGCGGACAGCCGGCGTGCCAGTGTCCGGGTGCGCCGCTCCGCGCCCGCATGGATGTCACGCGCGCGTGCGCGCGCCGCGCTGGCCTCGACGATCCGCCCGAGGAGCTCGACGGAGCCGGCCGTGAAGTCGCGCTCGGCGATCAGTTCGGCGCGGCGCCCCAGTTTGTTGCCGAAGCCGCCGACCAGGTCGGCGAGTCCGTCGGTGTCCCGGGTGTCGGTGACCGCACGCAGCAGCAGGTCGGTGAAGTCGGAGTCCTTCTTGACCGCGAAGAGGCCGGCGGCCTCACCCTCGTCGGCGTTCATCTCCCGCTGGTAGCGGAAGAGTTCGGGGTCCAGGCCCAGGTCGCCGAGGTGTTCGTTCCACCGGTCGTGGATTTCCTCCCAGTGCACTTCGAGGTGCGGGTACGCCTTGCCGGCCTCGGTGATCGCGTCCCGGAAACCCTTCATGGTGCGGCGTCGTCCCTGCGCCCCGGACGCGCCCTCCACCGGCGGGCGCACGGCGGTGGACTCCGCGACGGGCAGATTGTCCAGGCTCAGTCCGGGGCCGGGCCGGAAGGAGTACCAGGCCTCGGCGAACTTCCGCGGGTCGTTGGAGATCTGCCGCCCGCGCCATTCGCTGGCCTTGCCGACCACGACGCACTCGCCGGTCAGCGTGTGCTGCCACTCCAGCGCGACGTGCCCGCAGTCGTCGGCGAGCAGGAACTTGCGCAGGACGCCGGAGCTGGCGCCGCCGAGGGTGTTGCGGTGGCCGGGGAGCATCACGGAGAAGATCAGCTTGAGCAGCACCGACTTGCCGCCGCCGTTCTCCAGGAAGAGCACGCCCGCCGGAGCGGGCCGGCGCGGCGGCCCGACGGGCTCCTCCTCGAAGAACTCCGCCTGGATGGGCGCGGGGTCGGGCACGGGCTCGCCGACACCCCGCAGGTCCAGCACGGTGTCGGCGTAGCGCGCACCGGCAGGCCCGATGGAGTAGAGGCGGACCCGGGACAGCTCGTACATGGCGGCGGACTCTCGTAGTCGTGAGGGGGGTGAGTCGGTCAGGAGTGGAAGGGCAGTCCGGCGTCGGCGGCCAGCTCGAGGTCGTCGGTGTCCTCGGCGGGCATCAGGGTCGCGGTGCCGTCGGTCACCGGGACGACGCCCAGTTCCAGGAGCTCGGCCATGGCCGCGCTGCCCGCCATGTCGCGGACCTGGAGCTGATAGCGGGCCGTCGTGCGGTAGGTGCCTCCTGCGTCGTCCCCGGTGCGCTGGAGGAATCCCGAGTCGGTGAGGAATGCGGCCGCCTTGCCGATGATGCCGGTGGTCGAGCCGGCCAGTCGTCTCGCGTCCTTGGTGGCGCCGGTGGAGCTGCGGCGCGCCCAGATCCGCCATGCCGCCTCCAGACCCGGGGCGTCCGTCGCCGGGTCGGTGTTCTCGCCCTGGTCGCCCGCCCGCTCCTCCAGGCGCCGGCAGGCCTGCCGGACGAACGCGTCGACGCCGTTGACCGAGACGCGTCCGATGTAGCCGTCGTCCGCGAGGTCCTCGGGGCGGGGGAAGGCGAGGGCGGCGAGCGCGAGGTGGGCGAGCCCGTGCAGGAAGCGGTCGCCGGAGTCGGCCGACGCGCGGCGGGCGTAGTCGCCCATCCGGACGGCGAACACGGAGTCTTCGGCGGCGGTCACCGCCATCCCCGCCCGCGGGGACACCTCCAGCACGACCAGCCCGAGCCCGGCGGCCACGGCGTCGGCGAGCCGTGCGAACGGCGGGTCCTCGCGGTAGCGGCGCAGCAGCTCGGTGTACTCCTGGTCGCGGGCGGGCTGGAGCTTGGGCTGGAGCCCGAAGGCGACGAGCCGCGCCGCGTCGGCGGCGTCGGCCGGGGTGACGGGGGCGTGCGCCGGAGCGGCGGTGGCCTCCGGTTCACTCCACTCGACGTGCTCGGTCACGGTCGGGGCTCCTTGGTCGGCTGGTGCTTCATCACTTACGTCAATGTCAGGGGGCTGTCGCCCGGCGGCTCGTGCGGCGTGCGCCGGGCCGGGTGTCCGGTCCGGGCCGGGCCGCTCGCGCGGCTCCCCGCCGTCGCCACGCGGGCTCCGTCGCGGGCCCGGCGCCGCGTCCGGCCTGGGTCAGGCGGGCGTCGGTCCGGTCCCGCGTCCGGCTGCGGTCCGGCATCTCATGCGGCTTCCGTGCGGCCCGCCGCCATCCCCGCCGCGTCCAGCAGGGCGGTGCCGACGATGAGGTCGGCGCCGCCGAACTCCGGGTCGTCCAGCTCCGTGCCGTCGTCCACCGCGAAGAGCAGCTTCTCCTCGCCCTGCCGGTAGGCGGTGCCGACCGGCGGGCTGGCCGCGTGGACGGCCAGCAGCGCGACCAGATAGGGCAGTTCGGGGTCGCGGCGGCGGGCTTCGGCAAGGAGTCCGGACAGGCGGCGCGGCGCGTCCGCGGGCAGGTCGAGCAGTTCCCTCGCGGAGGCGAGCTGCTCCTCACTGAACCGGCTGTCGTCCGGCGTGGCGATCAGATCGGGCTCGGGCATCTCGGCGCCGAGGTGCTCCCGCTCCAGGGGCGGGGTCAGGAGCAGGTCGACGAGATCCCCGACGCGTACGGCGACGGGGGTGCGCAACCCCGTCCCGCGGGCGAAGAAGGCGTCGGTGACGCGCAGTGCCCGCTCCACCGGCAGGGGCAGTACAGGGGCGACGAGATGTCCGTACAGGTCGATGCCGGACGTCGTCATGGGGGTCGCGAAGGCCTGCCGGTCCTGCTCCGCGCGGAACAGGGGGCCCGCCTCCAGCAGCCGGGACTGGAGCTGGGTGTGCCTGCGGATGCAGTCCTTGACGATGTCGACGAGCTCGGCGGCCCGCCGCTTGTGCTCCGGATCCTCGGACTCGTCCCGGGCCTTGCGGATGTTGGTGAGGATCGCGTTCTCGTGGCGGTACCGGTCGGCCACGTGGTCCAGCGCCTCGGCGATCATGTCCGGGACGGCCTGGAGCCAGTCGACGGCCCGCACATTGCGGCGGGTCGCGTCCAGCGCCCGGCGGAGCGTCTCGGAGTACTGCACGGTGCGGTAGCGGGCCTGCTCGGCGGCGAGCTGGGCGTCCGCGAGCCGGCCCCTGCTGATCAGCACCTCCAGCTTGACCTCGGCGGCGATCTGCGCGCTGGTGACGTCGGTGTCGAGGGCGCCGACGAGGACGTTGACCGCTTCGTCGGTCGTACGGAGGTAGACGCTGCCGCCGTACCCGGGCACCTCCTCGATCAGCTTGAAGTCGTAGTCGCGGCGGACGTAGGAGCCGTCGGTCGCGAAGGTGCCGTACACCGCGCGAAAGCCGCGGTCGACGCTGCCGACGTTGATCAGGTTCTCCAGGACCCAGCGGGCCACGCGCTCGTGCTCGGCGACGGGCCGCCGCGGGGCCTGCGCGGCGATGCGCGGGATGAGCCTGGCCACTATCTGGTCGTGGTCGGCGCCTGTGTCGAAGTCCATGTTGAGTGTGACGAGGTCGATGGCGGCGAGGGCGATCTCCGCCATTCCGTAGACCGTGTACTCACCGGCGAGGTTCGCCTTGCGTGCGTCGAGGTCGTGCAGCGGCGCGGTGCAGGCGAGCGCGCGCAGGCGCCGCGCCAGGCCCTCGTCGGCGGCCGGGCCCGGTGCCGGGCGCGGCCCCGCGCTGAGCTGGGGCGGAACGCTGTCCGTCGATGCACGCGAAGTCACGGTGCACAGACTAGGTCCTCGGTCTGACAACGGTCGAAACGACGCAGATGCGACCGGCGGTCACGACAGGCACAGAGATGGCCCCCGGCCCGGTCAGGCGGTGCCCTGCGCCGCGTCGGCCACCCGCCGTCCGTACACCTCGACGAGGCCACTGAGCGAGTCGTCGAGGTAGACCGAGAGCAGTTGCTCTGCGCCGTCCCGGTCGCCGTCCTGGAGGGTGCCGAGGATGTCACGGTTGCGGACGAGGTAGGGCTCGTGGAGCCGCCGGGGGTCGTCCACCACGTGGAAGGCGAGGCGGAGTTCGGCGAAGACGCTGCGCATCAGCTCGTCGGTGCGGTCGCTCCCGGCGAGCGCCACCAGTTCCCGGTGGAAGTGGATGTTGGCGGTGGAGACGCCCTTCCAGTCGCCTTCGCGCGCCGCCCGCTGTCCGTCGGCGACGGCGTGGGCGAGGCCGTCCACGGCGTACGGCGGCTCACCGAGGCCTCGGACCACGGCGCACTCGACGAGGGAGCGGGTGCGGTAGATGTCCTCGACGTCGTCGACGGTCAGCACCCGTACGAAGACGCCGCGGTTGAGCTCGTGGACCAGCAGCCGTTCGTGCGTGAGCAGCCGGAAGGCCTCCCGCAGGGTGTTGCGGGAGACGCCGAGCGCCCCGCCGATGCTGTCCTCGGACAATCGCGTGCCGGGCGGGAAGAACCCGTCGGCGATACGGCTCCTGAGGATGTCCGAGACCCGCTCGGCGGTGCTGGTGCGGCCCAGCAGGGCGCGATCGTCGGCCAGTCCCGTCAGCTCTGCCATGCCCGGAATTCAATCGCAGATACAAGAACGAAACAACATGGGTATTGAGGGATCGTTCAACGATCCTCTACCTTGGCGGTCAGGCGTCATCCGCTCGGCTTCACCGCACCGCTCGAACAACTGCGGGCAAATCGCCCATAAAACCGCATAGATGTTGCTCGCGGCTGCGGACGCACGTGCAGCGCAGCCCCGAACCGCACACGCACGCATCTGCTCGCACGAACGCACACGCCAAGCCGCAGGACTCGCACCCGCACCGCCAGCACGACCGCGCACGGCAGGCCGCCGACCCGCACTCGCACCGCTCCGGCGTCCGCCGCCGCGCGCCGCACCGCTCAGCCCAAGCACCCTCCGTCCCCTCACTGTGAGGTGCCCATGAGCACAACCCCTCCGTCCCAGGCCCTGACCCCCGACGCCCGGCCGGGTGCACCCGAACCCGCCGGTCGGGACGGCGCGTTCGACTGGCTGCGGGCCCTCGGCCCGCGGGGCCGCCGCGCCTTCGGCGGCGCCTTCGGGGGCTACGCCCTCGACTCGTACGACTACTTCACGCTGCCGCTCGGCATGGTCGCGCTCGCCGCGTACTTCGGCCTGGACAGCGGCCAGACCGGCCTGTTCACCACGGTCACGCTGGTCGTCTCGGCGATCGGCGGCGCGGTCGCCGGCGTCGTCGCGGACCGCATCGGGCGCGTGAAGGCACTGCTGCTCACCGTGGCCACCTACGCGGTGTTCACCGTGGCCTGCGGCTTCGCGCCCAACTACGAGACACTGCTGGTGTTCCGGGCCCTTCAGGGCCTCGGCTTCGGCGGCGAGTGGGCGGTCGGCGCCATCCTGGTCGCCGAGTACGCGAGCCCGCGCCACCGTGGCCGTACGCTCGGCGCGGTCCAGAGCTCCTGGGCCGTCGGCTGGGGGCTCGCGGTCGTCGTCTACACACTGGTCTTCCAGTACGTCGACGACGACCTCGCCTGGCGCGTGATGTTCTGGACCGGCGCGCTGCCCGCACTGCTCGTCGTCTGGGTCCGCCGCAAGGTGCAGGACGCCCCCGAGGCGGCCGCCCAGCGCGAGAAGAGCGCCAGGAAGGGCTCGTTCGCCGCCATCTTCAAGCCCGCCGGCGCCGACGGTCCCGGCCTGCTGCGCACCACGTGCTTCGCGGTCCTGCTCTCCACCGGTGTCCAGGGCGGCTACTACACGCTGGCCACCTGGGTGCCCACCTACCTGAAGACGGAACGCGGTCTGTCCGTCGTCGGCACCGGCAGCTACCTCACGTTCCTGATCTCCGGGGCCTTCATCGGCTACCTCACCGGCGGCTACCTCACCGACAAGCTCGGCCGCAAGCGCAACATCCTGCTCTTCGCGATCCTGTCGGCGGCCTGCATCCTCGCGTACGCGAACATCCCCGGCGGCGCCAACGACCTGCTGCTCGTGCTCGGTTTCCCGCTGGGCTTCTGCATGTCGGCCATCTTCAGCGGCTTCGGCTCGTTCCTGAGCGAGCTGTACCCGACGGCTGTGCGCGGCACGGGGCAGGGCTTCACGTACAACACCGGGCGTGCCGTGGGCGCGGTCTTCCCCACCACCGTCGGCTTCCTGGCCGACAGCTGGGGCGTGGGCGGCGCGCTGGTCTTCGGCGCGATCGGCTACGCCCTCGCCGCGGTGGCCCTCCTCGGGCTCCCCGAGACCCGCGGGAAGGAACTCCGGTGAAGGACACCCTCCACGTGCGCCCGTCGAGTCTCCCCGGCCCGCAACTCCGCGCGACGGGGGCGCCCGGCCGCGACGTCCACGCGCACGCGTGGACGCCCGGACAGGCGCGGGCCCGCTTCCGTTCGGGCCTGTCCGGCCCCACCGCGGGGGTCGCCGCGGGCCACACGCAGGCGAACCTCATCTCGGTCCCCGCCGACTGGGCGTACGAGATGCTGCTGTTCTGCCAGCGCAACCCCAAACCCTGCCCGGTGCTGGACGTCACCGACGCCGGCGCCTGGACCACTCCGCTCGCCGAGGGTGCCGACCTGCGCACCGATCTCCCGCGCTACCGGATCTGGGAGCACGGCGAGTTGGTCGACGAGCCGACGGACGTGCTGGACCGCTGGCGTGACGACCTGGTGTCCTTTCTCATCGGGTGCAGCTTCACCTTCGAGTGGGCGCTGAGCGAGGCGGGGGTACCGATGCGCCACATCGAACAGGGGCGCAACGTCTCGATGTACGTGACGGCGCGTCAGTGCCGGCCCGCGGGGCGGCTGCACGGCCCGATGGTGGTGTCGATGCGCCCGGTCCCTCCCGAGCACCTGGCCGCGGCGATCAGGGAGAGCAGTCTGCTGCCCGCCGTGCACGGCGGGCCGGTGCACTGCGGTGAGCCGTCGGGGCTGGGCGTCGCGGACCTCGCACGCCCCGACTTCGGCGATCCCGTGGACTTCGCGCCGGACGACATCCCGGTGTTCTGGGCGTGCGGTGTCACGCCCCAGGCGGCCGTGATGGCCTCCCGCCCCCCTTTCGCGATCACCCACGCACCCGGTCAGATGTTCCTCACGGACACCCGTGACGAGCAGTACCGCGTGGCGTGACGCGGCCCACGACGACCGAACAGGAGGGACCGCTCCCCATGACCCCGATCGATCTCAACGCCGACCTCGGCGAGGGCTTCGGCCGCTGGCGACTGACCGACGACGAACAACTGCTGTCCGTCGTCACCAGCGCCAACGTGGCCTGCGGCTTCCACGCCGGGGACGCGGCCACCATGCGGCGGGTGTGCGCGCTGGCGGCCGAGCGCGGCGTGCGGATCGGTGCCCAGGTCTCCTACCGGGACCTGGCGGGGTTCGGGCGGCGCGCGATGGACGTGCCGCCGGACGAGCTGGCCGCCGAAGTGGCTTACCAGATCGGCGCCTTGGAGGTCTTCGCGCGCGCGGCCGGGGCACGTGTCGCGTACGTGAAGCCGCACGGCGCGCTCTACAACCGTGTGGTGCACGACGAGGAGCAGGCGGCGGCGGTCGTCGAGGGCGTCCGGCTCGCGGACGCCGCCCTGCCCGTCCTCGGCCTGCCGTCGTCCCGCTTCCTGAAACTCGCCGAACAGGCCGGACTGCCCACCGCCACCGAGGCGTTCGCGGACCGCGCGTACACCGAGGAGGGCACGCTGGTGCCGCGGGGCCGGGACGGCGCGGTCATCACGGACGCCGAGGCCGTGGTCGAGCGCTCGGTGGGACTGGCCCGCCTCGGTGAGGTGAGCGCCCTGTCCGGGACCCGCATCCCGGTCCGGGCACGCTCCCTGTGCCTGCACGGGGACACCCCGGGCGCGGTCGGCCTGGCCCGCCGCGTGCGCGAAAGCCTGGAGTCCTCCGGCGTCCGCGTGGAGGCGTTCGCATGACGGCAGCGCCCCTCGGGGAAAGCTCCGCCCCGTCCGCCGGAAGCGGGATCGCGGCCCGGCCCCCGGAGGAGGGTGTGCGGGCGCTGCCCGTCGGGGAGAGCGCCCTGCTCGTCGAGGTCTCCTGCGGCGACGCCGCCCAGGCTCTGCACGCGGAGCTGCTGCGCCGGCGCGCCGAGGGGACCCTGTCCGTGCGGGAGATCGTGCCGGCGGCCCGTACCGTCCTCCTGGACGGTGTGGACGACCCCGTGGGACTGGCCGGACGGCTGCCCTCGTGGCACATCCCGCCGCTGCCCGCGCGCGCGGACGGCGCCGTCGCGATCCCCGTGCGCTACGACGGCCCCGACCTGACGGACGTCGCGGCTCTGTGGGGTGTCGAGGAGCGGGAGGTGCCCGCGATCCACGCGGCGGCCGAGTTCCGGGTCGCCTTCTGCGGGTTCGCCCCCGGCTTCGGCTATCTCACGGGGTTGCCGTCCCGGTACGACGTGCCTCGCCGGGCGACTCCGCGTACGGCGGTCCCGGCGGGTTCCGTGGCGCTCGCCGGCCCGTACACGGGCGTGTACCCGCGTTCCTCGCCGGGCGGCTGGCAGCTGATCGGCACGACGGACGCGGTGTTGTGGGACCACGCGCGCGTGCCCGCGGCGCTGCTGACACCGGGTGCCCGCGTCCGCTTCGTCCCGGCGGAGCTCTCATGACGGACCGTGCCCTGTCGGTCGTCCGCTCCGGAGCCCTCACCACGGTCCAGGACGAGGGCCGCCCCGGCCACGCGCACCTCGGCGTACCGCGCTCCGGCGCACTCGACCCGCCCGCGGCGGCACTGGCCAACCGGCTCGTCGGCAATCCGGCGGAGTCGGCCGTCCTGGAGACGACGCTCGACGGCTGCGCCCTGCGGCCGCGTTCGGCGGTCGTCGTGGCGGTGACGGGAGCGCCGTGCCCGGTGACCGTGGACGGCCGTCCCGCCGCCTGGAGCGCGCCCGTGCACCTGCCCGCCGGGGCACTCCTGGACGTCGGCTCCGCGCGCGCGGGGCTGCGCAGCTACGTGGCCGTCTCGGGAGGCGTGGCCGTGGAGCCGGTCCTCGGGAGCCGTTCCACCGACCTCCTCTCGGGCCTCGGCCCGGCGCCCCTCACCGACGGCACGGTGCTGCCCGTGGGCCGGCCCGGCGCGCTCCACGCGCGCGTGGACGTCGTCCCGCACGTCGCGCCGCCCTCCGAACTGGTACTGCGTGTGACGCCCGGTCCGCGCGACGACTGGTTCACGGCGTCGGCACTGCGTACCCTCACCACACGCCCGTACCGGGTGTCCTCCGCGAGCAACCGCATCGGCCTGCGGACCGACGGGCCCCCGCTGGAGAGGGCCGTCTCCGGCGAACTCCCCAGCGAGGGCCTGGTCCTGGGCGCCGTCCAGGTACCGCCGGACGGCAGACCGGTGGTGTTCCTCGCCGACCATCCGACCACCGGCGGGTACCCGGTGATCGCGGTCGTCCGCTCCACCGACCTCCCGGCAGCCGCTCAGGCGGTACCGGGCACGCCGGTCCGCTTCACGCCAGTACGCCGCCGCTGAGCACACGGCCGACGTGCGCAGGCACGCCGACACCGAGCACCCCTACGCCGATGCCGCGCGGTCGCACACCGACCAGCGTCCGTACGCCGACGCCGCGCCGTCGCACACCTACGCCGAGCAGCCATGCGCCGCCCCGAGAAGGTCGCGGCCCCGTCCTCATGCCACGTCCGGCTGTTCGGCCGCCGAGAGGGCGGCGAGCGCGGACGCCACGGCGTGCGAGGCGCTCAGGTCGAGCCGGGCGCTGGTGCCGCGCGCCCGGTGCCGTACCTCGGCGGCGGCGAGGGTGAGGAGTTGCGGCAGCAGGTCCGTGCACCGGCGAGCCACCCACCCCGTGCCCGCGGTGGCCAGCCACCACAGGCCGGCCGACCGGGTCGGCGGCGGGAACTCGGGCTCGGCGCCGGGCGCCGTCCCCTGGGCGATGCCCTCGCGCGTGAGCAACGCATGGAAGCGGAGGGCGAGTTGCCGGTGCCCGCGCTCTCCGGGGTGCAGCCGGTCCGCGCTCCACATCGCGCGGTCCCGCAGCCACGCGCCCTCCGCGGCGTGCAGGTGCACCGCCCCGTACCGTTCGGACAGCGCGTGCACGACGGTGTTGACGGCCCGCTGCCGCCGGGCCAGGGGGCGGGCCAGGGCGCCCGGCAATCCGAGCATGGCGCCGGGATCCGGCAGGCACGCGGTGAGCAGGACGGCGTCCTGGCCCCGGAAGGCCGCGTACACCTCGTCGAGCCGGGCGGCCACGGCATGGATGTCGAAGGTGCACCGCAGGGTGTCGTTGACGCCGATCACGACGGACACCACGTCCGGCCGCATGGCCAGCGCCACCGGTGTCTGCCGCTCCAGCACGTCGCGGGTCTGCGCCCCGCTCACGGCGAGGTTGGTGAAGTCGACGGACCGGGCGAGGCCGTCGGCGAGCAGCGCGGCCCACCCCCGCCGGCGCTCGCCCACAAAGTCGCCCACGCCTTCCGTGAGCGAGTCGCCGAGGGCCACGAACCGAAGCGGTCTCATCCCACGCCCTCCTGGAGACGCGGCCGCGCCTGGACCTCGGCGTCGTGCGCGGCGAGGAAGCCCGCCACGGCGTCGTCCCAGCCGAAGCACTCCGCACGCGCGCGTGCCGCTTCCCTGCGCTCGCGTTCGGGCCGCCCGAGCAGCAGCCGTACCGCGTCCGCGAAGGACTCCCCGCTGTCCGCCGCCGTGGCGCCGGCCGCGCCCACGATCTCCGGGAGGGCGGACAGCGCGCTGGCCGCCACGGGGGTCCCGCAGGCCATGGCCTCCAGCGCGGCGAGCCCGAACGTCTCGGCCGGCCCGGGCGCCAGGCACACGTCGGCGGTGGCCTGGAGGGCGCCCAGAGCGGCACGGTCGGTGACGTGCCCGAGGAACGTGACGGGCAGGCCCCGCTCTCGTGCGCGCTGTTCGAGCCTGGCCCTGAGCGGCCCGTCTCCGGCGACGACGAGAACGGCCCGCTGTCCGCGCCGCAGCAGCGCTTCCAGCGCGTCGAGCGCCGTGCCCGGCCGCTTCTCGACCGACAGCCGCGAGCACATCACGAGCAGCACCTCGCCCCCGCGCGCGTGGCGGGCCCGCAGCGCGTCGTCCCGCAGCGCGGGATGCCGTCCGACCAGGTCGACGCCCAGGGGGGCGCGTACGACGTTGCGGGCGCCGATCCGGATGAACTCGCGCTCGGCGAACTCGGTGGTGCACACCACGCGCGCGTAGGTGTGCGCGGTGCGGACGTTGAGGGCGTCGGCGGTCCGCCGGGCCAGGCCCTGCGGCAGCCCCCAGGTCCGGAGCACCCCGTCGGCGGTCTCGTGGGAGACCATCACGGCCGGCACCCTGGCCCGCCGTGCCCACACCCCGGTCCAGCGCAGCGTGGTCCGGTCGGAGACCTCCAGGCGGTCGGGCGCGAGGGACTCCAGGAGCCCGGCCACCCGCCGCTTGTCGGTGAGCACCCGATAGCCGCCCGTCCCGGGCAGCAGCGGTCCGGGCAGCGTGATCACCCGGCCCTGTTCGGTCTCCTCGTCACTCGCGCGCTCGCCGGGGACGACGAGGACCGGTTCGTGCCCGGCCGCCCGGTAGCCGGCGCCGAGCTCACGCAGCGCGGTGCGCAGGCCGCCGGAGGCGGGGGCGACGAAGTTGGCGAGCCGTACGATGCGCAGCTTCATGCCGCCACCGGCTTCCGCGCGAAGAGCACGTCCGTGTAGTGCCCGATGAGCTGGTCGCCGACGGCGGCCCAGGTGCGGCCCTCGACCATGTCCCGCGCCGCGGTGCCGTAGGCCCTGCGCAGGCCGGGGTCCGCGGCGAGGGCGGCCACCGCGTCCCGTACGGCGCCGGCGTCGCGCGGCGGCACCAGCAGTCCGGTGCGGCCGTGGGCGACCAGGTCCAGCGGCCCGCCCGCGGCGGGTGCGACGACGGGCACGCCGCTCGCCATGGCCTCCTGCACGGTCTGGCAGAAGGTCTCGAAGGGGCCGGTGTGCACGAAGACGTCCAGGGAGGCGAAGATACGGGCGAGTTCGTCGCCCGTGCGACGGCCGAGGAACACGGCGCCGGGGAGGGCTCCCCTCAGGGTCGTCCCGCTCGGGCCGTCGCCGACCACGACCACGCGCACGCCGTCGAGGCCGCAGGCGCCGGCCAGCAGTTCAATGTGCTTCTCGGGGGCGAGGCGGCCGACGTAGCCCACGATCAGTTCGCCGCCGGGCGCCAGTTCGCGGCGCAGCCTTTCGTCCCGGTGTCCGGGGCGGAAGCGGACCGTGTCGACGCCGCGCGGCCACAGCCGCACCCGGGGCACGCCGTGCGCCTCCAGGTCGGCCAGGGCGGCGCTGGACGGGGCGAGGGTCCGGTCGGCGGCGGCGTGCACGGAGCGTATGCGCCGCCAGGCGGTGGCTTCGCCGGCGCCCATGTAGGTGCGGGCGTAGCCGGCGAGGTCGGTCTGGTAGACGGCGACGGCGGGGATGCCGAGCCGGGCGGCGGCGGCCATGCCGCGTACGCCG
This sequence comes from Streptomyces sp. 142MFCol3.1, assembly GCF_000424945.1. NCBI lineage: Bacteria > Bacillati > Actinomycetota > Actinomycetes > Kitasatosporales > Streptomycetaceae > Streptomyces > Streptomyces sp. 142MFCol3.1. The sequence continues at coordinate 57,586 of NZ_AUKV01000022.1, forward strand.
AGGACGAAGGGGCTGGCCAGGTGGACGATGTCGGCGCGGTGTTCGGTGATCGCGGCGGCGACGCGTCGGCTGGGGAGGGCGACGCGGACCTGGGGATAGCCCGGGAGCGGGAGGGAGGGGACACGGACGACGGGGCAGGGCGCCGAGGCGTCGGCCCTCTTCCCCGCGACGGGTTCACCGCCCCGTCCGTGAGCGTCCTCCCACCCGGGCGGAGCGGAGAACGGGGAATCGGCCGGGGCCGGGACGGACTTGGGGGACGCCGGGGGCTTGGCGGACGCGGCGGACTTGGGGGACGCCGGGGACTTGGGGGACGCCGGAGCGACGACGAGGGGGGCGTGACCGCGATCGACGAGGTGCCGGGCGGTCTGGAGCGCGCAGTGGGCCACGCCGTTCACATCGGGGGGAAAGGATTCGGTCACGATGACGACACGCATACCGGTGTTGTCGCCGTGCCGGACGTGGACGCGTCAAAGTGGATCTTTCCGCGCGGGGAACGTCCCATGAGCGTTGCGCTGCGCCCCTGTCCAGGTCAGCCCGCGTCCACGCCCCCCTGACTCACGGGTCACCGAACGTTCATACGGCGGGCATGTCGGGTCCGATCCGGCTGCGGACCGCTGTCTGGACATCGGCCTCCTCGGCCGGATCCGTGGCCAGCCGGCGCAGTTGGTCCACCACGCGCGCGTCACCGGTCTCGGCGTGCCGTGCGGCGACCTCGCGGGTCGTCTCCTCGCAGTCCCACAGGCATTCGACGGCGAAGCCGGCGGGGAACGAGGGGTCGGTGGCGGCCAGGGCGCGTGCGGCGCGCCCGCGCAGATGGGACGACGCCGTCTCCCGGTAGATGTGCCGCAGCACGGGGGCGGCACAGGCGATGCCGAGCCGTCCGGCGCCGTCGACGAGGGTCCACAGGGTGGGCGCGTCGGGGCCTTCGCCGCGTACCGCCTCGCGCAGTGCGTCGAGGACCAGTTCGCTGTCCTGGGCCCCGCCCCGGCAGGCGAGCATCCGCCCGGCGGCGGCCCCCAGGACGTCGGGCCGGTGCCCCCAGCCGCGCGCCCGGTCGACGGCGGCGACGCTGCGCATCCGCTCGAAGGCGTCGACGGCGGCGTCCACGACGGCTCTCGAACCGGTGGCGACCGCCGTCTCGATCAGGTCGAGGACTTCGGGGTCGTTGCCTTCGGCGAGATAGCGCAGGGCGGTGCAGCGCGCGCCCTCCCCGCCGTCGCGTGCGGCCGCGACGATCTCCGCCCGGTCCTCGGGACCCGCGACGGCCATGAGGCAGCGGGCGGCGGGGACGTGCAGTGCCGCCCCGCGGTCCATGCCCTGCTGCGCCCAGTCGAAGACCGCCTGCACGCTCCAGCCGGGCCGGGGCCCGCTGGGTCGCATCTGGCGCTGCCAGCGGTCGAAGGAGCCGGCCTCCTGGGCGCCGCGCACGCGCGCGCCGACGGATGCGCGGGGATCGTCGGCCCACAGTCGCCAGGGCCGGGGCTCGAAGGCGTCGCGCACGACGGCGGCGAGGGCGGCCTCGCCCTCCGGACCGGCCGGGAACCGGGCGAGCACGGGTTCGGCCAGGGCGCGCAGTCCCGCATCGTCGTCACGCAGCGCCAGCTCGTCCAGGGCCCAGGCCCAGTTGGTGCCCACGGCGGCGTACCTGCGCAGCAGTTCGAGCGCGCCGCGCCTGCCGTACGAAGCGAGGTGGCCGAGAACCGCCAGGGCGAGCCCGGTGCGTGACTCGCACTCGTCGAGAGTGTCCTCGACGTCGAAGAGGTGGCGCTCGATCTCGTCGAGCTCGCCGCTCAGGTCGAGGTAGAGACGGGCGTAGTAGAGGGAGCGGTTCTCCACCTGCCAGTCGTGGCGGGGGTCCCGCAGCACACAGTGGTTCAGCGCCGCGAGCGCTTCGGCTCGCGGTGCGGTGAGCGCGTGCAGCGTGCCGTCGCCGCGGCCCCTCTGGAGCAGGCCGAGCAGCGTGGCGCTGGGCGCTATGACCGGATCGAACATGGGAAACAGCCTCACATCAAGCGTCGACGCAACCGGGAACCTGCATTACCTGGCCGCGTGACAACACGTCGGTGCGCCCGCCGTTTCTTGCTTGCTGTAGACCATCTTCCTCTGCCTCTCGTCGGTGGCCCATGCGGGCCGGATCACGGCCCGCGCGGTGCGGCAACACCTGCCCAGCCATCGCGTCCGTGAATCACGACGTCATGATGACTCGGCAGTTCTTCCTGCCGCGACCGTATTTCCGGCGGCCCCGTACCGCCTCCCCCGTTTTTCGCGTTTCGCCTGGTCAGGATGTATGCGTCAATGCGCGCCGAACAATTCGAGCAGTTCGGTCTTGCCGAACATGCGTGCGGTGTCGACGGCCGAGGGCGTCCCGGCGGCGGGATCGGCGCCGGCGTCCAGGAGCACCCGGATCACGGTCTCCTCACCCTTGAAGACGGCACCGGCGAGCGGTGTCTGGCCTCGGTCGTTCACGCGGTCGGCCTCGGCGCCGCGCTCCAGCAGGGCGCGGACGGCCTCGGCGTGGCCGTGGTAGGCGGCGAGCATCACGAGCGAGTCACCGCGGTCGTTGGTGAGGTTGGCCGGAACACCCGCGTCGACGTACGCCACCAGCGTCTCGGTCTCGCCGCGGCGGGCCAGATCGAAGATCTTGGTCGCCAGCTCCACGACCTCGGGGTCGGGGGCTTCACTCATCGGCCGGACCGCCTCTCACAACGACAACAACGGGGACTGCGGGAGCTTACGACAGCGAGCGGAGCCGTCACGCCCGGACCTGCACGGGGTCAGGGATGCGCCCGTACGGGTGAATCGCCAGCGTACTGGCTCCGGCGGCACATGACCGGCCCCGCCGACGGCAAAGATCACAGCGGATCCACGGGCCGACGGCGAACGCATCAGGCCCACCCGGGCGCCTCAGGACGACTCTGCCACCTGGATGAAATCACCACGAAATCACCCAGTTGCACCTTTTATCGTATGGATACATCCTGTGATCCTGGAAGTACTCATGGTGACTGTCCCCACGAACCAGGTGACTGTCCCCACGAACCAGGAGAGCTCAAATGATCTTGTCCATCTCAGGTGTGGTCCTGCTCGGCGTCATCGTCTTTCTCTTCTTCCGCAAGGACGGTCTCAAGGCATCGCACTGCCTGGTGTCGACCCTGTTCGGCTTCTACCTGGCGAGCACGGCCATCGCACCGAGCATCAAGGCCGGTGGCGAGAGCCTGGCGAGCCTCCTCGGCGGGATCAAGTTCTGACGCCCCTCCCCCTCGCACGCACCACCAGGAGACAGCAGTGGCCCGGCGCCCCCTCCCCCGCATTCTCAGCAGCGGCAGCGCGCAGATCGCCCGAAGCCGGGAGCTGGCCAGGACGGCGGCCGACAGCGCCACCGATGTCCTCCAACCGCTGATCACGATCACCCGTGGACTGCGTCGGCTGGCCGGGGCCGGACGGCGCAAGTGGGCCGACACCCCCAAGGACCGGCGCGGACCGCTGCTGTTCCTGGCGGCCTCCGCGGTCATGGTCGTGGCTCTGCTGCCGTACGGGCCGCTGCTCGCCGCCATCAGCCTGATGGCGGCGGCAGCGTGGACCGGACGCGAACGCGCGGCGCCCGAGCCGACAGGCCCCGACGAGTCCCAGGTCCAGCGCCTCCAGTCGCTGTACGAGGCTCTGGTCCCGTACTTCTCGACGGCCGAGGACCCCGCTCCCCTGTACGCCCACGGCGGCGACTGGGAGAAGGCCTTCCCTTCGTTCGAGTTCGACGACGACGGGCGCGTGTCCCGTCTCCTCGTCCGCTATCCGGCGTACTTCACGGACGGCGAGACGGAGTCCCGGGCCCGGATCGAGCAGTTGCTGCACGCGAAGTCGGGGCGCGGTCGCGAGTACCACTTCGCGTGGGACGAGGAGGGCAACGAACTCGCCGTCGACGTGCTGCCTCCGCTGCCCACCGACATCGCCGCCCAGCGCTTCGTCACCGCGCCCGGCGAGACGGTCCTCGGCTTCACCGACCCCGCCGACGTCCAGCGCACGCTGCCCCTCACCCACGGGGAGGAAAAGCGGGACGTCCCGCCCGTCGTCTGGCGCACGGGTGTCCGCTCGACCGAGCCGCACCTGCTGATCGCGGGCCAGCCCGGCAGCGGCACGACCACCTTGCTGCGCTCCATCGCCCTCCAGGCACTCCAGCACGGCGACGTGGTCGTCGTCGAGGGTGCGGGCACCGGCGAGTACGCCTGCCTGACCGGCAGGGACGGCGTGCTGGCCGTCGAGTGCGCGCCGGCCGGGGCCCTCGCGAGCCTCGAATGGGCGGCGCACGAGACGGAGCGGCGGCTGATCGCCGCGAACCGCGCCCGGCAGGCGGGGCACCCCACTCCGGACGACGTCAAGAACCCGTTGTGGATCCTGCTGGACAGGCCCAGCGCTCTGGGCCACCTCGCCGCCGCCGACGGGCGCAACGACCCACAGGCGCTCCTCCAGGTCCCCCTCCGCCACGGCAGGGCAGCCGGCGTCATGGTGGTGGTGGCGGAGCACTTCGACAGCCTCGACTGCCTCAGCGACGCCGTGCGGCAGCACACCCGCGCGCGCGTGGTGCTCGGGGCGGCGTCCTCCGAGCAGCTGGAGGCGGTGCTCGGGGCCCCGCCGCACACCACGCCGACCCGGAACGTCCCGCCCGGGCGCGGCTACGCGCGGCTCGGGAGCGGGCCCGTCCTCCGGATCCAGGTCCCGGCGACTCCGGACCCGTACGACGAAACGACCAGCGAGGCGCAACGGCAGGCCGTGCTCGGCCTGCTTCCCGGACGGACGACTCCGGGCGCCCCGGACACACGGCCCGTCGAGGCGCTCCCCGGGGAGGCACAGCCCGCGAAGTCCCTCACCGCGGACGCCCAGCCCACGGCGTCCCTCCCGGTGGCGGCCGAGGGCTGAGACTCCCGTCCCGTTCCGCACCTTCTCATCAGGCCTGAGCCGAAGTCCCTCGGCTCAGGCCTGATGGTGTCGAAGCCCGGTGCGCGTGGCGACGTGGGCCCCGGCCGTACGGCTTCGGGCGCTGCGGGGGCTTCGAGGGCTTCGAGGGCAGCTACGCCACGAACGTGCGCGGCGCCTCGTTCCCGGTGCTCGCGCCGTTCTCGACCAGGCGGGCCGCCGCCGCCAGGCGCACCGCGGCCTCCTCGGCCACCGCGCCGCCCACCGTGAACGGCAGGCGCACATAGCCCTCGAAGGCGCCGTCCACACCGAAGCGGGGGCCGGAGGGGACGCGTACGCCGACGCGTTCGCCCATCTCGGCCAGGCGGGAGCCGGACAGGCCGCCGGTCCGCACCCACAGCGTGAGGCCGCCCCGGGGCACCGAGAACTCCCATCCGGGCAGCTCACGCCGCACCGCGGCCACGAGGGCGTCGCGGTTCTCCCGGGCCTGCCCGCGCCGGATGTCCACGGCCTGCTCCCAGCCTCCGGTGCTGAGCAGCCAGTTCACGGCGAGCTGCTCCAGCACGGGTGTGCCCAGGTCGGCGTAGGCACGGGCGGCAACCAGGCTGCGGATGACGTCTGGAGCGGCACGCACCCAGCCGATCCGCATCCCGGCCCAGAAGGCCTTGCTCGCGGAGCCGACGGTGATGACAGTAGATCCCGCGGGGTCGAAGCCGCACACCGGGCGCGGCATGTCCAGTCCGTCCTCCAGATGCAGCTCGCTCATCGTCTCGTCGACGACGAGCACGGTCCCCGCCGAGCGTGCCGCTTCCACGAGCCCCCGCCGCCGGCCCTCGTCCGCGAGGGCGCCGGTCGGGTTGTGGAAGTCGGCGACCACGTAGGCGAGGCGCGGGGCCGCGTCGCGCAGGACCTGACGCCAGCGGTCCATGTCCCAGCCCGCGAGCCCCTCGGCCATGGCGACGGGCACCAGCCGGGCTCCGGCCTCGCGCATCAGCTGGAGGATGTTGGCGTAGGAGGGGGACTCGACGGCGATGCGCTCGCCGCGCCCCGCGAACAGGTGGCAGATGGCGTCGATCGCGCCCATCGCCCCGGTGGTCACCATGATCTGCTCGGGCATGGTCGGGATCCCGCGCGCGGTGTACCGCTCCGCGATCATCGAGCGCAGCGCGGGCAGCCCCGCGGGATAGTCGCCGTGCGTGTGCGCGTACGGCGGCAGCTCCTCCAGGGCGCCCTGCACGGCGCGGGTGAGCCAGGGCTCGGGTGCGGGCAGCGCCGCGCAGCCGAGGTCGATCACGGATCCGAGGGCCTCGGGGGGCAGCGGTTCCAGGCCGCGCGCGGGCAGTGGGTTGCCGGCCGGCACGGCGGTCCAGCTGCCCGCACCGCGCCGGGACTCCAGGAATCCCTCGGCACGCAGCGCCTCGTAGGCCGCGGCGACGGTCGTACGGCTGACGGAGAGGGACAGTGCCAGTTCCCGCTCGGCGGGCAGCCGCGCGGCGACCGGCACCCGGCCCTCCAGCACCAGCAGCCGGATGCCGTCGGCGAGGGCGCGGTAGGCGGGCGGTCGGCGGGTCCCGGGGCCCGCGGGCCGCTCCTGCTGGGAGTTGAGGAGCCGGGCGAGCTGTGCGGCGCCCACCGCCGAGGTCCACTGCGCCATGATTTCCAGTCCACCTTCCCCGAATTGGCCATGGATGGCTTTTCTTCTCAAGCCACAGAGTGTCACGAGCCAGGCCAGTCCGACCACAGGGGGCACCACTTGTCCATCCGCTCCGCGCGTTCGCACCCCGTCGAGAGCCCCTCGGGCCCCCAGTCCCGGCGGCTGCCTCGCCGCCTCGTCCAGCTGTACGTGGGCCTGGCCCTTTACGGCGCGAGTTCGGCGCTCCTCGTGGAGTCGGGGCTCGGTCTGGAGCCCTGGAACGTGCTGCACCAGGGGCTCGCCGAGCTGACCGGTCTGACGATCGGCGTGGTGTCGATCATCGTGGGGGCGGCGGTACTGCTGCTCTGGATCCCGCTGCGCCAGCGCCCGGGCCTCGGCACCGTCTCCAACGTCTTCGTGGTCGGCATCGCCATGGACGGCACACTGGCGCTGCTGCCGGACGCACACACACTGGCGGTGCGGATCCCGCTGCTGGTGGCGGGCGTCCTGCTGAACGGCGTGGCGACCGGCCTCTACATCTCGGCGCGCTTCGGCCCGGGCCCCCGCGACGGTCTGATGACGGGCCTGCACCGGCGCACCGGCCGCTCGATCCGCGTGGTGCGCACGGTCCTCGAACTGGCCGTCGTCGCCACCGGCTTCGCGCTCGGCGGCACGGTCGGCGTCGGCACGGTGCTGTACGCGGTCGCGATCGGCCCCCTCGCCCAGCTCTTCCTGCGTGTGTTCGCCGTCCCGACGGCACCGGCCGGCAGCGCCGTCGTTGCCGCCGGGCAACCGGAGCGCGCGATACTGCCCGGGTGAGCACGCGCATACGCCATCCGTACCTCGACCATCCCGGCCCGATCGCGTTCGCGCACCGGGGCGGGGCGGCGGACGGCCTGGAGAACACCCTCGCCCAGTTCCGCCGCGCGGTCGAGACCGGCTACCGCTACATGGAGACCGATGTGCACGCGACGGCGGACGGCAGACTCGTCGCCTTCCACGACGACACCCTGGACCGGGTGACGGACGGGGAGGGCCGGATCGCGGACCTCCCCTGGGACGACGTGCGCCGCGCGCGCGTGGCGGGCAAGGAACCGGTGCCACTGTTCGAGGAACTGCTCGACATCTTCCCCGACGTGCGCTGGAACGTGGACGTGAAGGCCGAACCCGCGCTCCGGCCCTTCCTCGACCTGGTCGAGCGGACCGGGGCCTGGGACCGCGTGTGCCTCGGCTCCTTCTCCGAGGCGCGGGTCGCGCGCGCCCAGCGCCTGGCCGGGCCGCGCCTTGCGACGTCGTACGGCACCCGCGGTGTCCTCGGCCTGCGGCTGCGCTCCTGGGGCGTGCCCGCGCCCCTGCGCCGCTCCGCGGTCGCCGCCCAGGTGCCCGAGTCGCACTTCGGTGTGCCGGTGGTCGACCGCCGCTTCGTACGGGCCGCCCACGCGCGCGGGCTCCAGGTGCACGTGTGGACCGTGAACGAACCGGAACGGATGCACCGGCTCCTGGACCTGGGAGTCGATGGCATCATGACCGATCACATCGACACGCTGCGCAAGGTCCTGGAAGACCGGGGCACCTGGTTCTGAGCCTCCTCGCGCGGTCCGTCCACGGGGAAGCGAGGGGCACGGGTGAGCACTGACACCGTGCGCACGGAGCCGGCCGACGAGGCCGCCGAGCGCCGGCGCGAGCAGCGCGGCTGGTACTTCTACGACTGGGCGTGCTCCGTCTACTCGACGAGCGTGCTGACCGTCTTCCTGGGCCCCTACCTCACGTCGGTCGCGGAGCACGCGGCGGACGCGGAGGGCTTCGTCCACCCCCTGGGCGTCCCGGTCCGTGCCGGCTCCTTCTTCGCCTACGCTGTCTCGGCGTCCGTCGTCCTGTCGATCCTCGTGATGCCGGTGGCGGGCGCGGCGGCGGACCGGACGGGCCGCAAGAAGCCGCTGCTCGCGGCCGCCGCCTATCTGGGTGCTGCGGCCACCACCGGCATGTTCTTCCTGGAGGGCGACCGCTATCTGCTGGGCGGGGCGCTGCTGGTCGTCGCCAACGCCTCGGTGGCCGTGTCGATGGTTCTCTACAACTCCTACCTGCCGCAGATCGCCCCGCCGGAGGAACGCGACGCCGTCTCGTCCCGGGGCTGGGCCTTCGGCTACGCGGCCGGTTCCCTCGTACTGGTCGCGAACCTGGTCCTGTTCACCGGCCACGACTCCTTCGGCGTCTCCGAGTCGACTGCCGTCCGCATCTGTCTGGCGTCGGCGGGCATCTGGTGGGGCGCCTTCACCCTCGTCCCCCTCACACGGCTGCGCGACCGCCGTACGCGCGCCTCCGGGGGGCCGTCGGTGCACGGCTGGCGGCAGCTGGCGGCCACGGTGCGGGACATGCGCGGCAAACCGCTCACCCTGGCGTTCCTGCTCGCGTACCTCGTCTACAACGACGGCATCCAGACCGTCATCTCGCAGGCCTCGGTGTACGGCTCCGAAGAGCTCGGGCTGAGTCAGTCCACCCTGATCGTGGCCGTCCTGCTGGTCCAGGTGCTCGCCGTCGGCGGCGCGCTGGGCATGGGGCGGCTGGCCCGCGTCTACGGCGCGAAACGTACGATCCTCGGCTCGCTCGTCGCCTGGACGGTGACCCTGGGCGCCGGGTACTTCCTCCCCGCGGGCAGGCCCGTCTGGTTCTTCGTCCTCGCCGCCGGCATCGGCCTGGTCCTGGGCGGCAGTCAGGCGTTGTCGCGCTCCCTGTTCTCGCATCTGGTGCCGCGCGGCAAGGAGGCGGAGTACTTCTCGGCGTACGAGATGAGCGACCGCGGGATGAGCTGGCTCGGGCCGCTGCTGTTCGGTCTGACGTACCAGCTCACCGGAAGTTATCGGGACGCGATCGTCTCGCTGGTGGCCTTCTTCGTCATCGGGTTCGTGCTGCTCGCCCGGGTCTCGGTGGGGCAGGCGGTCCGCGACGCGGGGAATCCCGTACCGGACAGGATTTAGCACCCGGCGCCAAAGAGCGGTAGTGTACGCGTTTGGCCTGCCAGGCGTACCGTTACTGCGCGTCAAAGATGCTGAAGCGTTGGGTGACATCTGTTCCCAGATGTGACAAACCGGGCGGCTGTGGGTACAACAAGGGGCGGCTACGACGGCGACGCATGACCCGGAACGGGAATCTTTACCGCCGACCGGACGTTGACCGGATGACGACGACAGCGACACCTGTCCTGTGGGCGACAAGCCCGGGAGGCACGATTCATGAGTGAGCGAGCTCTTCGCGGCACGCGCCTCGTGGTGACCAGCTACGAGACGGACCGCGGCATCGACCTGGCCCCGCGCCAGGCCGTGGAGTACGCATGCGAGAAGGGGCACCGGTTCGAGATGCCCTTCTCGGTCGAGGCGGAGATCCCGCCGGAGTGGGAGTGCAAGGTCTGCGGGGCCCAGGCACTCCTCGTGGACGGCGACGGCCCTGAGGAAAAGAAGGCCAAGCCTGCGCGTACCCACTGGGACATGCTGATGGAGCGGCGTACCCGAGAGGAACTCGAAGAGGTCCTCGAAGAGCGCCTGGCCGTCCTGCGCTCCGGCGCGATGAACATCGCGGTGCATCCGCGGGACAGCCGCAAGTCCGCCTGACCCCGCGGGGCCGGACGGCATACACAAAGCACGCCGAGACCGCGGGCACGTACGTCAGTCGTACGGGCCCGCGGTCTCGTGCTGCCCTGGGCCACTTCGCGCACGCTGCCCCGGACCGCGTCGCGGGCCGTCGCGGGCGGGGAGTGGGTGCCGCACCGACGTCCGCCGCGCAGGCGCCTCCGCCGGCCGGCCGCCACGAGCCACCCCGTCAGACTCCGCCGGGACGCGTCACACCGGCACCGGTCCCGCGAGAGCGCCGTTGCGCCGGCAGCCGCCGCGGCGACCCCGACGCCCGCCTCCGGTCGCCCCGAGAATGAGTCGTCCCGCGCCCCCAGTCCCCCACAGGCGCCCTGCACGGCCCCGCCCGCCCTCCCGCCGCTCGCGCACACCCCCGTCGCGCCACGCGGGCGCCTCGCGACGGGCGTACGACGCCCGGACGTCAGCGGGTCAACGGCGGGTACTCACCGGGCCGCGGGCTCGGCCGGCCGTCGTCCCTGACGACCTCGCCCGGCACCACCTTGCCGTCGGGCCGATGGATGCGGGCCTGCTGGAACGCGTCGCCGAAGGTGCCGGGGACGGCCTCCCGCATCTTGCGGTCGAGGGTGCGCTCCGCGTATCGGCCGACGGCCTTCTGGACGACCGGGATCAGCAGAAGAAGGCCCACGGCGTCGGAGATGAGCCCCGGGATCATCAGCAGCAGACCACCGAGCATCATCAGGCCGTTGCCCCGGCCGCCCTGGCCGGCGGGCGCGACACCGCTCTGCTGCTGTTGCAGCGTCTCGCTGAGGTTGCGGAAGGCACGGCGCCCGGCGCGCTTGATGACCACCCCGCCGAGCACGAACCCGGCGGCCAGCAGCACGAACACGGCGAAGCCGCTCGCCGTCCCCGCGACCACGGTCAGCAGCCAGATCTCCAGCACCAGCCACCCCGCGATGCCGAGCGGCAGGAAGGTGCGCAGCCGCGATCGCCGCGGCCGGGCGGGGTAGGAGGAAGTCGGGGCGCCAGTCGTCATGCTCCCAGTGTGCCTGGACCCGGCTCAGTACGGGATAAGCGGATGACCGGCCGCGCCCACCCTCCGCGGGAGAGCGCCCCCCGCCTGGGCGAGGGACGCGATGGAGGGCGGCCGGGCGCCGGGGGACGCCCCGCGACGGTGCCCGGCGGGCGTCAGGAGGACTTGCGCCCGGTGATCCGTCCGACCCGCTCCCCCACACCCCACGTGGTGACGCGCCACAACGCCTCCACCAAAATGTCGCGGCTCATCTTGGAGTCGCCCAGTTCCCGCTCCACGAAGGTGATGGGGACCTCCACGACGTGGTAGCCCGCCTTCACCGCGCGGCGCGCGAGGTCCACCTGGAAGCAGTAGCCCTGGGAGGCGACCTCGCCGAGCCCGAGGCCTTCGAGGGTCTCGCGCCGGAAGGCGCGGTAGCCGCCGGTGACGTCACGGATCGGCACGTCGAGCAGCACGCGCGAGTAGAGGCTGCCGCCGCGGGAGATGAACTCGCGGGACTTGGGCCAGTTCACCACCCGGCCGCCCGGCACCCAGCGGGAGCCGAGCACGAGGTCCGCCCCCTTGAGCGCGGTCAGCAGCCTCGGCAGCTCCTCCGGCTGGTGCGAGCCGTCGGCGTCCATCTCGATGAGCACGCCGTAGCCGTGGTCGAGGCCCCAGCGGAAGCCCGCGAGATACGCGGCGCCGAGTCCTTCCTTGCCCTTGCGGTGCATCACCTGGACGTTGCCGTCCTCGGCGGCCAGCTCGTCGGCGAGCTTGCCGGTGCCGTCCGGGCTGTTGTCGTCGGCCACCAGGACGTGGGCCTCGGGCACGGCGGCGCGTACGCGACCGACGATCCGCTTGATGTTCTCCGCCTCGTTGTAGGTCGGGATGATCACCAAGGCCGTGCCGAGCGGGCCGAACTGCCTCCCCTGGGCTTGTGCCGCGAGGGTCCCGTCGCCGTCGTTCACTGCTGCCCCTTCATGTCCGTACGCAGAGGTCCACCATAGTGCGCCCAACCGGCACCGCTGCGTCGGCGCGTCAGTACAGGGGTGTCGACTCGACAAGTGCGGGGCAGGACTGCGTTTTCGGAGGCTGGAGGCGTGTGCTGCGGGATCGGGGCCCGGCGCCCTTCGGGCCGACCAGGGACCCGCTGGCTGCGAGTCGACCGAAAGCCGTTGTCTACTGAACGTCCGGGCCCCACCCGGGTCACACCTGCCGACTTGTCGGAACGTTCCCTCGCGTCGCGGCGCGGGCGCTGGGCCTGGCTCCCAGTGGTGGTGCGCCGGTGCGGCACATCACCCCTGACCCAGCGGCGCCTCGACGGCCGCGCGGAAGTTCCCCGGTCGGACGTCCGGTGGTGGACCCGGCCGAACCTACCGGCCCCCTGCGGCCCGGTGTCAACAGTCGTCTGAGCTGCGGTTTTCCACACAAATCCCTGGTCAGTGCGGAGGATGCGCAGGTCGCGCGACGAAGCCGCGGACGACGACGGGGGCCGCGCCACCCCCGGACATCACTCGTTAGGCCGTACGAATACCGTCCGGCCGCCGACGACGGTGCGCAGGCAGACGGGCAGGTCGCCTCCCGGGGTCAGATCCGGCAGTCCGGGCGTGCCGGACCGGGGGTCCGTCGACCAGCGGGCGACGCGGTCGTCGGGGGCCTGCACGACGAGGTCGCCGGTGCGCCATACGGCATAGTCGGCGGGCGCGCCGGGCACCAGGATGCCCGCGTCGTCACGTCCGACGGCCCGCCAGCCGCCCCGCGTATGCGCCGTGAACCCGGCGCGTACGGACACCCGGTGCTCAGGTGTGCGATGGAAGGCGGCGGCCCGTACGGTGCCCCACGGGTCGAGCGGCGTGACGGGGCTGTCGGAGCCGAACGCGAGCGGTACGCCGCTGCGCAGGAGGGCGGCGAAGGGGTTCAGCGCGCGGGCCCGTTCGGCGCCGAGACGCTGCGCGTACATGCCGTCCTCGCCGCCCCACAGCGCGTCGAAGGCGGGCTGCACGGAGGCCGTCAGGCCGAGCTCGGCGAAGCCCGCGATCGTCTCGGGGGTGAGCATCTCGGCGTGCTCGACGCGGTGCCGGGCGGCCCGGACCCGGGCCAGGCCGACCTTCTCGGCAGCGGCGCGCACGCCCTCGACGACAGAGGCCACGGCGGCGTCGCCGATCGCGTGGAAGCCCGCTTGAAGGCCGGCCTCGGTGCAGGCCACCACGTGCGCGGCGACCGCGGCGGCGTCGAGGTAGGCGGTGCCGCCGTGCCCGGCGTCGGCGTACGGCTGGTGCAGGCAGGCGGTGTGCGAGCCGAGGGAGCCGTCGGCGAAGAGGTCGCCCGCCGCGCCCAGCGCACCGAGCGCGCGGGCCCTGTCGATGCCCTCCTCGCCCGCCTCGGCCCAGTAGCCGACGACCCGGGGGCCGGGCTCCTCGGCCGCGAGCCTCAGCAGGGCGGCGAAGTCGTCCTCGGAGGAGATGTCGGGGCCACCGCATTCGTGCACGGAGCCGATGCCGAGCGAGGCGGCGCGCGCGAGGGCGGCGCGCTGGGCCCGGGTGCGCTGCTCCCCGGTGACGGCGCCGAGCGCCGCGGCGCGCACGGCGTGGTGGGCGTCGCGGGTCAGGGAGCCGTCGGGCGAGTGACCGGCCTGGTCCATGACGCCCGGGACCAGGTCGAGGAGTGCAGTGGTGACCACGGCCGAGTGCACGTCGATGCGGGAGAGGTAGAGCGGCCTGCCGCCGGTGGCCTCGTCGAGTGCGGCGCGCGTCGGGGGCTGCCCGCCGGGCCAGCGGGCCGCGTCCCAGCCGTGCCCGAGCAGCACCCGGTCGCCGGGGTGGGCGGCGGCGAAGTCGCGCACCAGGGCGAGGGCCGTGTCCAGGGAGCGGGCGCCGGACAGGTCGAGGCCGCTGAGCGCGAGCCCGGTTGCGGTGGTGTGCACGTGCGCGTCCGTGAACGCCGGGGTGACCAGGGCGCCTTCGAGGTCCACGACCTCGTCGACCCCGTCCACGAAGGCGTCGGCCGCGCCCTCGGAGCCGACCCAGGCGATTTGTCCTCGCTCCACGACCATCGCGGTGGCGAAGGGGTCGGCGGGACTGTGGACCTCTCCACCGCGCAGCAGCACGGTGTCCGACGAGGCGGTGCTCTCACTCATGGAGACAGTCTCGCGCCTGCCGGCACGCTCCCCGCGCGCGGGGCCCGCAAAAGGGGGCGAACGACGTCAGATCCGGGGCGGTCGCGCCTCGTAGGGGGTGGACAGCACGACCGTCGTACGGGTCGAGACACCCGCCAGGGTCCGCAGCCGGGCGAGGAGTTCCTCCAGCTCGTGCGGGGTGGAGACGCGCACCTTGAGGATGTAGTTCTCGTCGCCGGCGACGCTGTGGCAGGCCTCGATCTCCGGGACGTCGGCGAGACGTTCCGCGATGTCGTCCGGGGCGCTGGGGTCGAACGGTTTCACCGAGATGAAGGCGGTCATGGGCAGCCCGACGGCCTCCGGGTCCACGACCGCCGCGTAGCCGCGGATCACGCCGCGCTGCTCCAGCCGACGCACCCGCTGATGCACGGCGGACGTGGACAGGCCCGTGGCCTTGCCCAAGTCGGTGTAACTCATCCGCCCGTCTGCGACGAGCAGCTGCACAATCTGTCGGTCCAGCTCCTCCATGACGCAAGAACCTACAGGGCGCTTGATCCCCCGGAAACCTCAGCAGCGCAGGTCATACCCGGTTTGTGATGTGTCTGTGCGTGAGCCGTGCGGCGCGCGGGGGACAAATCGACCGCGCCGGGCACCTGCACGCGGCATGTGACGAACACCACACGCCCGCAACCGGGTCCGTGATGTTCTCGTGATTACCACTGAGACCGGACGGGAAGTGCTTGCTGTGGTCGAGGTCGCAGCGCCTTGTCGACCCACCCGAGGGGGAGAATCCCATGCAGAGTCTTAAGCGCCCTGGTCGTACTGCACCCAAGCGGCAGCAGCCGGTTGTCGAGCCCGAGCCGGAGGGCGTCGAACCGGACGCCCTGGACGGCGAGGAGTTCGACGCGTACGACACCTTCGAGATGTACCGGGTGATCTGCCCGGACTGCGCGCAGCCCATCGCGCTCCTGGCGGACGAGGAGTTCCTGCCGGAGCACGCGCTGTGCGCCTCGCCGTGGAACCCGTTCGGGCTCTCGGTCTGCTCGGGCACCGGCCGCGCGGCGGCCGACACACGCCCTGCGGACGAGTCCGAGGAACCCCAAAAACAGGACATGGGCCTGCTGTTGACGCTCCCTCAGGGGCTCGACTGGCGCATGCAGCCGTTCTCTCACGTGGGTGGTCCGGGCTCGCGCCCGATGCGCATTCCCGTGATGCCGCGCCAGGCGGCCTGACGCCGCGGGCTCAACGGCCGACGCCCGGTCCGTCCCGGTAACTGCCCTGCACCATGGCCCGCAGGCCGCCGTGGTGCAGGATCAGTGTGTCCGGGTCCGCGGGTACGGCGACCTCGCCGAAGTGCGCCTGGCGGCAGGCGACGCGCAGCATGACGATCGCGTGCCGCAGCGCCGCGTACCGGGTGTGGAAGTCCATGTCCCGCGGTACGTGGCCGGTGAGTTCGGCGTAGCGACGCTCGGCGCGGTCGCGGTGCAGGAAGCCGGCCAGACCTGCCTGGCCGAAGCCCACGGTGAGGTCCTGGAAGAAGCGGTGCAGATGGACGGTCCAGCCGAGGTCGACCTCGGGCGGGGCCGGGCCGCCATCCGCCAGTCGAGGACGGCGGCCGGTTCGAAGCCGTCGTGGACGACGTTCCCGATGCGCGCGTCAAGCCGGTCGAGCACCGCCTCGCCCTCCTCGCGCGGTCAGAGCTCCTCGAGACGGTCCAAGGCGCTCTCGATGAGCGGTGAGTGTGACAGCCCGTCAGTCACCCATGCGTAGTAGGGGTGTTGGTATGTGACGTGCCGGCGCAGCGGACCACCGTCGCCGGCCAGCGCCAGGATGTCGGCATCCTCCACGGGCACCTGGTCGTGCAGTCGGGCCAGGAGTCCGATCGACGCCGCCTCCAGGTGCGCGAGCTCGTCGTCGCTCGCCGCGTGCAGCCAGTTCCCCTCGTACGTGTAGGACATCACGTCCGGTGGCACGCGCCCGTCGACCCGTTCCACGACGAAGAAGGGCGCCCCGAGCGGCGGCGGGTCCTCCTCCAGCCAGAGCACCCGCGGCACCGGCAGTCGGTGCGCTCGGCGACCAGGCGCATGGTGCGGTACTGGCGCGGCATGTCGTGCACGGGGAACACGGCGTACGCCGACGGGTCCGCCCCGAGTCTCAACGCGCAGCCGCGCAGGGGCGGTTCGGGGTGCTCGATGTCGAACGGGAGGGTCTCGCCGGACATTCCGTCGGACGCGGGAACGGTCACGTCGACGGCCGCGGCGCCGGGCGGTCTCGTCCGCAGCCAGTGGGTCAGCCGGCGCGCCGGTTCGTCGGGTTCACGCCGCAGTGCACCCCTGACACCCACCCGGACGGGAGAGCCCGCGGGGCGAACGCATGCGCGGCCGGGGGACGGCTCGATCGCGGACCGCCTCACCGGATGCGCGCGCCCGACGGATCCGATGCGAAAGCACGGGTCACGGGCGGGCCACGCCAGATGTGCGCGCTCCCACCGGCGGCCGTGAGCCTGCCGACCACGCGGTGAGCCACGCCGGGCGAGGGCCCGCCCGTCGGCGTCCAGGCGCCGCGCCCGGCAGGCCCCCGTACGGGCCTGGAGTGAACTCACGGTCGATTCCGTGCGCGGGTGACCTGCCCGGCCGCACGCGCGTTGCCCCGGTATGACCCCCACCTACTCCGCGACCGGTCGTCGGCGCCGGATCTTCGTCCCCGCTCCGACAGAACCGGTTCGGCAGGGGCCCCCGCCGAACCAGGATCCGCCCATCTACCGCGCCATGATCCGCACCTGGGCCGATCGCGGCCGCACGCTACCGGGGCGGCACGACCCGGAGTGGGTCAGGCTGGCCGCCCCGGCGCCGATGTACGGGTACGGGCAGTTCAGCGCGAGTCGGGACCCGCGAGGTGACGGGCGATGACCATGCGCTGGATCTGATTGGTGCCCTCGACGATCTGGAGCACCTTGGCCTCGCGCATGTAGCGCTCGGCGGGGAAGTCGGCGGTGTAGCCGTAGCCGCCGAGCACCTGCACTGCATCCGTGGTCACCTTCATCGCCGTGTCCGTGCACAGCAGCTTGGCCATGGCCGCCTGCTTGGAGAAGGGCCGTCCCGCGTCGCGCAGCCGCGCCGCGGCAAGATACAGCGCCCGGCCCGCCTCGATCTGCGTCGCCATGTCCGCGAGCATGAAGCGCAGTCCCTGGAAGTCCGAGATGGGACGACCGAACTGCTGGCGGCCGGTCGCGTAGGCCACGGCCTCGTCGAGCGCCGCCTGGGCCACGCCGATCGCGCAGGCGGCGATGCCGAGGCGTCCGGAGTCGAGCGCGGACAGGGCGATGGCGAACCCCTGGCCCTCTTCGCCGAGCCGGCGGTCGTCCGAGATCCGCACCCCGTCGAGGTGGACCTGGGCGGTGGGCGAGCCCTTCATGCCCATCTTCTTCTCCGGCGGCGCGGCGCTCAGCCCCTCGGCGTCCCCCGGCACCAGGAAGGCCGTGATCCCGCGGGGCCCTTCGCCGCCGCTGCGGGCGAGCACGGTGTAGAAGTCGGCGACACCGCCGTGCGTGATCCACGCCTTGGTGCCGGTGATCACCCACTCTCCCCCGCTCCCGGCTCCCCCCGGACGGGAGGGGTCCCCGTCCTCGCGCACGGCCTTGGTGCGCAGTGAGGCGGCGTCCGACCCGGAGGACGGCTCGGAGAGGCAGTACGCGCCGAGGAGTCCGCCGCCGAGCATCGCGGGCAGGTGCTCGACCTGCTGCTCCTTGGTGCCGTAGTTCGCGAGGGCGTGGCAGGCGAGGGTGTGCACACTGACGCCGAGGCCGACGGTGAGACGGGCCGCGGCGAGCTCTTCGAGCACCTGGAGGTAGACCTCGTACGGCTGGTCGCCGCCGCCGTACTCGGAGGCGTAGGGCAGACCGAGCAGACCCGCTTCGGACAGCAGCCCGAAGACGTCGCGCGGGAAGCGTCCGGCGTCCTCCTCCTCGGCCGCCTTCGGGGCGATCTCACGCTGCGCGATGTCGCGGACGAGCGAGATCAGATCCCGGGCCTCGTCCGTGGGCAGTTGACGGTCCACCGGCTGCGGGGCGCGGTCGGGCATGGCGACGCTCTCCTCCCTGTCGGGCACATCGGCGGACGCACACCTGGGTGGGGCTGCTCCGCCGGGTCTCACCTGGCCCAGCCGATGCTCCCGCTCCGGGTTGCGGAACGCGCTGATCAGCGGCTGTGGCGCTGTGAGTATGCCCGATCGGAGGCACCGAGTCACCAGTTAACGACCGCTTACTCAAAGAAAGGGAAATTGGTCCGAACCATTGACGCACTGGTCTAGTCCTCCTAGGGTTCCCTCGACGCCTTAACGCGTTCATGCCAAGCGGCATCGGCGGGCCCGGCCCCCCATTGCCTGGCACCCGACGGGCCGAGCGGCCCGCAACCGGCGGCCCCCACGGCCGTCGGCAGGTCCAAGCACCATCGCCCCCACACGCTCCCCTCCCCCACGAGGAGACACGATGCTCAGACCGCACCGCCCCCGCGCCTCCCTCCGGGCGCTCCTGTCCGCCGCCTGCTGCGCCGTCCTGGGCGCCGGACTGCTCGCCGGTGCCGGCACCGCGACCGCCACACCCGAGTCCCGCGCCGCCGGCACCACGCAGGCCGGCACCGCGCAGGCCGCCGCGGCCGGATCCAAAGTCGTCGGCTACTTCACCGAATGGGGTGTCTACGACCGGAACTACCACGTCAAGAACATCGAGACCTCCGGCTCGGCCGCCAGGCTGACCCACATCAACTACGCCTTCGGCAACGTCACGGGCGGCAAGTGCGCCATGGGAGACGCGTACGCGGCGACGGACAAGGCCTATACGGCCGACCAGTCCGTGGACGGCGTCGCCGACACCTGGGACCAGCCCCTGCGCGGCAACTTCAACCAGCTGCGCGAGCTCAAGAAGAAGCACCCGGGCCTCAAGGTCCTGTGGTCCTTCGGCGGCTGGACCTGGTCGAGCGGCTTCGGCGAGGCCGCGCGCAACCCGGCCGCGTTCGCCCAGTCCTGCTACGACCTGGTCGAGAACTCCAAGTGGGCGGACGTCTTCGACGGCATCGACATCGACTGGGAGTACCCGAACGCCTGCGGCAACACCTGTGACACCAGCGGCAAGGCGGCGTTCAAGAACCTGATGTCGGCGCTGCGGTCGAAGTTCGGCAGCGGCAACCTCGTCACCGCGGCGATCACGGCCGACGCCACCGACGGCGGCAAGATCGACGCCGCCGACTACGCGGGCGCGGCGCAGTACGTCGACTGGTACAACCCGATGACTTACGACTTCTTCGGGGCCTGGGACGCGGCGGGCCCGACGGCTCCGCACTCGCCGCTGAACTCGTACACCGGCATACCGAAGGCGGGCTTCCACACCTCCGCGACCATCGCGAAGCTCAAGGGCCTCGGCATTCCGGCCGCGAAGCTGCTGCTCGGCATCGGCTTCTACGGCCGCGGCTGGACCGGTGTGACGCAGGCGGCGCCGGGCGGCACGGCGACGGGTCCGGCGGCGGGCACGTACGAGCAGGGCATCGACGACTACAAGGTGCTCAAGACCAAGTGCCCGGCGACCGGCACGGTCGGCGGCACCGCGTACGCCAAGTGCGGCAACGACTGGTGGAGTTACGACACCCCGTCGACCATCGCCGGCAAGATGAGCTACAAGAACGCGCAGGGCCTGGGCGGCACCTTCTTCTGGGAACTGAGCGGTGACACCTCGAACGGCGAACTGATCAAGTCGATCGACTAGCCGCAGTTGTACGGCGACAGGGGCGGGGGCCTACGGCGGCCCCTGCCCCTGTCACGTTCGCGCGGATGCCCGGTGACCCCGGCCCGGGGACGCTCAGACGTCCTCCCGGCGGGCGGCCTCCGGGGCCGGATAGGAAGGGTCGAGCTCCTCGACGGCACGCATCGCGCCGCCCAGCATCTTCACCAGCAGTTCGCGCATGGTGTCGCGCGGCAGCGCCGGATCGCCGATCCAGTCGAGGGTGGCCCCCTCGACGCTGTACAGCCACCCGAGCAGGGCCATGCGCGGCAGCGGGGCGATGCCGCGCCGCCCGCCCGCGCTCCCGGCCTCGCCGCCGCAACGGCGCGCACCCCACGCCCCTTCGGCGATGGTCTCGACGATGACCTCGCGCACGCCCTCCCGGATGGCCTGCACCTCGGTGTCGAAGCCGACACCCCCGGTGATGATCGTGCGGTACGCGGCCTGATTGTGCTCGGCGTAGCGCAGATAGCCGTCGATCGTACGGTGCACCCGCTCCTCGGGGGGCAGTTCGAGGCCGTCCGCCGCACGGGAGATCAGATCCGCCACGGAGTCCTGGACGATGGCGAGGTAGTAGCCGCGCTTGGACTTGAAGTAGTAGTAGATCAGCCCCTTGGCGACATGCGCCTGCCGCGCGATGTCGTCCATCGACAGCGCGTCGTAGGACGTGTCGGCGAAGAGCTTCCGTCCGATGGCGATGAGTTCGGCACGGCGCGCCAGTGAGCGGTCGGTGCCGCGCGCCCGGGGACGGTCGACGTCGCGTTGTTGACTATTATTCAATTCCGGCCCAAGTCTCCACCTGCCGACAGGACATCGGAAGTATGGCAGACCTGGGCCACCTGCTCGTTCGACTCCCGTCGATCGCCCCGGCGCCCGCCCGGCGCGTGGGCCGGGGGTGGAGGTCAGAGGCGCGCGAGCGATCCGACGTGTGCGCTGCCCCCGCAGGGCGCGGAGCCGTCGGCGGGGATCGGAGCAGTCCGAGTCGGGTGATCGGACAGTCCGAGCCGGTTGAGGTGATCAGAGCAGTCCGAGCTGGGTGATCAGCATCGCGACGACCACCACCAGGGTCCAGCCCAGGGCGTGCTCAAGGATCTTGGGGCCGTCTTCCTGCGGCCCGCCGGTGCGGGCGCGGGCACGGGAGCTGGTGGCGGAGGTCGCGGTCATGGCATCTCGCTGACGTAGTGGTGCGGTGGCGTCCCCCCGCTTCGGCCGGCTCCCCACCGGCTCGTCCACCTTGCCACCGGCAGGGGTCGCGGCGGTAGAGACCTGGGTCACGCCCACACTTCGACGTAGTTCGAATGGCCCGTGATTCCACAACGATGCCCGGGGACTGTGCGTCTCCTCACACGAAAGTGGTCGGCCAACCGAAAGGTCTTCGATGAGCACGTTCCGGATGCCCCGCCGCAGAGCTCGCCTGGCCCTCGCGTCGGCGATCACCGTGGCGGCCGCCCTGACGGGTCCCGCCTCCCAGGCCGCGCCTGCGACCTCCGAGGCCCCCTCGCCCGGTGCGGCCGGGCTCGGCGACCCGATCTTCCCGCTCGACGGCAACGGCGGCTACGAGGTCGGCCGCTACACCCTCGACTTCGACTGGCAGGCCCCGAGGACGCCCTTCGAGGCCTCCGCCACGATCAGGGCGACCGCGACGCAGGCCCTGTCCCGCTTCGACCTGGACTTCGCCGGCAACACTCTGCACTCGGTCACCGTGAACGGGAAGTCGGCCACCGCCGTGCGCGACGGGGACGAGCTCGTCATCACCCCGAAGGCGGCCCTGCCCCGGGGCAAGGCCTTCACGGTCAAGGTCACCTACACCGCCGACCCGACCCGGATCCGGCACCGCGACGACGCCATCGAGGACTACGGCTGGATCCCCACACCGGACGGCACGGTGCTCTATCCGCAGCCCGACGGCGCCAAGATGATCTTCCCGTCGAACGACCATCCGAGCCGGCGCGCACCCATCACCTTCCACATCACGACTCCGGCCGGGCTGTCCGCGGTCGCCAACGGCAAGCTCACCGGGCGCACCGAGCAGGCCGACGGGCGCGTGAAGTGGACGTACGACTCCGAGCAGCCGCTGGCGACGCAGCTCGCGCAATTGGCCATCGGCCGGTTCACCTTCGTCGACGGCACCGGCCCGCACGGGCTGCCGATACGTGATGTGGTCCCGGACGACCTGGTGGCGCCGACCGAGGAGTACCGCAGGCTCACCACCGACCACATCGCCTGGCTGGAGGAGCGCCTCGGTCCCTACCCGTTCAACCGCTACGGCGTCCTCGTCGGCGACACCGACCTGGGCGTGGCGCTGGAGACGCAGTCGCTGTCCCTGGTCCCGAAGGCCGATCTGCTGGGCACACGGGTCGACGCCGAACGCAATCTCGTACACGAGCTGGCCCACCAATGGACCGGTGACAGCGTCGGCATCAAGACCTGGTCCGACCTGTGGCTGAGCGAGGGCCACGCGCGGTTCTACGAGCGGCAGTACTCGCAGGAGCACGGCGGCGACGACTTCGAGGCCACCATGAAGACCGCGTACACGAGCCACGACCAGTGGCGCCACGACTACGGCGCCCCGGCCGAACCGACCGAGCCGAACCTCTTCAAGCGGATGCGCTACGACGGCTCGGCGCTCGTCCTGTACGCGCTGCGCGAGAAGGTCGGTGAGGAGACCTTCGGGAAGATCGAGCGCGCCTGGGTGACGACGTACGAGGGGAGGGCCGGGAGTACACAGGACTACATCGACCTGGCCTCGAAGGTCGCGGGCGAGGATCTCGACGGCTTCCTGCACCCGTGGCTGTACGGGGCGAAGACCCCGCCGATGCCGAACCACCCCGACTGGGTGGTCGCCCCGGTCCAGGGCTGACCACCCGGGGCGGCCCCTCCACGGCGGGGAGGAGGGGCCGCACTCACGGGGTCAGCCGATGCCCACCGCCGCGAGCGCCTTGCGCTGCCGCGCCGAGGGCTGCGCCGGGAAGTACAGGTAGCAGACGCCGCCCGTGCCGGAGACGACGTTGCCGGAGGAGTTGTACCGCTTGGTCCGCAGCCAGATGTTCTCCCACTCGCGCCGCTTGTAGACGCGGCGCACGGCCTGGTCGCTGGGCGACGCGGGGTCGTTGGCGATCACGTCGCCCTCGGCCGTGAACCCTACGACGGTCATGAGGTGGCCCGAGGTGCCGTAGCCCGCGCCCGTCAGTTCGGTCTTGAGGAACGACTGCGACGTTATGGCCGGGATGCCGGCGGCGATCAGCGTCTCCAGGTCGGTGAGCGAGCCGAGTCGGGTCACCACTCCCTGGAGGTCGGGGTACGTCGCCGCGTAGGCGGCGTTGAAGGGCCAGTTGCCGCAGCCGCCGTACTGGTAGTCGTACGTGAAGCGGGCCGCGTGGCACACCTGGGGGTCGGCGTACGCGGGGTCGACCCAGGACAGTTGCTCGGCGGTGGGCCGGCGGCCCCAGTACTCGATGATCATCTGCGAGGAGGTCGGACTGCACCAGGCCTCGCCGCCGTTGTCGTACTCGGGGTACTGCCCCGCGTGGATCTCCTGGGACAGGCGCGGGACCGCGAGTTCCTGGGCGAGGCCCGGGGTCGAGGCCGGGACGGTGAAGCGGTCCGGGACGTCGGAGCCCATCGCGCCGAGCCGCCACACGACGGGCGTGATGCGGCTGCCCGGGGTCCGGTACAGGGTCAGGCGCAGCCGGTAGGAGACGAGGCGCAGGCCGGAGGCCGCGTCGTCGATGGAGAAGGTGTCCGTCCAGATGCTGCTCTTGCCGTCGCTCTGGTCGTCCAGGGACGTCCGCTTGATGTCCTGGTCGCCGGCGGCCCAGCGCCCCATCACGTACCAGGGGGTGTTCGTACCGTCGGAGTACGTGCCCGTCAGTTCGACCTGGAGCCAGGTGCCCGCCGGTGTGTCCGCGTTCCAGGAGGCGATGGCCTCGGTGGCGGGGACGGCGAGTTTGTGCACCGGCGAGGTCCAGGTGGCGTACTCCCAGGTGGAGGTCCTGCCGGTGTGCGGATCGGTGTAGTCCGTGGTGCCGGCCGGGGCCGCGATCACCACCCCCGGGCGGGCTCCGGACACGCTGCGCGTGCCCTTCGCGGTGCCGCCGCGCCAGTCGGAGTACGAGGTCCAGGCGCGGTTGTCCACGAGGCCGCCCGGTGCTTTCCCGTGGCGCGCCGGTGCGGCGGCGGCCGGCGGGCTCGCGGCACCCACGGCCGCCGCGGCGACGGCGGCGGCCAGGACGGTTCTGCGGGACGGCTGTTCGGCTCTGCTCATGGGTGGATGACCCCCAGGTGTCCGGAACGGGCGGGCCCAATGCACGGTGGTGGGCCAACTATGGACGCCGGACACCGAGTTCTGCCAGCACTTCGGCTCGCGTCGCGCCCACCAATATTGGTCGGGACCACTGGCATGACCTGCGGAGCCTCTCCCCGGCCCGACGGGGGCCGGGGAGAGGGCGTGGGACGCGACGTGCGGAGGCCGTCGGACGCCGGGGAGGCAGCCGTCAGATGAGGTCCATCGCCGCGACCTCGTCGGGCCGGCCGTAGCTGACCGGTCCCTGGAAGCGGCGGCGGGCCGTGGCGAACCACCAGACCGTGGCGACCACCAGCACCACGGCCAGGGCGATGGACGCGTAGTTGAAGGTGTCGCCGGTGACGGGCGAGACCTGCGGCAGCATGAACAGCACACTGCTGGCGAGGATCCAGATCACCGCCACCCATCCGATCAGCCTGCTCCAGCGGCCCAGGTTCCAGGGGCCGGGCCGGAACTCGTCGCCGAGCCGCAGCCGAAGGAAGATGGGCACGGCGTAGGCGAGAAAGAGCCCGACGACGTTGACGCTGACGATGGCGGTGAAGGCGGTGTGCGACCACCAGCCGGGCAGGACGAGCGCCAGCGAGCAGCCGACCGCCAGCCAGACGGCCTTGACGGGGGTGCGGGTGCGCGGCGAGACCGAGTGCCACCACCGCGAGCCGGGCATCGCGCCGTCCCGGGAGAAGGCGAAGATCTGTCGGGTGTTGCTGGTCAGATTGGCCAGGCCGCAGAAGAGCATGGCGCCGATGACGATGAGCAGGATGGCCTTTGCCGTGCCCATGCCAAGTCCGTCGATGAGAATCTGCACCGGCGGCGCCGAGGAGCCCGCCACCTGGTCATAATCATGAATGCTGTACACAAGGGCGAGCATGAGGACGAGTCCCGTGACCGCCGAATAGCCGATCGCGCGCGTGATCCCCTTGGGCGCGTTGACCGTGGCCCGGACCGTTTCCTCGGACATGTGGAAGCTGCCGTCGAAGCCCGTGAAGGTCCAGCTGGTGACCAGCAGGCCGAGCATCCCCCCGTAAAGGCCGTTGGTGAAACCGGTGTTGTTCTCGAAATGCGTGACGAACGAAGCCGACTGGTGATGATCGGGCATCACGACGAGTGTGCTCACGATCACAACGAGCCCGATCAGCAGCCACCACACCGAGATCCGGTTGAGCACGGCGACCAGCTGCACCGTGTAGGTATTGGCCAGACCCTGGATCACGATGATCACCATCGTGATCAGGACGGTCTGGTGCGCGGTCGGCTCGTACGAGTCCCACTGGAGCGCGATGAAGGCCTGGACGAACGTGGCGGCCGCGTACCCGGTGGCCGCGGTGCCGCCCACCTGACCCACGAAATTCAGCCATCCCGTGTACCACGACCACGCGCCCTTGTGGCGCTTGGCGAGCTTTCCCGCGGAGAAATAGAGCGCCCCGCTGGTCGGATAGGCGGATGCCACTTCCGCCATGGCGGCGCCGATGAACAGCACCATCACGGACACGCCGATCCAGCCGAACACGAGAATGCGCGGACCTCCGGCATTCATACCGAATCCGAAGGACGAGAAGATTCCCGAGATGATGTTGATGATGGTGAAGGAGATCGCGAAATTGTCGAACGCCTGGAATCGGCGCGTCAGTTTTCGCGGATATCCCATCGCATGAAGTGTCGCGTCGTCGTCGAGCGCGGCGGATTCCTCACCCGCGCGCCCTCCGGTACGTGGGACCGATATCCGTTCTGACACAACTGACCTTTCTCTGGGGGGTTGGCCGGAAGACTGTGGGGGCCGGCCCGGGCAGCCGGTCGGTCAGGTGGCTCCCGGCACCGGCATGCCGCACGTCCGGCGGGCACGGGAGAGTTGCTCCTCGGGCTCGCCGAACACGCTCCAGGGCATGCGGCAGGCGTACGGCCCCATGGCGGTGAAGACCGCGCGCGCCTCGAACTCGCGCTGGGACATGAACAGGGCGTGCGCCAGGTAGGACAGATCGAGCACCGGGGTGAACCGGTATCCCGGCACCTCGGGGAGCCAGTTCTGGTAGATCGCGAGCGCGGTCGAACGCCACTGGGGCTGCTCCCAGGTCCGGTCGACCAGGAGCTGCGAGGGGTTGTAGCTCTCCACCAGGGCCACCAGCGGAAGGAGTCGCAGCGGCGAGGAGGCGGGGGCGCGCTGGCTCAGGAAGGCGGCCACGTCCCAGGCGGCGTTGACCGAGCCGCCGTGGCGGGTGAAGAAGAAGGCCAGGAACCGATGGTGGCCCTCGCGGTGCCAGGGGTCGAGGCGGAGGATGTGCGAGAACAGCCGCCAGGGGCCCGGCGGCGCGGTGAGCAGCCCTTGCGGGGCGGGTTCACGCAGATCGTGCAGCCGGGCCATGGACAGTTTGGCGGCCCAGGGCGTGGGATCGGCGGGGGTCATGACGGCGGCCCGCTCGCAGGCGGTCAGCGCGATCCGCTCCAGGGCCTCGGCTCGGCCGTCCTTGGTGTCGGCCGCGCGCAGCGCCCGCAGCACGGCCACGCGTGCCCACAGGAGCGCCGCCTCGGGGGACGGCTCCTCGGCCAGCCAGCGTTCGGCGAGGTCGGAATCGGCGGCCTCGGATGCCATCACCAGGGAACGGTGGGCGCGTAGTCCGAAGTCTGCGCGTGTCTCCTCCAGGGCCTCCCGGGCACTCAGATAGCGGCCGGCGCGGACATCCACACAGACGCTCGCGAGTCTGCGGTCGTCGGCCGCCGGATGCCACACATACTGCCCCTCGAATAACCCCGCGGCCATCTTCCCCTGTCCGTCCCCGTACGACACTTCGCAGTTGCGCACCAGGCACCCTACTCAGCATCAAGGGGAGCCGGAACGGGGTTTCCGAAATACCTGGTTCCGCGGTGTCGACATCTTATGGAGGAAGCGAAAGAAGCTCCTGGGGATTGTTCAAAAGGTAGTTCAATGCGGCACTATTGTGCCGCCGCGTCCGCCGCGCACAGCACTCGATAGAATGTTCCCCAGGAATATGCTCCCCGCGCAGCCGTCCACGCTCTTGCCGACCCCACTCCCCCGGGAAACACCATTCACGACCTCGCCGCACATCTGCTCCGACTGCCGCCGTCCTGCGGTCCCGTCCGCCTCGTCGCCATCGACGGGCATGCGGGCTCCGGAAAGACCACATTCGCCGGGCAGTTGGCGGCGGCACTGGACGGCGCCCCCGTGCTGCACCTGGACGACGTCGCCACGCACGAGGAGCTCTTCACCTGGACCGGACGGCTGCTGCGCCAGGTGGTCGAGCCACTGCGCCGCGGGGAGCCCGCCCGGTACGCCCCTTACGACTGGACGGCCCGGAGCTTCGGACCGTCCCGTGAGCTGCCGGCCGCGCCGGTGATCCTGCTGGAGGGCGTCGGCGCGGGCCGACGGGCGTTGCGGCCGTACCTCGCGCGACTGCTGTGGATGGAGTTGCCGCACGAGGAGGCCTGGACGCGAGGGCAGCAACGGGACGGCGAGGCGCAGAGCGAGTTCTGGGACGGATGGGTCCGCGCCGAGCGCCTGCACTTCGCCGAGGACCCTTCGCGCCCCTTCGCCGACTTTCTGGTGCGGCAGCGTCCTGAGGGATATGAGGTACTGAAGGGACCTGTTGGGGCCCCCCGACCGGATGCCTCCATCACTCACGGTGACGGACCGTCCGCAATGTGCTGAACTTGTGAAGACCCTTGCGAACGAACTTCCGTGAGTGCTCCAACTCGGCTTGACCGGGGGGCCGTACAGGACTTACGTTCTGAACGTGCGGCCTTTGGGAGCCGCCCGCATTCGCGAAGCCCCCGGTTGTTCCCCCGTGATCGGGGGCTTCGTTCTGCCCGCACCCCCTTTTTCGGATGCCGCGCGCCGCGATTCGTTCACCCTCGGTGACCGAGCAATGTGCGCCCCATCTGCTCCCACCTCGTGGAACGGGGTGTGCGGCACCCCTCGGCCCGTCCCTGTGCCGCAGGTACGATGCCCTCGGTGCGACCTTCGGACGGCTGCTCTGCGCACCGTTGCAACTCCCGTCCGCGGCACAGCAGTTCGACCAAGTTGCCGACGGGTACCGGCCCGGCGGCGAGGGGGTGCCGGTCCACGAGGCACTCCCCGATCATCGGGGGCACGGTTTGTGGGGGGACGCGATGGACTTCGGCACGCAGGGCCCCGAGGCCCCGGCCGACCTCGCCTGGCTGCGAGGCGTGGACGCCTACACGATGGGCGCCTATCCGCAGGCGGAGGAGGAATTCCGTAACGCGGTCCGGATCGACCCGGGCATGGCGGACGGCTGGCTCGGGCTGCACGCGCTGCGTGTGGACACGACGACCGCGCTGCTGCGGATGTTCCGCCACCGCGACCGCTTCGGCGAACAGCGTGCCCGCCATCGGCGCACGCTCAACTCCTGGTACTGGCTCGGCTGGTGGGTCCAGCCGGTGCTGGAGAGCTCGCGCGACCTGCTGCTGGCGCACGCCTCGCACTGGCTCGACGGACGCCATGTTCCCGAACTGGACCGTGCGTTGGCCGGTCTGCCACCCGTGGACGCCGATCACCAGGTGCGGTTCCTGCACGCCTGTCGCGCCTACCTGGTCAAGGACTGGGATCAGCTGGTCCGGCACACCGACCCGCTGATCGACGATCCGATGCTCGGCATTGAGGCCGGACTCTTCGGCGGTATGGCCCGGGTGCGTCTGGAGATGTACGGGCAGGCGGAGCCGCTGCTGTCCTCCGCGCTGATGCGCTGCCGCAGCGAGCAGCCGCAGCGCAAGGAGCTGCGGTACTGGCTGGCCCGTGCCCACGAGGGCACCGGACGGTCCGCCGCGGCGCTGCCGCTGTACCGGGCGGTGCACAGGGTCGACCCCTCCTTCATGGACACCTCGGCCCGGCTGGCGGCCATCGCCGAGGGCGACGGGTACGACGACGCCGCCGCCGACCTCGCGGCGATCAGCCTGGCCGGCATGGGACAGGACGTCATGGAGGGCCCGGACGGCGTGGACGCGCTGTTCGGCGTCGAGGGGCGGGACCTGAAGATCTCGGAGCCCGGACTCGCGCCACCGGGCGGGCTGCCGCCCGAGGCCGACTCGGTGCGGGAGAAGGCCGTACTGCCGGTGCAGCCGCTGCCCACGGGCCCGACCGACCCCGCGTTACTCGAGGAGGCGCTCGCCGAGCTGGAGCGCATGGTGGGCCTGGAGCCCGTGAAACGGCAGGTCAAGGCGCTGTCCGCGCAGCTGAACATGGCGCGGCTGCGGGCCGGTCAGGGGCTGCCGGTGCAGCCGCCGAAGCGGCACTTCGTCTTCTCCGGCCCGTCCGGCACCGGCAAGACCACCGTGGCCCGCATCCTCGGCCGGGTCTTCTACGCGCTCGGGCTCCTCGGCGGCGACCATCTGGTGGAGGCCCAGCGCGCGGACCTGGTCGGCGAGTACCTGGGGCAGACCGCCGTGAAGGCCAACGAGCTGATCGACTCCGCGATCGGCGGCGTCCTCTTCGTGGACGAGGCGTACTCGCTGTCCAACTCCGGCTACGGCAAGGGCGACGCGTACGGCGACGAGGCCCTGCAGGTCCTGCTGAAGCGGGCCGAGGACAACCGCGACCACCTGGTCGTCATCCTCGCCGGCTACCCGGAGGGCATGGACCGCCTGCTGGCGGCCAACCCCGGTCTCTCCTCCCGGTTCACGACCCGCGTGGACTTCCCCTCCTACCGCCCCCTCGAACTCACTTCCATCGGCGAGGTGCTGGCCGCCGAGAACGGCGACCTCTGGGACGACGAGGCCCTCGACGAGCTCCGCTCCATCAGCGGTCACGTCGTCGACCAGGGCTGGATCGACGAGCTCGGCAACGGCCGCTTCCTGCGCACGCTGTACGAGAAGAGCTGCGCGTACCGGGACCTGCGGCTGTCGGGCTACCCGGGGACCCTGTCGCGCGACGACCTGGCCACTCTGCGGCTGCCGGACCTGATGCAGGCGTACGGGGAGGTGCTCTCCGGCCGGGGGCCCCAGGATCCGTCGGCACTGTGACAGCCGGCCTCACCTCGCTTCGGGGCGGCGCCTCCGGGCCCGTCCATGAACGCGCGGTTCCCCGGGCCCCTTCAGGGGCCCGGGGAACCGCGCGACAAGCCCCCGCCGGCCCGCTGCCGAGCGGGAGGCCAAAGACGGTTCAGCCGGCCAGCGCCTCCTCCGGAGCCTCGCTCGGGCGCGGCTCCGAGACACGCAGCGGCGGGGCTTCCCGGTGCGCCGGGTCGCGGACCTCGCCCACCAGCAGCTCCAGGACGTCCTCCAGTGCCACCAGCCCCAGGACCTTGCCGGACGCGTCGGCGACCTGAGCGAGGTGCGTGGCGGCGCGGCGCATCACCGTGAGGGCGTCGTCCAGGGGAAGTTCGGCCCGCAGGGTCGTCATCGGGCGCCACATCTGCTGCGGCACCGCCCGGTCGGAGTCCTCCAGGTCGAGGACGTCCTTCACGTGCAGGTAGCAGCCCATGAAGGCGCCGTTCTCGGCGACCACCGGGAAACGCGAGTACCCGGTGCGCGCGGTGAGCGCGACGACCTGGCCAGGAGTGACCGAGGGATCCACCGTGATCAGCAGATCGCGGTCCAGGAGGACGTCGGTGACCGGGCGGGAGCCCAGCTCCAGGGCGTCCTCCAGGCGCTCCTGCTCCTCGGGGTCGAGGAGACCGGCCTGGCCCGAGTCCTCGACGAGTCGGTTGAGCTGTTCGCTGGTGAAGACCGCCTCGATCTCGTCCTTGGGCTCGACGCGGAACAGCTTGAGGATCACCCGCGCGCAGGCTCCCAGGGCGAGGGTCACCGGACGGCACAGCCGCGCGAAGGCCACCAGACCGGGGCTGAGCCACAGTGCGGTCTTCTCGGGCGCGGCCATCGCCAGGTTCTTCGGCACCATCTCGCCGATGACGAGGTGGAAGAAGACGACGAGGGCGAGCGCGATCACGTAGCCGAGCGGGTGGATCAGCCCGTCCGGCAGACGGGCCGCCTCGAAGACCGGCTCCAGCAGGTGGGCGACGGTCGGTTCGGCGACGGCGCCGAGCGTCAGTGAGCAGACGGTGATGCCGAACTGCGCGGCGGCCATCATCTGCGGGAGCCGTTCGAGGCCGTACAGGACCTGTCGGGCCCGCGTGGTCCCGAGCGGTTCGATCTGGCTGCGCCGCACGGAGACCAGGGCGAACTCGGCACCGACGAAGAAGCCGTTGGCGAGCACCAGCAGGGCGGCGAAGAGAAGTTGGAGCACGCTCATCGAACGGCCTCCGGGACGGGCGCGGTCCGCACCAGGCGGACGCGTTCGGCGCGGTAGTGCCCGACCTGGCGTACCGACAGACGCCAGCCCGGCAGTTCGGCCCGGTCGCCGGGGGCCGGGATCCGGCCGAGCAGGTCGGCGACCAGGCCGGCCACGGTCTCGTACGGTCCCTCGGGCACGTCGAGGCCTATGCGCTGGAGGACGTCGACGCGGCAGCTGCCGTCGGCGTCCCAGGCGGGCCGCCCGTCCTCGGGCGGGGCGGGGGCGAGCTCGGGGAGTTCGTTGAGGACGTCGTCGTGCTCGTCGTGGACCTCGCCGACGAGCTCCTCGACGATGTCCTCCAGGGTGACGACGCCCGCCGTACCGCCGTACTCGTCGACGACGACGGCGATGGGCTGTTCGCTGCGCAGCTGTTCCAGCAGCGGCTGCACGGGCAGCGTCTCCGGGACGAGCAGGGGCGCCTGGGCGATCCGGACCACCGGGGTGCGCAGCCGGTCGTGCGAGGGGATCGCCAGGGCGTCCTTGAGGTGCACCATGCCGACGATCTCGTCGATCCGCTCCCGGTAGACGGGGAACCGGGACAGTCCGGTGGCGCGGGTGAGGTTGACGACGTCCTCGGCGGTCGCCGACGACTGGAGCGCGCTGACCTTCACGCGCGGCGTCATGACGTGCTGGGCCGTCAGGTCGGCCAGCGAGATGGTCCGCACGAACAGGTCCGCGGTGTCCTGCTCCAGGGCGCCGGCCTGTGCCGAGTGCCGGGCCAGGGAGACGAGTTCGCCGGGGGTGCGGGCGGAGGCCAGCTCCTCGGCGGGTTCGACGCCCAGTGCGCGCACCAGCCGGTTGGCGACGGTGTTGAGCGCGGCGATCACCGGCCGGAAGAGCCGGGAGAAGACGCGCTGGGGGCCCGCGACGAAGCGGGCGACCTGGAGGGGCCTGGACACCGCCCAGCTCTTGGGCACCAGCTCACCGACCACCATCTGCACAGCAGAGGCGAGCAGCATGCCGACGACCACGGCGACACCGGGCACGGCGCCTTCGGGGAGGCCGATCGCGGTGAACGGGCCGTGCAGCAGCTCGGCGAGGGCCGGTTCGGCGAGCATGCCGACCACGAGCGAGGTGATGGTGATGCCGAGCTGGGTGCCGGAGAGCTGGAAGGACAGCTCCTTGAGGGAGTCGACCACGGTACCGGCCCGTCGGTCGCCTTCGGCCGCGGCCTTCTCGGCGTCGGGGCGCTCGACCGTGACGAGGCCGAACTCCGCCGCGACGAAGAAGCCGTTGGCGAGGATCAGCAGGAACGCCGCTCCGAGGAGCAGCAGGGGGATGGTCATGCCGCCGCCTCGATATGCCGGGAGGGGGCGGCGCAGGTACTACAGGACGATCCGTCCATCGCTGGAGGGAGTCACTCCTCGGATAGCAGGGGGCCTCGGAAAAGCCGGGTGGCAGATCGAAGGCGGAGGCGCGACGAAAGCGCCTCCGCCAACAGGTTAATCAAGACATGGGCCCTCGGGGCAGGGTGGAAGGGCGAGAGTCAGCCCTGATGTTCGTCACGTCCTCCGTGCGGCTCGCCGATGGCCCGGGACTCGGCGAGGGCGCGCAGGGCGCGGGCGTCCTCGATCGCGCGCTGCTTGGCGATGCCCGGCTGGATGCCGAGCGCGGGCAGGCTGGTGCCGTCGCTCAGGTTGAGGAACACCCAGGGGTCGCCGGGGCGCAGGTTGACCTGGAGGATCTCGGCCCACTCCAAGTGCCTTCGGCTGGCGATGTTGACCACGGTGACGCCGGTCTCGTCGGCGACGACCTTGGGCCGGGCGAGCAGCAGGAGTACGCCGAAGAGCAGCGCCGCGGTGAAGACGAAGCTGGTCCGCTCCCCCGGGCTGAGCTGTTCGAGGAGCAGTGCGACCGTCGTGATGACCACGAAGATCGCGGCTCCGCCGATGAGCAGCACGGCCCGGGTGCGGGACGGCCGGAAGGTGACGGGGAGCGCGGGAGGCGCGGAGTTGTCCGACATGTTCTGCGTCCCGTCAGAGCCGGCAGGCGTGGATGGCCGTGGTCAGGATGGCCCGCGCGCCGAGGGCGTACAGGTCGTCCATGATCCGCTGGGCCTCCTTGGCGGGGACCATGGCGCGGACGGCCACCCAGCCCTCGTTGTGCAGCGGCGAGATGGTCGGCGACTCCAGCCCCGGGGTGAGCGCGACGGCCCTCTCCAGGTGCTCGGCGCGGCAGTCGTAGTCCATCATCACGTACGTCCGCGCGACCAGGACGCCCTGGAGGCGGCGCAGGAACTGCTGGACCTTGGGCTCGGCGTCTTCCGAGGTGTCGGCGCCGACGCGGCGGATGACGACGGCCTCGGACTTCATGATCGGGTCGCCGAAGACCTCCAGGCCCGCGTTGCGCAGCGAGGTGCCGGTCTCGACGACGTCCGCGATGACCTCGGCGACCCCCAGCTCGATGGCGGTCT
Organism: Streptomyces sp. 142MFCol3.1; assembly: GCF_000424945.1. Classification (NCBI taxonomy): domain Bacteria; kingdom Bacillati; phylum Actinomycetota; class Actinomycetes; order Kitasatosporales; family Streptomycetaceae; genus Streptomyces; species Streptomyces sp. 142MFCol3.1. Next base: position 91,576 of record NZ_AUKV01000022.1, read on the forward strand.
CGACGGCGCCGTCGAGGTGGACGACGGAGGCGTCGACGCCGTGGTCGGCGAGGTGCTTGGCGACGATGCCCTCGTAGGAGGTGGCGACCGTCATGCCGGACAGGTCCGCTACGCCGTTCGCGGTCCCGGGCTTGGTGGCGAAGCGGAAGGTGGAGCGGGCGAAGCCGAGCGGGAGGATCTCCTCCGCGTTGGCGCCCGAGTCGATGAGCAGGTCCCGGCCGGTGATGCCGATGTCGAGGCGGCCGGAGGAGACGTAGATCGCGATGTCGCGGGGGCGGAGGTAGAAGAACTCGACCTCGTTCCCCGGGTCGACGATCCGCAGCTCCTTGGACTCCCGGCGCTGCTGGTAGCCGGCCTCATGCAGCATCTCCGCCGCAGGTCCTGACAGGGAACCCTTGTTGGGGACGGCGATGCGCAGCATGAGGTCGGCTTCCTTCGTTCGTGCGTGGGATGTGCGGATTGCTGGTGCGGCTCAGAGGTGGGCGTACACGTCGTCGAGGGAGATCCCGCGCGCGACCATCATCACCTGGACGTGGTAGAGCAGCTGCGAGATCTCCTCGGCGGCGGCGTCCTTGCCCTCGTACTCGGCGGCCATCCAGACCTCTGCGGCCTCTTCGACGACCTTCTTGCCGATGGCATGGACACCCTTGCCGACCAGCTCGGCGGTACGCGAAGTGGCGGGGTCGCCGTTGGCGGCCTTGTGCTGGAGCTCGGTGAAGAGCTCCTCGAACGTCTTCTTGGACATGGTGCTGCCCACCCTACGCGCTCGTGGCCGTACCTCAGCGCCAGGGTTCGGATACTGAGCGGAGCGTGGCCGCGGTCGCCACCGCGGCCGTCACCGCCTCGTGGCCCTTGTCCTCGTTCGAGCCCTCGATGCCCGCGCGGTCCAGGGCCTGTTCCTCGGTGTCACAGGTCAGCACGCCGAAGCCGACGGGGACGCCGGTGTCGATGGAGACCTGGGTCAGGCCGTTGGTGACGCCCTGGCACACGTAGTCGAAGTGGGGGGTTCCGCCACGGATGACGACGCCGAGCGCGACGATCGCGTCGTAGCCGCGTCCGGCGAGGACCTTGGCGACGACCGGCAGCTCGAAGCTGCCGGGGACCCGCAGCAGGGTCGGCTCGTCGATCCCCAGCTCGTGCAGGGCGCGCAGCGCGCCGTCGACGAGGCCGTCCATCACCTTCTCGTGCCACTGTGCCGCGATGACCGCGACGCGCAGGTCGCCGCAGTTGCGTACGGACAGTTCGGGTGCACCCTTGCCGCTCACGTCTCTCCTCAGTGCCGCTGTGCTGTGTTGCCGTTGGTGCTGCTTGTTCGGTGGTGTTGCCGTCTTACTGGCTGCTGCAGGCCGACACGGTGGCCGTGTCGAGCCAGGGCAGATCGTGTCCCATCCGGTCCCGCTTGGTGCGCAGGTAGCGGAGGTTGTGCTCGCCCGCCTGGACGGGCATCGGCTCGCGTCCGGTGACCTGGAGGCCGTGCCGGACGAGCGCGTCGGTCTTGTCGGGGTTGTTGGTCATCAGGCGCAGACTCCGCACGCCGAGATCCTCCAGGATCTGTGCGCTCGCGCCGTAGTCCCGGGCGTCGGCGGGCAGGCCCAGCTCCAGGTTGGCGTCGAGGGTGTCCCGGCCGCGTTCCTGGAGTTCGTACGCGCGCAGTTTGGAGAGCAGCCCGATGCCGCGTCCCTCGTGACCGCGCAGGTAGACCACGATGCCGCGGCCCTCGGCCTGGATGCGCTGCATGGACGTCTGGAGCTGGGGGCCGCAGTCGCAACGCTGCGAGTGGAAGACGTCGCCGGTGAGGCACTCGGAGTGGACGCGGACGAGGACGTCCTCGCCGTCGCCGACGGCGCCGTGGACAAGGGCGACGTGCTCGACGCCGTCGCCGGTGGAGCGGTAGCCGTAGGCAGTGAACTCCCCGAAGGCGGTGGGCAGGTGCACCTCGGCCTCACGGCGCACGGTGGGCTCGGCCGACGGTCCGCCCTGCTCGGGCGGGGCCGAGAGCTTGAGGGAGCGCCGGTAGGCGATCAGGTCCTCGATGGAGATGATCGTCAGGCCGTGCTTGCGGGCGAACGGGATCAGCTCGGGGAGCCGGAGCATCCGTCCGTCCTCGCCGGCGATCTCGACGATCGCGCCCGCGGGTCGCAGTCCGGCGAGGCGGGCCAGGTCGACGGCGGCCTCGGTGTGGCCGTTGCGGACCAGGACACCGCCGGGCCTGGCGCGCAGCGGGAAGATGTGCCCGGGGCGGACGAAGTCGTCGGCCTGAGCGGTCCCGTCGGCGAGGAGCTGAAGCGTGGTGGCCCGGTCGGACGCCGAGATGCCGGTGGTCACACCGTGGGCGGCGGAGGCGTCCACGGACACGGTGAACGCGGTCTTCATCGACTCGGTGTTGTCGTCGACCATCTGCGGGAGCCGGAGCCGGTCGAGTTCGTCGCCCTCCATGGGCGCGCAGATCAGGCCGCGGCACTCGCTCATCATGAAGGCGACGATCTCGGGGGTCGCCTTCTCGGCCGCGATGACGAGGTCGCCCTCGTTCTCCCGGTCCTCGTCGTCGACGACCACGACGGGGCGGCCGGCCGCGATGTCGGCGATGGCCCGCTCGATCGGGTCGAGAGCGAAGTCGGAGGCATCCTGCTCGTGCCCGGTGCTGTACCAAACCGGCGCGGTTGTCATGCCGGGGCTCCTTCCATGACGGGCTGCCCGGCCTTTCGGGAGCGCAGCCACCAGTCGCGCATGCCCCACAGGACGAGCGCGCCGTACAGGACGTAGACGAAACCGGAGAAGGCGAAGCCGTTGGCGAAGTTCAGCGGTACGCCCACGACGTCGACGAGCAGCCAGGCGAACCAGAACTCGACCATGCCGCGCGCCTGGGCGTACATCGCCACGATCGTGCCGACGAAGATGTACGCGTCCGGCCAGGGGTCCCAGGACAGGGACGGGTAGGCGAAGAACAGGCCGGCGACGGCGACCGTGCCGACGGCGGCGGCACCGGCCATCGCCGCGCGCTCGCGCCAGGTGGCGAAGCGGACCGCGACGGAGCCGTCCTGGCCCTTGCCGCGGTTCCACTGCCACCAGCCGTACACGGCGACGACCATGACGACGACCTGTTTGCCCGCGCTGCCCGAGTAGTGGGCGGTCGCGAAGGCCGCGAAGAGGATGACGCCCGAGACGAACTGGGCGGGCCAGCTCCATATGGAGCGCCGCCAGCCGAGGGCGAGGGCGATCAGACCGATCACGTTGCCCGCCATGTCCGACCACTTGATGTGCTGGTCGAACAGGACGAAGGCCTCGGAGTTGAGCCAGTTCACCGGGTGGCTCCCTCGGCGCCGGGCAGGCCGGCCGGCTGGTCGCCACGCCCGCCGAGCAGCCGCTCGACGTACTTGGCGATCACGTCGACCTCGAGGTTGACCGGGTCGCCGGCCTGCTTGTGGCCGAGCGTGGTCAGGTCGAGGGTGGTGGGGATGAGGCTGACCGTGAAGTGGTCCGGGCCGGCGTCGACGACCGTGAGGCTGATGCCGTCCACGGTGATCGAACCCTTCTCGACCACGTAGCGGGAGAGGTCCGCGGGGAGCGAGATCTTGACGATCTCCCAGTTGTCGGACGGCTTGCGCTCGATGATCGAGCCGGTGCCGTCGACGTGCCCCTGCACGATGTGTCCGCCGAGGCGCTCGCCCACGGCCATGGGGCGTTCCAGGTTGACGCGGGAGCCGACGGCCAGGGCGCCGAGGCTGGAGCGGTTCAGGGTCTCCGCCATGACATCGGCGGTGAACTCGTCGCCCTCGTGCTCGACCACCGTGAGACAGACGCCGTTGACGGCGATGGAGTCGCCGTGCTGCGCGCCCTGCGTGACGACGGGGCCGCGCAGACGAAAACGGGAGGCGTCGTCGAGGATCTCGACGGCGGTGACCTCACCCAGCTCTTCGACGATTCCGGTGAACACTTCCCGGGTCCTCCTGCCTCATGGGGCACGGACTCCGGGGCCTGTCGATGACGACAGATTGAGCGGACGAGAACACCGGGAACGTCGCCGACAGGGTCACGTCCGGCAGGACGTGCCGCAACATACGGCGGCGCGCACGAATGCCCGCCCGCCGCGCACTGCCTCCCATCCGGACTTTAACCGTCGGTCCAGGAATTTCACCTGGTCAACCGGCCGCTGGAAGCGGCCGGGTCGCGGACTGTAACCGCCGGTTCGGAATTTCACCGACCCCGGAGTGCGCTGCTTCTGGTACAGGGCCAGTGTGCCACGCCTGATCGACGTCCATGGGGGTGAATCCCTGTGGGGTGCCTCACAGGCCGGGCGAATGGACTTCTGCGACAGGCCTGTAGGCCCAACTCCCGTGCCACGAAGCCATCTTGTTATTGGTCCATACCTATTGACCCTGTTGGTCTAGTCCACTTAGGGTCTGCGATCACTGCGCTGTGCCCCCAGATCGACCCGGCGGCGGTGACGAAGGCCCTTGCCCCGCCGCCGGGTCCCCCACCCCGGCCGCCTCGGGTCTCCCGGTACGGGCGAGCCGGCCCGAAGGCACGTACGGGCCCGGGGAAATGGCGTGAACCGCCTCTGCCAGGCTGGGAGCGTGACGACAAGCCTCGCCGACGAGTTCGAGACGCACCGCCCGCTGCTGTTCGGGCTCGCCTACCGCATGCTCGGCTCCGCCGCGGACGCGGAGGACGTCGTGCAGGACGCATATCTGCGTTTCAGCGGGACCGACCGGGCGGCCGTCGAACAGCCGCGCGCCTGGCTGGCGAAGGTCGTCACCAACCTCTGTCTCAACCTGCTCGCCTCGGCCCGCGCGCGGCGCGAGCGGTACACGGGGACATGGCTGCCCGAGCCCGTCGTCACCTCGGACGGGACGCTCGGCCCCCTGGAGTCGGCCGAGCGGCGCGACTGCGTGTCGATGGCCCTGCTCGTCCTCCTGGAACGGCTCACCCCGACGGAACGCGCCGTGTACGTGCTGCGCGAGGCCTTCGCGTACGACCACCGGGAGATCGCCGGCGTACTCGCGCTGGGCGAGGCCAACTGCCGCCAGCTGTACCGGCGGGCGGTGCAGCGGCTCGCCGTGACCGAGGCTCGCTTCGAGGCCCCTGTGGAGCAGCAGGAGGGGCTCGTGGCCTCCTTCCTCACGGCGGCGCGTGAAGGAGACCTCGCCGGCCTGGAGCGACTGCTGGCGGCGGACGTGACCTGGTGGTCCGACGGCGGCGGCAAGGTCAGAGCGGCGCTGCGGCCGATCCAGGGCCGCGGCAAGGTCCTGCGCTTTTTCGCGGGCGTCACGAACAGGATCGAAGCGGGAGCCGAGTTCACGACGGTCGAGGTCAACGGGAGTGCGGCGCTGGTCGGACAGCACGACAGCCAGGTCTTCGTCGTCGTCTCCTTCGAGGCGCACGACGGCCTGTTCACCCAGATGCGCGGCGTGCTCAACCCGGACAAGCTGGCGTTCGTGGGACGCCAGCTGGCCGGGGTGTAGCGCGCCGTTGTCACATTGCGCGGGTGCTGTCCGGTCTCAGTCGACGAAGTGCGCTCCGCACGGGAGCGGCCGACGTCGAAAGGGCTGAGCAGCATGACCACGATCCTGGTGACCGGCGGTACCGGAACCCTCGGGCGGCTCGTCAGCGCGCGACTGCGGGCGGACGGCCACGACGTCCGGGTGCTGAGTCGGCACACCGAGCCGTACGCCGTCGACCTGCGCGAGGGCGGTGCCGGGCTGGACGCGGCGCTGGCCGGCGTGGACACCGTCGTGCACTGCGCGAGCTCCCCCCGCGGGGGTGACGAGCGGGCGGCGGCGCACCTGATCGCGGCCGCGCGGAAGGCCGCGGTGTCCCACCTGGTCTACATCTCCATCGTCGGCGTGGACGTGGTGCCGCTCGGTTACTACCGGGCCAAGCTGGCCGTGGAGAAGCGGATCGAGGCGTCGGGGCTCGGCTGGACGATCCTGCGCGCCACCCAGTTCCACGACCTCGTGGTCCAGGTCCTCGGGTCCCTGGCGAAGGTGCCCGTGCTGCTGCTCCCCGCCGGCGTCTCTGACCAGCCGGTGGAGGTCGCCGAGGTCGCCGACCGGCTCGCCGCGCTGTCGCTCGGGGCACCCGCGGGCCGCGTCGACGACATGGGCGGACCCGAGGTCCGCGGCCTCCGCTCCCTGGCCGACGCCTACCTGCGCGCCACCGGCAGGCGACGCCCGCTCGTCGATGTGCGCCTGGCCGGAAAGACCTACCGGGCCTTCAGGGACGGCGGGCACCTCGCTCCGGACCACGCGGTGGGCCAGGGGACGTTCGAGGAGTACCTCGAGGCGCACCTCGGACGGACCGAAGGCTGAGGAGGACGGGGCACCCGGCGTACGGGAGCCGGCGGGGAGGCGCGCCCCTGCGGCGTACGGTGTGGCTCGGGCGGCCCGCCCCCCCGGCGTACGGGAGCATGCGAGGCCTGCCCGACCGGCGTCCGCGCTCGCGTGGGAGATGCGCCCTTCCGGCGTTCGGGGCGGCCCCGGGCGGCCCGCACTCCCGGTATCGGGGATCGTGTGGGCGTCCTGCCCTCCCTCGCGCGGGCACGCGGGCAACCGCCCTTGGGGCGTCCGCCCCCGCCCCGGTCCGCGGCGGGGGCTAAAGGAGGTCGCGCCCCCCGGCGCTCCCCGGCGCCGCGAAGAGCTCGTCCTGCGCGCCGTCGCGCGCGGTGAGCAGCGCTCCGCGCAGCACCGCACCCCCGCCGAGCGTGCTCGCGCGCACCTCGGTGGGCAGCGGAGACATCCGCCGCAGCCGCTCCTCCACCCGCGTCGCGAGGGCGGCGCCGCCCGCCTGCCCGACCTCGCCACCGAGCACCACGCACCCGGGGTCGAGCACGGCGGTCACGGACGCGGCGCCGATGGCGAGCCGGTCGGCGAGGGCGTCGAGGAAGCGGGCGGCGCCGGAGTCGCCCGGGGCCGTCACGGCCGCGCGCACCAGCGCCGCGGCGCGCGGTTCGTGCGCGGCGGGCTCCGCCGCGAGGCCGTGCTCCGCGGCGAGTGCCGCGACGGCCGCCGCGCCCGCCAGCGAGTGGAAGCCGCCCTCGCAGTCCCTCGCAGAGGGGAGCGTGCGGGTGCCGGGCACGGGCAGGAAGCCGATCTCCCCGGTGCCGCCGGAGGCGCCGCGGCGCAGGGCGCCGTCCAGGACGACGGCCGCGCCGGTCCCGTGGCCCAGCCACAGCAGCACGAAGGTGTCACGGTCGCGCGCGGCGCCGTCGCGCTGTTCCGCGAGGGCGGCGAGGTTGGTCTCGTTCTCGACGAGGACGCGGGCGGGCAGCCGTTCCTGGAGGGCGGCGACCAGGCGGCGATGCCACGCGGGCAGACCGGAGGAGTCGCGCAGTTCGCCGCTGGCGGGGTCGATCAGGCCGGGCGCGCCGATCCCCACCGTGTGCAGACGCTCGGCCCCGGCCTCCTTGGCGGTGCGTTCTACCAGGGTGACCGCCTGTTCGACGGCGGGTCCTGTGCCCGTGTCGTCGGCGATCGGCAGGGACGCCCGTGCGAGCTCCGCGCCGAGCAGGTCGCTGACGACGACGGAGACGCTCTCGGTGCGGACGTCGAGGGCGGCCAGCTGGGCGCGGTCGGCGACGATCCCGTACAGCCGGGCGTTCGGTCCGCGCCGCTGCTCCCCGGACTCCCCCACCACGGAGACGAGCCCCGCCGCGGTGAGCCGTTCCACGAGGTCGGCGACGGTGGGCCGGGACAGTCCGGTGAGCTGCTTCAACTGCCCTGCCGTCAACGGGCCTTCCTGCTGGAGGAGCCGCAGGGCGAGCCGGTCGTTGATGGCTCGGGCGGTGCTCGGGGATGCGGGCATGCCGGGATCCTCCCAGATCACGGAATCCTCCCGGGTCGGCTGGGCACACGGCCCGGACGCCCGGTGTGCGGCCCCGGCGCCGTCGGCCGGTCCCGTCCTCCGGTACCGGCGTCCGAATCGTCGGCTATTTATCAGGCAGGGTTCCTGATAGTTTACGGCAGCAGTATGGGGAGGACGTCCGGGAGGGGCAGCGGCACGATGGGTGAAGTGGTCTACGACATGAGCGACGTGAAGCGCGCCCGGTATGCCGTGGCCGCCGTGTTCGCGGTGCACGGGGCGGTCACCGGCTCCTTCGCGACCCGTGTCCCCTGGATCCAGGACCACGCCTCGCTCGGCGCGGGGCAGCTCGGCCTCGCGCTCGCCTTCCCGGCGATCGGCGCGTCGGTCGCGATGCCGCTGGCGGGCCGGATCAGCCACACCTTCGGCGCCCGCAACGCGCTGCGCGGTCTGATCTCGCTGTGGACGCTGGCGCTGATCCTGCCGTCCCTCGCGCCGAACCTGTACACCCTGTGCCTCGCGCTCTTCGCGTACGGCGCCACGGCGGGCATGGCGGACGTCGCGATGAACGCGCTGGGCGTGGAGGTCGAGAACCGGCTACACAAGTCGATCATGTCGGGCCTGCACGGGTGGTGGAGCGCGGGCGCACTGATCGGGTCGGCGGCCGGCACGCTGGCCGCGCACCTGGGCTCGGACGCGCGTCTGCACCACGCGCTGGCCGCCGCCGTGCTGACCGTCCTGGGCCTGGCCGCATGCCAGTGGGTGCTCGACCTCAAGCCGACCGAGGACGAGGAGCCGCCGCCGCGCTTCACGCTGCCGCCCAGGTCGGCGCTGCTCATCGGGGCGGTCGGCTTCTGCGCGGTGTTCGCGGAGGGCGCGAGCCTCGACTGGTCGGCGGTCTACCTGAGGGACCAGCTGGGCACCTCGGCCGGACTCGCGGCGGCGTGCACCACCGGCTTCATGCTCACGATGGCGGCGGCCCGGCTCCTGGGCGACACGGTGGTGAACCGCTTCGGCGCCGTCCGCACGGTACGGGCGGGCGGCGTCCTGGCCGTGTTCGGCGGACTGCTGGTCGTCGTGGCCGACCATCCGGCCGTGGCGATGGGCGGCTTCGGGCTGCTCGGCCTGGGCATCGCGGTCGTGGTGCCGCTCTGCTTCGCGGCGGCCGGGCGCAGCGGCCCGAACCCGAGCCAGGCCATCGCGGGCGTCGCCACCATCACGTACACCTCGGGCCTGGTCGCGCCGAGCGCGATCGGCACCCTGGCGCAGGCGACGAGCCTGGTGGTGTCGTTCGGACTGGTGACGGTACTGGCGTGCGGCCTGGCCGTGCTGGCGGGCGTGCTGCGCGCGGGCGACCGGGACCGCCCGACGGTCACCCCTGCGGGCGCAGCAGTTCCCGACCCAAGGCCCTGAACCGCTCGCTCCACGAGGTCGGACGCAGCGTCCCGGCGTCGAGCCGGACCAGGACACGGGTGCCGTGCGCGTACGTCACCGTGCCGTCGGCCGAGCAGAAGCGGAAGCCGTAGGTGAGCCCGGTGTTGCCGAGTCGTTCCAGCCAGATGTGGACGGCGTAGGCGCCGGGCCTGCTGACCGGGACCTCGTAGCTGACGCGCAACTCCCGCACGGCGTTGCAGAAGTCGCCCGCCGCTTCCCAGTCGCCCTCGAAGCCGAAGCCGAGTTCGCTCCACAGCGCGGTCCAGGCGCGCTCCACCATGACCGGGTAGCGGGCGTTGTGGAGCAGCCCGAGGGCGTCAAGGTCGTCGAAGTGGACGGTGACGGGCAGCAGCCGCCCGTACGGCAGGGCGGGGGCGACGGGGGCTTCGGCGGTCACGGGCGGGGCTCCTGAGACGTACGGGACGAACGGGACATGGCCGAAAACGGCACCCTCTCATCCTAAGCAAACGCTCAGACGCCCCGGCCGGGCGGGCTCAGCCCGCGATGGAGTCGAGTTGCTCGGCGGCGGGCCGCAGCGCCCACAGGTCACCGCCGGGAGGCGCCTCCAGCCTGGGCAGTGCGGCCCGGGCGGCCCGGTCCCCCGCGTCGGCGGCCGCGTGCACGACATCGTCGGCCGCGAACCGGTGGAACTCGAGCTCGGGATGCCCCCAGGGCTCGGCACCTGTGGCGGCGGGCAGCAGATAGTCGACCGCGTTGAACAGGCTCTGGCCGTCCGGCCCCCGGTACGACCACAGGTTCACCCCGACGTGCCGGCCGATGGCCGCGAGCCGGGTGCAGGCGACCAGGTCGAAGGTCGAGTAGTGCCAGCTGCGGGTGCGCGCGAGCTCCTGGGGCTGGCTGCCGTCACCGGCGATCTGCGGGTCGATGCGCCGGGCGCGGGCGTCGAGGACGGTCCGCCGGGCGAGATCCCGGTCACCGGTCGCGTAGGCCAGGGCGGCGAGCTGCATGTCGTAGAAGGTGCCGTGGTTGCTCTGCGCGGCGCCCTCCTCCTTGCCGAAGGCACTGTCGGCCAGCCAGTCACGGAACGCGATGTTCCAGGCGCGCATCGCACCGCGGTCCCCCGCGGACCAGCCGGGGGCGCCCGTGTCCAGGATGGCGACGGCGTCCAGGACGCTGGTGTAGGACTGGGAGAAGTCGATGATGCCGATGGCCCGGTCGTCGTACTTGCAGGGGATGAACTGTCCGTGGTCCAGGCTCGGGTTCATCCGGCTGTCCGGGGCGAGGAACCATGTACGCAGGACCTGTCCGGCCTTCTCGGAGTACCGCTTGTCGCCGGTGTAGTACCAGGCGAGCGCCAGGTCGTACGTCGAGTCGAAGACCTTCTCGACGTCCTGACGGTCGGTGCCGGTGTCGACCTCGGGGTTGCGCTGCCCGTCGCGCTGGACATAGGGGCATCCCCAGGGGTTCTCGGCGGTCCTGGGCCGGGACGGCCACCAGTAGGGTGCCTGGCTGAGGTAGTCGTGGACGTCACCGCCGGGGGCGGGCTTCGGCTTGTCGACGACCGTCCAGGGGCCCTGGCCCAGCCAGCTGTCGGCCCGGGCCGTCAAGTCCCTCAGGGTGCGGGCGAGTTGTGGATCTCCGTGTTCCAGGCGGACCTTCGCACGCTGGAGTGCGGCGCCGTCGAGGACCGCCGTCCGGGGAACCTCGGGTCCCGCGTGGGCCGTGGCCGAGGGGGCGGCGGTGGCCGTCAGGGCGATCACGGCGGCCACGACCAAGCCCAGTCGGGATCTTGCACTCATTGACCACTCCGATCAGACATGTGAACGAGGTTCATGAGCAAGACCGTGCGAGCGTAGGGCGGCTGGTTACCCCTGACAATGGTCCGGACAGATTCACGTACAGAGAAAGCGAAGCCACACCATGGATCTCGGCGTGCGCTGGAAACTGCACGGCGACGGGCGCAGGCCCGAACCCGGCGCAGTCGTCCGCCCCGATGAACGCCTCTCCTGGCCCCGCACGATCGGGCTGGGGGCACAGCATGTGGTGGCCATGTTCGGGGCGTCCTTCGTCGCGCCCGTCCTCATGGGCCTCGACCCCAACCTCGCGATCATGATGTCCGGCGTCGCGACCGCCATCTTCCTGCTCGCGACGCGCGGCCATGTGCCCAGCTACCTGGGCTGCTCCCTGTCCTTCGTCGGCGTCGCCGCCGTGATCCGCGCCCAGGGCGGCACCAGTGCGACGGTGACCGGCGCCGTGTTCGTCGTCGGTGTCGCGCTGTTCCTGGTGGGCCTCGCCGTGCGGCGGTTCGGGGCACGGATCATCCACGCGGCGATGCCGCCGATCGTGACCGGCGCGGTCGTCATGCTCATCGGCTTCAACCTCGCTCCGGTCACCGCCTCCACGTACTGGCCGCAGGACCAGTGGACGGCGCTGCTGGTCATGCTGTTCACCGGCCTCGCCGTGGTGTGCCTGCGCGGCTTCTGGTCACGGATCGCGATCTTCCTGGGGCTGCTCTTCGGATACGGCATCTCCTGGGCCTTCGACCGGATCTTCGGCAAGATCCACTCGGTGGACGCGAGCGGGAAGCTCACGGACCACTGGCGGCTGGACCTCTCCGGCGTCGGCAAGGCCGACTGGGTCGGACTGCCGTCCTTCCACGGCCCGTCCTTCCAGTGGTCCGCGATCCTCGTCGCGCTGCCGGTGGTGATCGCGCTGGTCGCCGAGAACGCGGGCCATGTGAAGGCGGTCGGCGAGATGACCGGGGAGACCCTGGACGACAAGCTGGGCACCGCGATCTCCGCGGACGGCGTCGCCTCGATGCTCTCCACCGCGGTCGGCGGCCCGCCCAACACCACCTACTCCGAGAACATCGGCGTGATGGCCGCGACCCGCGTCTACTCCACGGCCGCGTACTGGGCCGCCGCCGGCTTCGCCCTCCTCTTCGGCCTCTGCCCCAAGTTCGGCGCGGTCGTCGCGGCGATCCCGGGCGGTGTCCTCGGCGGTATCACCGTCATCCTGTACGGCATGATCGGACTGCTCGGCGCGCAGATCTGGCTCAACGCCCGGGTCGACCTGCGCAACCCGCTGAACCTGGTGCCGGCCGCCGCGGGAGTCATCATCGGCGTCGGTGGCGTCACGCTGAAGTTCACGGACAACTTCTCGCTGAACGGCATCGCGCTGGGCACCCTCGTCGTCATCACCGGCTATCACGCGCTGCGCGCGATGGCACCGGCGCACCTCAAGGCGCAGGAACCGCTGCTGGACGAAGGCACTTCCTCGTACGACGAGGACGGCGAGCCGGAGTCGACCGCTCCGGGCAGGAATCAGCGCGCCAGCTCATAGGCGTACTCCGCCGAGAAGCTGCCCGGCGAGCCCTTGCAGCCGTCGGACTCGCCCGGCAGCTTCACCCACAGGTAGGCGTCGATCCTGGACTCGTGCGTGTTCAGGGTCGGCGCCCGTCCGATCTTCCGGCCCGCCGGATCGCACCACTCGCCGTCGGCCGGCGCGCCGTTGCCGTTCCTGCTGGTGTCGACGACCGCGCCCAGGCTCGCGGGACCGCCGAGGGCGGAGAGCAGCTGCCTGGCGTACCCGATCTCGTCGGCCGTCCGGTGGAAGTTGGACACGTTCGTGAAGATGCCGTCGGAGGAGCGGGGCGAGGCGGCCCCCGCCTGATCGAGCAGCGAGGCCTGCTTGGCGGCCGGGTTCCAGTCGGAGTGTCCTCCGTCGTAGTAGACCCGGGCCTTGGGATCCGCGGCCTTGAGAACACGCCCCGCGCGGGCCAGCGAGGCGAACCGGTCGGCCTGCTCGCCCTCCGAGAGGCAGTCGGACTGGGCGATCGCGTCGGGCTCCAGGATCACGACGACCTCGCCGGAGCCCAGCCCCGCCGCGAACCCGTCGATCCAGCGGTCGTAGGCCGCCAGGTCGGGCGCCCCGCCGTCCGAGGCGCCGCCGCAGTCGCGCTGCGGGACGGCGTACGGCACGACGACCGGGACCCGGCCCTGAGCGGCGGCGGCCGACGTCACGGCTCTGACCCGCGCGGTGATGGTCGACGGGGTGAAGTCCGCGAACCACACCGCCGCCGGGCGGTCGGCGATCCGGGACTCGATGACCGCCCGCCGGGAGTCGCCGGGGTGGGCCCGGACCCAGTCGAGGACCTGCGAGTCGGGATGCCGGTAGAGCAGGGGCGCGGCCGCGACGGTCTTCGTCCGCTTCCTCGTCGAAGAGGGCTCGGGGCGCGGCTTCGGGGACGCGGACACCGACGGGGAGGGCGAGTCCGAGGCCGGGGCGGTCGTCGGCGTCGGCACGGCGGGCAGGGGCAGCAGGCGAGGTGAGCTCGTCACCGTCGGCCCCGCCTCGTCGGAGGGGCGATGACCGTCGAGCGCGGACAGGACTCCCGTCGCACTGCCCACCGCGACCACGACCGAGGCCGCCGCCACCATCGCACCGCGCCGGGCGGTGCGCCTGCGCTCGGCCCTCCGAGCGGCCAGCCGCTGGGCACGCAAGCCTGACAACGTACTGCTCCCCCCACTCCCGCCACGGACGGTTCCCCCGTTCTGGGGAAGCGTCCGGCCCGGCGGCACTGCGGCCAGCCTAGGACTGGGACGCTGCCCCCATGGCGCAGTCGGCACAGTTCAGCGATCCCGTCGGTACGGTGGGCACCGTCGTCTCCCGCATGCGCGCCCTCGACGCGAGGCTGCCCGGGCGGGACGGCGTCGCCGTCTTCAACCGCGTCTACCTCGCCGTCACCGAGGAGGTCGACCGGCGCCTGGAGGCCGGTGACTTCCCGGACCGGCGGGCCACGACAGCGCTGGACGTACGGTTCGCGGAGCGCTACCTGACGGTGGCCGAGGAGGGGTGCCCGCCCGCCTGCTGGCGGCCCCTGCTGCAGCTCCGCCGCCACCCGGGCGTACGCCCGCTGCAGTTCGCGCTCGCGGGCATCAACGCGCACATCGGACACGATCTGGCGCTCGCCGTCGTGGACACCTGTCGTACGCTCGGGTGCGAACCGGCCGACCTGGAGGACGAGTTCGACCGCGTGGGCGACCTCCTCGTCTCGTTGGAGGAACGCGTCCGCGAAGATCTGATGCCGGGCCCCGACCTGCTCCAGATCGCCGATCCGCTCACCCATCTGCTCGGCTCGTGGAGCCTGGAGCGGGCGCGCGACGCCACCTGGGCGGCCGCGCGGGCCCTGTGGGCACTGCGTGAACTGGCCGACCTGGCCGATGAGTTCGCCGAGCGCCTCGACGCGGCGGTCGGGTTCGCCGGCCGGATGCTGCTCACGCCGCTGCCCGACTGATCCGGCCACGCCGCGCCCGGATCGCCGGAACTCCTCGGAGATCGCTGTACGTTGACCGACGGGCACACCTGGATGCGAAGGAGCAAAAGGAATGGCGACTCGGCTCGGCCTCGGTCTCCCCCAGATGAAGCAGTACGACCTCGGGCGGGACGTGCCCGACGTCGCTCGCACGGCCGAGCGGATCGGGTACGGCAGCCTGTGGGTCTTCGAGCGGGCCCTGTTCCCGGATCCCCCGACCCAGGGGCTGTACGGCATCGAGGGGCTGCCCTGGCCCGAGTCGTACCGCGGGGTCGCCGAACCCCTCGTCTCACTGACCCTTGCGGCCGCCGCCACCGAGCGCGCCCGGCTCGGCACCAGCGTGCTGATCGCCCCGCTGCACGTGCCGTTCCAGCTCGCCAAGTCCCTCGCCACGCTCGACGCGGCGAGCGGCGGACGGGTCGTCGCGGGCCTGGGCACGGGCTGGTCGCACGACGAGTACGCGGCGGCGTCCGTACGGCCCTTCGCCGAGCGCGGCCAGGCCCTCGACGAGCTCATCGCCGTGTGCCGCGCCGTGTGGGGCCCGGACCCGGTGGTCTACGACGGCAAGGTCACCAAGATCGCGTCGGCCGCGGTCGGCCCCAAGCCCGCCCGTCCCATCCCGATCCTGCTGGCAGCGGGCTCCCCCAAGGCCCGGCGCCGCCTCGTCGACGTGGCGGACGGCTGGATGCCCGTGGGGCTGGGCGTCGGACAACTGACCGAACAGTGGCGTCAGTTGCAGGACCTGGCCGCCCAGCGCGGTCGCACCCGGCCGATCGAGACGGTGCTGCGCACCAACGCCCGGTACTCGGCGAAGGCGTACGAGGGCGAGCACCGCCGCCCCTTCCAGGGCAGCGTCGACCAGATCGTGGAGGATCTGGCGGCGCACGCGGAGCTCGGCTTCGACGAGGTCTTCCTCGACCTCCAGAGCTCGGTGCGGGACGCCGAGGAGCTCAAGGACGTGGCCGCCGAGGTGTACACCGCGGCGCGTGCGGCCGGAATCTGACGTCGCCGCGGGCGGACGGGATCCGGCTCTGACTCCGGCACGGGCGGACGGGATCAGGCCGGCCCGCCCGCGCCGGACGTGCATCAGTCCTCGGGCAGTTCCACCGGCGCGATCTCGTCGTAGACGTCGCCGGGACCGGGGTTGGTCGCGTCGGTCTCGCCGCCCAGCTGGTGCATGACGCCCCACACCGCGTTCAGCGCGGTCTGCACGGCGCCCTCGGCCCAGCCGGCCGTCCAGGAGATGTCGTCTCCGGCCAGGAAGATGCCGCGCTTGTCCTCGGGCAGACCGTCCTGCATGAAGTGGGTGAACAGGCGCCGCTGGTAGCGGTAGTGGCCGGGCAGGTTGGCCTTGAACGCCCCCATGAAGTAGGGCTCGTTCTCCCAGGACACGGTCACCGGGTTGCCGATGACGTGCTTCCGGATGTCGACCTTCGGGTAGATCTCGCCGAGCGACTTCAGCATGACCTCCATGCGCTCGTTCGCGGACAGCGGCAACCACTTCAGGCTGTCGTCGCACCACGTGTACGAGAGGCAGATGACGGCGGGCTTGTCCGGGCCGTCATCGAGGAGGTAGGTCCCGCGGGTCATACGGTCGGTGAGCGTCATCGACATGACGTCCCGGCCCGTCGGGTTTCCCCTGTCGTCGACGGCCTTGTCGAGCCAGAACGGCCGGTCGACCGGCACGAAGAGCTTCGAGGACTCCATGTAGTGGGTCCGCTCGATCGCCGTCCAGTGGTCGATCGGGAAGAGCGAGTCGTCGCAGGCGATCTTGGAGAGCAGCATCCAGGACTGCGCGGTGAACACGGCGGCCTTGAAGGTGCGGATGTCGCCGTCCGCGTCGGTCACGGTGATCCCGTTGCCCGCGGTGCGGTGCAGCCGGGTCACGGCCGGGCGCGGCTCGCCGTTCTCGTGCAGGCTCGCCAGCGAGGTGCCGTACGCCCAGTGGACGATCTTCTCCGGCTCGCGCTCCCACAGGCGCAGCGGCAGCTGCTGCGAGCCACCGACGATGCCGCGGTGGTGGTCGTCGGCCTCGGTGTAGACGACGCGCAGAATCTCCAGGATGGAGTTCGGGAAGTCGGTGTCCCAACCGCCCGTACCGAAGCCGACCTGGCCGAAGATCTCCCGGTGCCGGAAGGACTTGAAGGACTCGGAGTCGCAGAGGAAGCCGTAGAAGGTCTGGTTGTCGAGCTTCTCGACGAGCTTCGCCCAGATCTCGCGGATGCGCGGCACGTCGCGCTCCCGCATGGCCTGGTTCATGTCGGAGAAGTCGGCGCCCTCTTCGAGGCACTTGTTCCAGGCCTCGGCGACGTCGCGGTAGACCTGCGGCAGGTCGTCGATCGTCTCGGCGTAGTGCGACTCGCCCTTGAGGTCGACGACCGTGGAAGGCGTCGACTCGGCCAGCGGGTTGGGGAACGGCCGGGTCTCGAGGCCCACCAGGTCGATGTAGTGCTGGAGTGCGGTGGAGGAGGGCGGGAAGCGCATCGCGCCCATCTCCGCGGTCAGCGACGGGTCGCAGCCGTCGAAGCCCACGGTGCGCAGCCGGCCCCCGATCTGGTCGGCCTCGTACACGACGGGCTTGAGACCCATCTTCATCAACTCGTAGGCGGCCACGATGCCGGAGAGACCACCGCCGATGATCGCGACCTCGGTGCCGTGCTCGGTCGCGGGTATCTGGCCGAGCCCCGCGGGGTGCGCGAGGAAGTCGTCGTACGCGTAGGGGAAGTCCGGGCCGAACATGGTGATCGGCGGCTGCTGCACGTCGGCGTGCTGGACGGCGTTGGGCACCGTGGACGTCATGAGGTACGGACTCCTTGCGGGAAAAGCAGGCGGGGCGGGCCGGTGAGGGGGGTGCGGGACGCCGGGGCGGTGGGGTGTCAGATCAAGGACCCGTAGAGGCCGGGGCGGCGGTCCTTCAGGTACGGGTTCGTCTCGCGCGAGTCCGCGAGCAGGACGGGGTCGGCGTCGGCGAGGACCAGTTCCTCGCCACGGCCGGCCCGGGTGCGGGCGATCCCGTCGGGCCCGGCCAGTGTGGAGAGCCCGACGAACTCGAACTCGCCCTCGGGACCGGTGCGGTTGACGTACGCGACGTACATCTGGTTCTCGAAGGCGCGCACCGGGACGACGGACTCGGCGACGAACTGGAACGGATGCATCTGCGCGGTCGGGACTATCAGCAGGTCGGTGCCGGCCAGCGCGTGCGCGCGCACGTTCTCCGGGAACTCGACGTCGTAGCAGATCATCAGGCCGACGCGCAGTCCGCCGAGCTCGGCCTGTACGACGGCCTGCTCGCCGGTCGTGAAGTGGTCGCGCTCGAAGCAGCCGAAGAGATGCGTCTTGCGGTAGTTCGCGAGGCGGGTGCCGTCGGCGGAGATCAGCTGCGCGGAGTTGAAGACCCGCTCGCCGTCGCGCTCCGGGTAGCCGTAGGCGACGGCCACGCCGTGCCGGGCGGCGATCTCGGCGATCGCGTCGGCGGACTCGCCGTCCGCGGGCTCGGCGAGGCGGGCGATGTCGTCGCCGATCGCGTACCCGGTGAGGAACATCTCCGGCGTGGCCAGCAGCCCGGCGCCCGCTTCGGCGGCACGGCCCGCGGCCTCGTCGAGCACCTTGAGGTTCTCGACGACCGAGCCGGGGCGGCCGGAGCTCTGGAGCAGGGCTGTGCGCATGCGTGTTCCTCACCGGTACGGAGGGGTTCGGGGGCCAGATAGACGGTACGGTCGGCGGGCTCGGCCGGACAAGAAGGACCCGTTGCGCGGCAGTGGACGAATCGTTGCGTGCCCATGGCCCTCTGCGGTGATTCGTTGCGCGCCCCCGAAGGGGCTCTGTTGCCCTTGAGACGCAGGTCATAGGCGTGTGACCGGCCGGCGTCTCGCGGCCTCGCCCTGACAGCCCGCACTCCGGGCCCGACGCCGATGTCCGGCCCATCGGCTGCCGCCGGGCCTGATCCGCGGCGGGGCCTGCACCGGGCCGGGGGTCGGGCCGGGACCGGCGCCGACGTGCGGATGACGTCGGCCCTGGTGGCCGGGCCAGCCCTCACGGCACCGCGCACGTCGGGCCCTCAGAGCTCGCGCAGGCGTTCGACGATCTCGCGCAGCAGCTTCGGGTCGGCAACCGGTCCGCCCGGGGCGTGCCGCGGCGGGCCGTCGACGCGTACCAGACCGGCCTCGGCCAGGTCGTCGAGCAGGACGCGTACGACGGTCAGCGGCAGGTCGGCGTCCGCGGCGAGCTCGACCACGGGCCGGGGGCCGCGGCGCACGAGCTCCAGCAGGGCGGCCCGGGCGTGGTCCACACCCGGGAGCCCCGCGTCCGTGTCCAGGGCGGTGACCCGCGACATCAGATCGATCGCGTGCCGGTCCGAGGGCCGGGTCCGCCCCCGCGTCATCGTGTACGGCCGCACCATCGACCCGGTCTCGTCCTCGTACCAGTGGTCGTCGGACACGGCGGGCTCAGGGACCCGCGGGTTCGGCGGCCGAGCGTACGGCTGCGGCCATGTGCCGGCCGACGCGGCGGACGAGCAGCGCCATCTCGTGGGCGAGCTGTCCCACATCGGTGTGCACGTCGCTCAGCACGGCGAGCCGGGTGCCGTCCCCGGCCGGGGTGATGAAGAGATACGCGTCGTCGAGCATCACCATGGTCTGGCGCACCTCCCCCGCGGTGAAGCGCTCCCCGGCCGAGCGGGCGAGGCTGTGGAAGCCGGCGCAGACGGCGGCGAGATGCTCGATGTCCGTGCGCCGCATGCCGTCCGAGCGGCTCAGCGGAAGGCCGTCGGCGGTCAGCAGGACGGCCTGGCGGACGTGGTCGGTCCTGGCCACGAGGTCGTCGAGCAGCCAGCCGAGGTCCGCTCCGGGCGGTTCGGCGGCTGCGTCCGGGGGCCCGGAGACCTCGACGGGCCCTTCGGTGGTCTGGTCATGGCGCATCGTCGGCGTCCGTCCCTTCCTCGGTGTCGGTTCGCGGCGCGGATCCGGGGTCCGTGGGCAGGCCCCTGCGGCCCCGGTCGAGGCCGCGCTGGAAGGCGCCGAAGACCGCGCGCATCTCCTCGGGCGTGACCTCGCGTTCCGGTGCCTCGTCGGAGGCCGGCTCCTCGGTGCGCAGCCCGGCGGCGAGGGAGGCCTGGCGCACGCGGGTCGGCAGGGGGGGAGCGCCCTCAGCCGCAACGGCTTTTGGCCCATGTCCGGCCTCCTGCCGCCGGTCCGGTTCACGACCGGAGCCCCGACGCCACTCGGGCTCCCGACCCGCGCCGCGCCACTGCTCCCGCTCACCGGCTCCGTCCCGGCCGGGCTCCCGCTCACGGGCTCCGTCCCGTGAGGGGTTCTCCCGGGCTCCGTCCCGGCCGGGCTCCCGCTCCCGGGCTCCGTCCCGTGAGGGGTTCTCCCGGGCTCCGTCCCGGCCGGGCTCCCGCTCCCGGCCGCCGCCCGGCCACCGCTCCCGCTCGCGGACCCTGTCCTGCCCGGCCTCCGGCCCGGTGTCCGTCGCCTCGCCCGGCTCACCTGTCCGTTGCTGGGGCAGGACCGCCGTCCGGGTCCGGGAGGGCAGTGCCCGGCGGTCCGGGACCAGGTCCGTTGTCCCGGTCGGCCGGCCCGACCCGGCCGCCGGGCGCTCGGTCGCCCGGCCCTCGGGTGCCGTCGTCGGCCGTGCGAGCTCCCCTCGTACCAGCTCGGGTCGGTCCGGTGGCGGCCGTTCGGCCTCCACCGAGGCGAGGACCGCCCGGGGCAGCAGTACCACCGCCGTGGTACCTCCGTAGGGCGAGCGGCACAGCGTGACCTCGATGCCGTGCCGTGCGGCGAGCCGCCCCACCACGTACAGCCCGAGCCGGTCGTGCCGGGTCGGATCGAAGTCGTCCGGCGTGGTGAGGGTGCGGTGGGCCTCCTCCATCTGTTCGGGGTCGAGGCCGAGGCCCCGGTCGTCGATCTCCAGGACGAAGCCGCCGCCGGCCCGGCTCGTGCGCAGGGTGACCTGGGTGTGCGGCGGCGAGAACACCGTGGCGTTCTCGACGAGTTCTGCGACGAGGTGGACGACGTCGGCGACGGCGTCCGCGGCGATGCCCGTGTCCGGCATCGGCGGGACCACCACGCGCGCGTACTCCTCGATCTCGCTCACCGCGGAGGACACCACATCGGCGACGGGCACGGGCGCTCGCCATCGGCGGCCGGGTGCCGCGCCGGAGAGGATGATCAGGCTCTCCGCGTGGCGGCGCATGCGCGTGGTGAGGTGGTCGATCCGGAACAGGTCGTCCAGCACGTCCGGGTCGTCGGTGCGCCGCTCCAGCGTGTCGACGAGTTTGAGCTGCCGGTGGACGAGCGCCTGGTTGCGGCGCGCGATGTTGAGGAGCACGGCGAACAGTCCGCGGCGCAGGGTGGCCTGGCGGACGGCGGCCTCCACGGCGGCGAGGCGCGCCGTGTTGAAGGACCGGCCGACCTGGCCGATCTCGTCGGCTCCCGCCTCACCGTCGGCCAGGGGCGGTGCCTCGGCGGCGGCGTCCACCTCCTCGCCCGCACTCAATCGCCGCATCACATCCGGGAGTTGGCGGGCCGTCAGGCGGTCGGCGGCGTCCCGCAGCGCCTCCAGGCGGCGCGAGATGCGGCGGGCGCCGCGCACGGCGAACCACAGGGACAGTCCCACCGCGGCGAGGCCGAGCGCGCCGACGATCGCGGCCTTGGCCAGCTCCCGGTAGGCGAACGCCCGCCCGCGCTCGGCGGAGTTGACGGCCGCCCGGGTGCACAACTGCATGTAGCGTTCGACGGCGCGGTCGGTCGTGGTGCGCCATGAGCCGGCCGCGACGGCCTCCCCGGCGCGCTGCGCGCCGGCCCGCAGCAGGAAGTCCTCGGCCCGGGTCAGCTCCCGGTGCACGTCTGCCCTCTGGAACCCCTCGAAGAGTGCGCGCGAGTCGGCGGGGAGGTCGGGCACATAGGTCCGCTCGAAGACGCGGCGGTCCTCGATGGTCGCGGTGAGCGTGTCGTACTGCGGGTCGGTGAGCGATCCTGCGGCCCGCGCCCCGGCGACGAGGGCGTCCTCGCGCGACACGAACTCCCGTACCCGCACCAGCTCGATCACGACCTGGGCCTCGCGCGCCAGTTGTCCGGCCTGCAGCGCGGTGAGCGCCGACTGGACGTCGAAGCCCGGTTCCACGAGGGCGCTGTACTCGGCGACGGCCCGGTCCCAGGAGATGTCACGGGACAGCACGCGCTGCCGCAGGCCGTCGATGCCTTCCACGGAGTCGAGCACGGTGTCGAGGACCTGGCGCTGCCGGTCGGAGAGCGCGCCCCGGTCGCCGCCCCGGATCGCCTCGCGCATGGCCGCCACGGCACGGTCGGTCCGGCGCTGCTGCTCCATCAGGTCGAGGGCCGCGGCCGTGCGGGGCTCCGCGCCCAGGTACGCGGCGGCGAGCCGGCGCTCGATCTGGATCTGCCCGATCGCCGTGTCGACCGGGGTGCCGAAGGACTCGTACACCCCCTGGACCCGGACGAGCGCGCGGAGTTCGCCGGTCACGGAGACCATGGCGAAGCTCCACAGCGCCATCAGGGCGACGACCGGGGCGAGCGCGAGCGCCACGATGCGGGTACGGACCGTGGAGGGACGGCCGAAGGGCCAGCGCATGGACTCCCCAGGACGGCAGGACGGTCGGGTGGCCGGGCGACGGTTCGTTACCCATCGGTGTTACTCGCTGGTAGCGAGTGCGCGGATCAACCTAGGGGATGGCGCACTCGGAGCGCAATGGCTGTCCGCGCCGGCTCCCGGCTCACCCACCCGCCGTCGACCCGGCCGGCCCTGCCGTGCCCGGACCGGCGGCGCAGGGCAGCGCGAAGGTCGTGACGACCGCGGCGTGATCCGACGGACGGTCGGTGCCCGCGACGTCCGGCCAGCATCGCGGGGAGCCGATGACGACCGTGCGCGAGCCGAGCACGCGCAGACCGCGGTGCAGGACGAAGTCGATGCGGTCCTGGGGTTCGGGCCGCCCGCTGCCGTCCTCGTGCAGCACGTGGACCGGCGACCAGGTGTGGCCCGGTTCCCGCGCCGGATCGGGGTGGGCCTCGCGGTACGAGTCGCGCAGGCCGGCCTCCTCGGCGGCCCTCGTCACGGGCCACTTCACGTCCTGCCGGTCCAGATGCGAGGGCGCGTTGAAGTCGCCGGTCAGCACCACCGGAACGGCGCCGTCGGCCGCGTCGTCGATCGCAGCTCGCGCGGCGCGACCATCGCCCGCAGTCCGTGCGGGGTCACCTCCTCCAGGCTGGCGAGGACGGTGCGTCCGGCTGCGGGGGCGATCGGCGCGAGGGAGGGCACGGCGAGCACGGCGCAGCCGGCCGCCTCGGCGGAGGTGACCCCGGTCGGAGTGTCCTCCACGGCGACGCAGGCGGCGGGCTCGACGCCGAGGGCTCGGCAGGCGGCGAGGTAGGGGTCGGGGGCCGGCTTGGTGCGTTCGGTGTCGTCGGCGGTGACCGAGACGGCGAAGCGATCGGCCCCGAGAGCCCTGAGGACCATGTCGGCCACGGCCCGGGGCGACGCGGTGACCAGGGCGGTCGGCACGCCGTCACGGGCCAGGGCGTCCAGCAGCCGTGTCGCCCCCGGACGGGTCACGATGCCGGTGCGCACTCGGTGCGCGAACTCCCCGTGCAGTTCCTCGGCGATCTCCCGCACCGGGGCTCCGGTGATCCGGCCGAGCCATGCGGCGGTGTGCTCGACAGGCCGTCCGAGCACCTCGGGCTGGTCGGCGCCGGCCAGCCCGTGCCCGAGCCCGTCGGCCACCCGCTCCACCGCCTCCCACCACAGCCGCTCGGTGTCCACGAGCGTGCCGTCCATGTCGAACAGGACGGCCTGGAGGGTGGGCCGCGGGGTGGTGCGGTGGGTCACGGGGCTCTCTTTCGTCGATGGGGGCGTCGGTGGGTGGGACGCGTGCGGGACGCGTGCGGGCGTCCGCGTGGGACGGGTCGCTGAGGCTCCCCGGCGCGCGCCCCGCGCTGTTCAGGCGGAGCGCTCGGCGACCAGGACGGGCCTGTCGGGCAGGCTCACCGTGACCGCGCCGCCCGGGCCGAGTGCCGCGGCCTCGTGCGCGGGCAGGTCGGCCTTGACCTCGGTCCCGTCGGCGAGCCGCACGGTGACGCGGGTGGCCGCGCCGAGGAAAGCGGTGGCCACGACCTGAGCGGCACCACCGTCGTCGGCCCGGACCCGGACCACCTCGGGCCGTACGAGCACGTCGACCTCCCGTGCGGCCGGGGCGTCGCCGTCCACCGGCAGCCGCAGGCCGAGGACCTCGACGGTCCCGCCGTCCAGCTGCCCGCGGATCCGGCTCATCGTGCCCACGAACTCGGCGACGAAGGCGGTGGCCGGGCGCCCGTACAGCTCGGCGGGTGCGGCGCACTGTTCGAGCCGCCCGGCGCGCATGACCGCGACCCGGTCCGCCATGGAGAGCGCCTCCTCCTGATCGTGTGTCACGAACACGGTGGTGATGCCGAGTTCCTGCTGGAGGCGGCGGATCTCCTCGCGGAGGGTGAGCCGCACCTTGGCGTCCAGCGCGGAGAGCGGCTCGTCCAGCAGCAGGACACGGGGCCGCAGCGCGAGCGCCCGGGCGAGGGCGACCCGCTGCTGCTGTCCGCCGGAGAGCTGGTGAGGGAAGCGTTCGCCCTTGTCGGCCAGTCCCACGAGGTCGAGCAACTCGGCCGCGCGGGAGCGCCGTTCGGCGGTACGCACCTTGCGCATGCGCAGCCCGAAGGCCACGTTGTCGAGGGCGCTCAGGTGCGGGAAGAGGCTGTAGGACTGGAAGACCATCCCGGCGTCACGGCGGTGCGCCGGGACTCCCGTGACGTCCTCGCCGTCGACCAGCACCTCGCCCGAGTCGGGGTGTTCGAACCCGGCCAGCATGCGCAGTGCCGTGGTCTTGCCGCAGCCGGACGGGCCGAGGAGGGCGAGGAGTTCACCCGGCCGCACCGTCAGGTCGAGCCCGTCGAGGGCGACGGTCGGACCGAACTCTCGTCGTAGGGACCGGAATTCGACGGTGGCGGCCTTTTCGAGCGTGGCGACGGTCATTGGTTCATCCCCGGTCTGCCGAAGCGGTTGCGGTACGGGAGCGCCCGCCGAGGACGGCGAGCGTGAGGAGCAGTGCCCAGGTGACGAGGAGGCTGAGCACGGAGACGGCGACGGACAGCTGGGCCTGCGAACCTCCGACGCTGTAGATCCACACGGCGAACGGCTGGAAGCCGAGCAGCTGGGCGACCGTGAACTCGCCGAGGACGAGGGCCAGTGTGAGGAAGGAGGCGTTCAGCAGGGCCCCGCGCAGATTGGGCAGGACCACCCGGGCCAACGCCTGCGGCCAGCCGGCGCCGCAGCTGCGGGCGGCCTCGACGAGGGTGCGTACGTCGACGGCACGCAGCCCCGCGTCCAGGGCACGGTGCACGAACGGCAGTGCCATCACGACGTACGCGAGGACGAGCACGAACGGGAAGTCGGGGTTCTGGAGGGCCACGAACGTCTGGAACAGCGGGGTGCGGGAGAGGTGTTCGGGACCCCACTTGAGCACGGTGGAGATCCCGGCGACGAACGCGATCGGCGGGACGACCAGCGGCAGCGAGCAGACCACCTCCACGACCGGCCGCAGCCGGGGTGCGCCGAGCCGCAGGGCGACCATGGCGGGCACCATGAGCAGCAGGACGACGGCGATGGTGGCGGCGGCCAGTTCCAGCGAGAGCAGCAGGCTGGAGGCGAAACCGTCGGTGGAGACGATCTCGCTGTACGCGTCGAGGGTGACACCCCGGCCGGGCACGTCCACCGTGAAGATCACGGACGCCGTCAGGGGCACCAGGAAATACAGCCCGGCGAGGGCCAGGGCGGCCCGGCGCCACAGGTTCAGGCGAGCCATCGCGCGCTCCGTCGTTGCAGGGGCAGGTACACGGCCATGACCAGTCCGGCGACGAGGACCATGTCGAGGCTGAGGGCCAGCGCCACGTTCTCCTGGCCGACCAGGACGTTGCCGGAGATGGCGTCGGCGATCTGGAGGGTGACCAGCGGTACCGCGCTGCCCACCATGGCCGCGGCGGTCGCGTACGCGGCGAAGGCGCTGCCGAACAGCAGCACCAGGCCGCCGAGGAGTGAGGGCGCGAGGACGGGCAGGGCCACGTGCCGCCAGTACTGGGATGCGCTCGCGCCGTTGTTCTGCGCGGCCTCGCGCCACTGGGAGCGCAGTCCGTCGAGGGCGGGCGTGATGGTGAGCACCATGAGCGGGACGAGGAAGTACAGGTAGACGACGACCAGGCCCCAGAAGCTGTACAGGTTCCAGCCCTTGCCGGTCAGGCCCAGGTGCCGGGTGAGCACACCGGAGTTGCCGAGGGTGGCGACGAAGGCGAAGGCCAGCGGGACACCGCCGAAGTTGGCGAGGACGCCGGACGCGGTGAGCACGGCCTCGCGCAGGGCACGCGAGCGGGAGGTCACCACCGCCTGGGCGAGCGGCAGTCCGAGGACGGTCGCGATGGCCGCGGAGACGGCCGACAGCTTGACGCTGCCGACCAGCGCGGTCAGATAGGCACCCTGGAGCGAGGCGGTCAGGTTGGCCGTGGTGTACGACGTGGCGCCGGTGGCCTGGTCCTTGACGGTGAAGGCGCCGTTCAGCATGGCCAGGGCCGGGATGCCGAACGCGATCGCGACGAAGACGAGCAGCGGGACGACGGCGAGCCGGCCGGAGGCGCGGCGCCGCCGCTGCTGCTTGCCTGCAGCGGCGGGCGCCGTGTCGGCCTCGGTGAGGACGGCGGTCATCCGGAGACGGCCTTGCCCCAGCCCTGGGCGAGGACCGTCTTGGCCTTGCTCTGCTGGGCCTCGCTGGGGAAGCTCGGCGTGCCGGAGACGGCGGGCAGCTTGCCGGCGGCGGTCTTGTCGAGCGTGCCGGCCTTGTCCATGGCGGTCATCAGGGCCGGGCGGGCGTACCCCTTGAGCCAGAGGTTCTGGCCTTCGGCGCTGTACAGGTACTCCTGCCACAGGCGCGCGGCCGCGGGGTGCGGGGCGCCCTTGTTGACGGCCTGCGAGTAGTACTGGGAGAACTGGCCGTCCGACGGGACGGCGACCTTCCAGTCGACGCCCTTGGACTTGAATTCTTCGGCGTAACCGGCGTTCAGGTAGTCCCAGTCGATGCTGATCGGCGTCTCGCCCTTCTCGACGGTGGCCGGCGTCGACTCGACGGGCGTGTAGTTGCCGTTCTTCTTCAGCTCGGCGAAGAAGTCCAGGCCGGGCTGGATGTCGTCGAAGGAGCCGCCGTTCGCGAGCGAGGCCGCGTAGACGCCGCCGAAGGCCGAACCGGACTTGGTGGGATTGCCGTTGAGCGCGACCTTGCCCTTGTACTGCGGCTTGAGGAGGTCCTTGAAGGTCGTCGGGCACTCCTTGACCTTCTTGGCGTCGCAGCCGATGGAGATGTAGCCGCCGTAGTCGTTGTACCAGCGGCCCTCCGCGTCCTTCTGGCCCGCGGGGATGTCACCGAACCCGGCTACCTTGTAGGGGGCGAGCAGCCCCTGCTGGGCGGCGCTCAACGCGAAGGAGCTGCCGAGGTCGAGGACGTCGGGAGCGCGGTCCTGGCCCTTGCGGGACGTGACGGCGTTGATCTCGTCCTGGCTGGAGCCGTCCGGGTTCTCGACCTCGACCCGGATGCCGTACTTCTTCTTGAAGCCGTCGATGAGGGCGCCGTAGTTCGCCCAGTCGCGGGGCAGCGCTATCGCGTGCAGTGTGCCCTCCTTCTTGGCGGCCCGGACGAGGGCGTCGAGGCCGCCGAGGTCCGCGGCGGAGGTCGCGGTGGCCGCGCTCCTGCCGTCGGCGGTGGTCGCCTTGTCGTCGGGGGCGGCGCCGCAGGCGCTCAGGGCGAGTGCGGCGGCGACGGCGAGGCCGCCGGTGAGGAGGGCGGTCCTCGGCAGGAACACGGTCACGGTCTCTCCAGGAGTACGCACGAGGGTGTGGTGAAGCGGAGAACTTGTATGAACAAGTTGGCCTCAGTAGGCCCGCCAGTGGTGTCCTGTCCGTAAACTCCGGCGAAACCGTGAGCCCTGATTCTCTGCACAATCCCGGGCATGCCCGAACTCGTCCCGATCTCGATTAGGCTGATCACGCTGTGCACAGCAGCCGGATCCGAGGGGAAGCATGGCGGCGCGACACGAGGAGATCGCCGACGAACTGCGGCGGGCGATCGACCGCGAGGAGTACACGGTGGGCAGTCTGCTGCCCGCGGAGACGGACCTCGCGGCCCAGTACGGAGTGTCGCGCGGCACGGTCCGCCAGGCGGTGGCGGCGCTGACCGCCGAGGGGCTCATAGGCTCACGGCAGGGCGCCCGGCGCGTGGTCCTGGCCAGCCGGCGCAGCCAGAGTTTCGCCGAGCTGCGCAGTTTCGCCCAGTGGGCGCGCGCGATGGGGCGTGAGGCGACCGGGCACGTGGTGGCGCAGGAGTACCACCCGGCGACGACGGAGGACGCCGTACGCCTTCAACTCCGCGAGGGGACAAGGGTGTTGCACGTGCTGCGGGTCCGCGGCCTGGACAGCGAGCCGGTGCTGCTGGAGCGGACGGTGTACGCGGACTGGGTCTCCCCCGCCGTCGAGGCCATCGAACCGGACTGCCCGTCCGTCACCCAGCGGCTCTTCGAGGACACCGGCGTGGTCTTCGCCTACGGCGAGCACGTCATCGACGCGGTCGCGGCGGGCGCCCAGGACTCCGAGCTGCTCGGCGTGCGCCGCACCAGCCCGCTGCTGCGGGTCCGCCGGGTCACCACGACACGCGAAGGGCGCCCGGTGGAGTGGTCCGACGACCGCTACCGCTCGGACGCCGTGAGCTTCAGCGTGCACAACTCGACGGGAAACAACGCCCTGGCGAGGAAGACGGCAAAACAGCCCCGCTAGGGGCGCGAGGAACGGCCCGCCAAGCCCCCGCCCACCCGCACCGAACCGCCCCGCAGCACCCCCCGAAGGGACACCAGGAACGACGCGACCGGCCCCCACAGACCCCGCACCCGCGCACGACCCGCCTCCCCACCCCGTGGGCGCACAAGGTCACTTGCAGGCCTGCCGACTACGTGGGCGACCCTGAGGAGAACCGACGCAGCAGCGGCGACAGCA
Source organism: Streptomyces sp. 142MFCol3.1 (assembly GCF_000424945.1). Lineage (NCBI taxonomy): Bacteria > Bacillati > Actinomycetota > Actinomycetes > Kitasatosporales > Streptomycetaceae > Streptomyces > Streptomyces sp. 142MFCol3.1. Next base: position 120,149 of record NZ_AUKV01000022.1, read on the forward strand.
CCAGCACCGACTTCGTGCGCTCGACGAACGGCTCCCCGGCGATCCGCTCGAGGACCCGCTCGAAGTGCCGCATGTCGGAGGCGAAGACCTGCACGACCGCGTCCGCCTCCCCGGTGACGGTGGAGGCGGCCACGACCTCCTGATAGCGCTCCAGCCCTCGCTGGATCGTCTCCGGTGAGGTGTTGCGCCGGCAGTAGATCTCGACGAACCCCTCGGTCTCCCAGCCGAGCGCCGCCGGGTCCACCCGTACGGTGAATCCGGTGATGGCGCCGGTCGCGCGCAGCCGGTCCACGCGCCGCTTCACGGCGGGCGCGGAGAGGCCGACGAGTTGCCCGATGTCGGCGTAGGAGCGGCGGGCGTCCTCGGCGAGGGCGTGCACGATGCGTTCGTCGAGATCGTTCAGCACTGCGGGTGGTTCACTTTTCTACGGTGGCGATATGGGAGCGGCGACAGCCGTAACTGAAGTAGAACACGAGCCCGACGGCTATCCAGACTCCGAAGACCACCCAGGTGACGGCCGAGAGGCTGCCCATCGTCCACACGCACGGCGCGAAGCCGATCGCGGGCAGCACGGGCGACGGCGGCACCCGGAAGGTGCGCCGCATGTCCGGGCGGGTCCGGCGCAGCACCACCACGGCGACATTGACCAGCGCGAAGGCGAAGAGCGTGCCGACCCTGGTGGCGTCGGCCCGCCGGCCGAGCGGGATGCAGGCGGCGAGGACGCCGCGGAAGAGCGAGACGATCACCGTGTTCGCGCGGGGCACGCCGGTCTTCGGGTGGCCCTTTACCCCGACAACCGCGAGCCGCGCACCCGCCCCACCGGCCCGCCCCTCCTCGCCACCAGGCGTGGGCAGCCGGCAGGCGACCCGTGCGCCCGGCCGGCGGGCCTCAGCGGCGCACAGCCGACCGGGCACCGTGTCCACGCCCCGGGGCGGTGACGGCGTGCCGACGGCCGAGCCCGCCGCCTGTCTCAGCTCTCGTCCGGATCCCCGGCCAACGCGCGCGCCCGTGCCGTGTCTTCGGCGTCGAAGCCCATGTGTCCGGGCTGCCCGTAGGCCGCCGCCTGCGCGTCGATCCAGCGCGTATGGGCCTCCCAGGCGGCCTGCTTGCTGGTGCCCAGAGCCGCGCCGATCTGCGACCAGGAGGCGCCGCTCTCGCGGGCGGCGCGGACGGTGAGCTGACGGCCGTGGGCCGCCTTGCGGGCGACCACCTCGCTCAGCGCGAGGAGCTCGAGGAGCTCGGCCCGGTCGAGGGACTCGGCGTCGCTCCCCGCCCCGGCCAGCGAATCCCGCGCCCGCAGGTCGTCGAGGCGGGCCACGGCGGTCAGCAGGGTGTGCCGCGGTTCGATGCTCTGTGGCGTCGTCATGTCTCCAGAGTCACGTCAAGCGAGCTTGACGTCAAGCGAACCTGACGGCCGCCGGTGCGCCCTTCACCCGCCCGGTCGTCCCCCGGCACCCGCCCGCCCGTCCGGGGCAGAACATGCGTACGGCCCCTCTCCCCCCGCAGCGGGGAAAGGGGCCGTACGGCGGGTGCGCCCGTCAGCTCCAGCTGGCGTGCAGCGGCTTGCCCTCGGCGTAGCCGGCCGCGCTCTGGATACCGACGACGGCCTTCTGGGCGAACTCGTCCAGGGAGTTGGCACCGGCGTAGGTGCAGGAGGAGCGGACACCCGCGATGACCGAGTCGATCAGGTCCTCGACGCCCGGACGAGCCGGGTCGAGGAACATGCGCGAGGTGGAGATGCCCTCCTCGAACAGCGCCTTGCGGGCCCGGTCGTACGCCGACTCGTCGCTGGTGCGGTTCCGGACGGCGCGGGCGGACGCCATCCCGAAGGACTCCTTGTAGAGACGGCCGTCGGCGTCCTGCTGGAGGTCGCCCGGGGACTCGAACGTCCCGGCGAACCAGGAGCCGATCATCACGTTCGACGCGCCGGCGGCCAGCGCCATGGCGACGTCGCGGGGGTGCCGGACACCGCCGTCGGCCCACACGTGCTTGCCGTACTTCTTCGCCTCCGCGGCGCACTCCAGGACGGCGGAGAACTGCGGCCGGCCGACGCCGGTCATCATGCGGGTGGTGCACATGGCGCCCGGCCCGACACCGACCTTGATGATGTCCGCGCCCGCATCGACGAGGTCCTTCACGCCCTCGGCGGCGACGATGTTGCCCGCGACGATCGGCACCTGCGGGTCGAGCCCGCGCACCGTCCGGATCGCGCTGATCATCGACTCCTGGTGACCGTGCGCGGTGTCGATGACGAGCGTGTCGACGCCCGCGTCGAGGAGCTGCTTGGCCTTGCCCGCGACGTCGCCGTTGATGCCGACGGCCGCGGCGATGCGCAGCCTGCCGCCCGCGTCGGTGGCCGGCGTGTACAGCGTGGCGCGCAGGGCGCCCTTGCGGGTGAGGATGCCGGCGAGCCTGCCGTCCCCGTCCACCGCGGGGGCGTAGCGGCGGTTGGCGGCGTCGAGCCTGTTGAAGGCCTCGCGCGGCTCGATCTCCGCGTCGAGCAGCAGCAGGTCCCGGGACATGACCTCGGACAGCTGCGTGAACCGGTCCACGCCGGTGAGGTCGGCGTCGGTGACCACGCCGACCGGGCGGCCGGCCTCGTCCACCACGACACCCGCGTCGTGCGCACGCTTGGGCAGCAGCGCCAGCGCGTCGGCGACGGTCTGGTGGGGCGCGAGGACGATGGGGGTGTCGAGCACCAGGTGGCGTCCCTTGACCCAGCTGATGACCTCGGTGACGACCTCGATCGGGATGTCCTGCGGGATGACGACGAGGCCGCCGCGGCGGGCGACGGTCTCGGCCATCCGGCGGCCCGCGATCGCCGTCATGTTGGCGACGACGAGCGGGATCGTGGTACCCGTGCCGTCCGGAGAGGTGAGGTCCACGGCCTGACGCGAGCCGACCGCGGAGCGGCTCGGCACCATGAAGACGTCGTCGTACGTCAGGTCGTAAGGGGGCTGGATGTCATTGAGGAAACGCACGTGCTGCACATCCCAGTCGATCAGAGGTGGCCCCCGGACAGGTCAGCCAGGGGGAAGAGCACGTACTTCATTGTCCCATGCCGCCCTGTATGCGGTGCCCGCACAGATCATCCAGGCTGGTCAGGGAGCAGTTCGTCGGATCCTCCGAGAGAGAGGACGACGGAGAGTGCCGCGTCGAACCGTTCGTAGTGCCCGGCGGCCGACTCCAGCACCTGCTGCGCGACCTCCCACTCGTCGGGCCGCGCCTTCGCGTACCGCCGCCAGCCGGTCACCACGAGCAGTCTGCCCGGACTCGCGGGTCCCCAGTCCGGGTCGCCGAGGACGTCCGCGAGCGCGTCCCAGTTCCGTCCGAACCAGTCCGGCAGGTCGAGTGCGCGCACGCAGCGCGCCATGAAGCCCGCCTTGTCGGTGATCCCCGTCAGGTCGAGCACGGTGACCTGCCAGCCGGCCGCGTGGCAGACCTCCGCGAGGGGGCCTCGGGTCATCTCAGCACCGCCCTGAACGACTCGTAGTGGTCATCGGTGTAGTACACCTCGCCGTGCAGCCCGGTGACCAGCCGTCGGGCGCCCCGGTCCCGCTCGCCCGGGGTCGGGACCGTGTACTCGTGGTAGTACCCGCGCTCGTGCCGCGGAAGCAGTCGTTCGAAGTTGCCGAAGACGGCTCCGTCCTTGGCGTACGGGAAAGGGCCGCCTCGGTCGATGAGTACAAGGGTCCGGCGGGCCTCGGCCGGGAGCCGGGACTCGGCGACGGTGGGCAGGTCGCCGGCCCAGGAGGGGGGCGCCGTCGGCCTGCCCGCGCCCGTCGGTGCCGGCGTGCCGGAGGACGCCCGCGTGCCGGTGGAGTCTCGCGTGTCCGTCGCAGTCGTGCCCGTCGAGGGGTTCGTGTCCGTCGACGCGCAGCCCGTCAGGAGAACCGCGAGGCACAGCAGGAGGCCGCACAGCGCACGGGGGACGGACCGCAGCAGCATGTCGCCGATGCTGCCACGGCCACCCCGGACGGGCGCGCTGTCAGGGCCCGTCCGGGTCCGCCCGGTTGAGCGCGGGACGCGGCGTCGGCCCGGCCGTCATCAGGTAGTCCGCCGCGGAGGTGTCCGTCACCAGGCTGGTGACCAGCCCGGAACGCAGCACGGCGTCGATCGCGGCGGCCTTGCGCTGCCCGCCCGCGATGGCGACGACCTCGGGGATGCGCCGCAGCCGGTCGGCCTCGACCGTGATGCAGCGCTCGCCCAGATCGCGCCCGATCCGGCGCCCCTCCGCGTCGAAGAGGTGCGCGGACATCTCGGCGGCGACGCCGAGGGACGCGTAGTGCGCGCGCTCCTCGTCGCTGAGCATGTCGTGCACCGTGGAGATGCCGGGCTCCCAGGAACCGATGGAGACGCACGCGACCGTGACCTTGTCGAAGTACTCGAAGGCGCGGGCGATCCCCGTCTGGTGGCGCAGCGCGGCCGCGGTGGCCGCGTCGGGCAACAGCATCGGCGCGTAGATGGGGTGCGCGTCCCCGCCCGAGACCTGGGCCGCGCGGCGCACGGCCTCCACCGAACCGCGCTCGGCGGTCCCGGCGTCGTACACACCCGTCAGCTGCACCACGGTGCACGGCGGCAGCCGGTCGAGCGCGGCCGCCATGTGGATGGTGGAGCGGCCCCAGGCCAGACCCAGCACGTCGCCCTCGTTGACCAGCTCGCCGAGCAGGTCGGCGGCGACCTCGCCGAGGTTCTCGGGGTCGGTCGACTCCTCCGCCTCGGCAGGGGACTCGACGACGACGGCGTGCCGCAGCCCGTAGCGGGCGCGCAGCGCGTCGGAGCGCTCCGCGTCCAGCTCTGCGGGCACACGGATCTCGATCCTCACGAGATCTCGTTCGAGAGCGGTCTCCAGGACCCGGGCCACCTTGAAGCGGCTGACGCCGAACTCCTCCGCGATCTGGATCTTGGATTTGCCCTCGAGGTAGAAGCGGCGGGCCATGGCCGCCGCCTGCACCAGCTCAGCGGGTCCCATCCGCATGGCTGACCGGCCCGCCGACATACCCGACACGGCGATCTCCTCACTGCTGTTCACATTCTGGATTCGCCGTTCATCCTTGCAGATCCGGCGTACTTGATCAGCCCGGATGGGCGCCGTTCACGTTCCCTTGGCTCAGTGGTCGCACGCCCATGCCGCCTGGGCCGTGGCTTCCCGGGCCTGGGTGCGCAATGCACGTACCGCCTGCGCCGGGTCCGCCGCCCCGTAGACCGCCGAGCCCGCGACGAACACGTCGGCCCCCGCCTCCGCACACCGCTCGATCGTGGAAGCCGACACGCCGCCGTCCACCTGGAGCCACAGTTCGAGGCCGTGCTTGCTGATCAGCTCACGGGTGCGACGGATCTTCGGGAGCATGATGTCGAGGAAGGCCTGGCCGCCGAAGCCCGGCTCGACCGTCATGATCAGCAGCATGTCCAGCTCGGGCAGCAGATCCTCGTACGGCTCGATGGGGGTCGCGGGCTTCAGCGCCATCGAGGCGCGGGCGCCCTTGGCGCGGATCTCCCGGGCCAGCCGCACCGGGGCCGCGGCGGCCTCGGCGTGGAAGGTGACGGAACCCGCCCCCGCTTCGACGTACTGCGGTGCCCACCGATCCGCGTCCGCGATCATCAGATGACAGTCCAGAGGCGTGTCCGTCGCACGGGCCAGGGACTCTACGACCGGCACACCGAGCGTGAGGTTCGGTACGAAATGGTTGTCCATGACGTCGACATGGAGCCAGTCCGCCCCTTCCACCGCATTTGCCTCCTCGGCAAGGCGGGCGAAGTCGGCGGACAGGATGCTGGGGTTGATCTGCACGGCCATGCCCCAAGCCTGCCATGCCCCGGGCCGGTTGCTCTCCCCGGTCCGTACCTGGACCCTCAGGCGGATGTTGCGGGGCCCTCCGTCATGCCATGCTGGCCGCCGACCGGATCCAGAAAGGGCTACGGGGGTGGCCATGACGGACGGACAGGGGCGCCGTGTGCGCCAGGCTCTCATCGGCTTCGTGTGCGGTCGCCGAAGCAAGTGGCTGATCGTCGGACTGTGGCTCGTGGTGCTCGTGGTCGCGGCACCGCTCGCCTCGAAGCTCACCGAAGCGCAGGACAACGACGCGGCCTCCTGGCTGCCCGGCTCCGCCGAGTCCACCCGAGTCCTGGACGCGTCCGACCGGTTCAGGCCCGAGCAGATTCCCGCGGTCGTCGTCTACGCCCGCGACGGCGGGCTCACCGACCGGGACCGGCAGCGGATCACCGATGACGTCCGGGAGATCAAGGCGCTCGCGGCCCACGGCGTACGCGGCGCCGAGACCCGCGGTCCCGTCTACGACACGCCGACCGCCCCCGAGGCCGCCCAGATCTTCGTCCCGATCACGATGGACGAGAAGGGCTGGGAGGAGATCGCGCCCGCGGTCGACTCGCTGCGCGACCGGGTGGGCCGGAGCGGCGCCGGACTCAGCGTGCACATCACGGGCCCGGGAGGCACCTCCGCCGACTTCTCCAAGGCCTTCGAGGGCATCGACTCGACGCTGCTGTTCTCCGCGATGGCCGTCGTGATCGTGATGCTGCTGCTCACGTACCGCAGCCCGACCCTGATCTTCGTACCGCTGATCGGTGTGGTCGCGGCGCTCTTCGCGGCCCAGGCGCTGATCTACCTCCTCGCGAAACACGCGGGACTGACCGTCAACGGCCAGAGCGCGGGCATCCTCACCGTCCTCGTCTTCGGCGCGGGTACCGACTACGCACTGCTGCTGGTCGCCCGCTACCGCGAGGAACTCCGCCGCCACGAGGACCGCCACGAGGCGATGGCGCTCGCCCTGCACCGCGCGGGCCCAGCCGTGCTCGCCTCCGGCGCCACGGTCGTCCTCAGCATGCTCGTGCTCCTGGCCGCCGAGATGAACTCGACGCGCGGCCTCGGTCCGGTGGCCGCGATCGGCGTGGCGATCGCCCTGCTCGCCATGCTCACCCTCTTCCCGGCCCTGCTGCTCGTCCTCGGCCGCTGGATCTTCTGGCCGGTGATCCCTCATCTCGGCTCGGCCGACCCGACCGTGAGCGGCGTGTGGGCCCGCATGGGCGGGCGCATCGCGCGCAGCCCGCGCGTGGTGTGGGCCGCCACCGCCCTCGCCCTCGCCGTCCTCTCGCTCGGTCTGCTCCAGCTCCGCGCCGGCGGGATCGGCAACGCGGACGCGTTCACCGGCAGACCGGACTCGATCACCGGCCAGGAGGTCTCCGCGCGGTACTTCCCGGCAGGCAGCGGCGACCCCCTGGTCGTCATCTCCGACCAGGCACGTGCGGACCAGGTGCGCGCAGCGGTGGCCGGGACCAAGGGCGTGGTGCCGGACAGCATCGCCGTGCCCGAGGGCACGAAACCCTCGTACGACGGCAAGGTGCTGTTCGAGGCGACGATGACCGACCCGGCGGACGGCGACGCCGCGAAACGGACCGTCGAGCGGGTGCGCGACGCGGTGCACGCGGTGCCCGGCGCCCATGCCGAGGTCGGCGGCGGCACCGCGTCCCTCCTCGACATGGCCGAGGCGACCACCCACGACAACATCCTGGTCATCCCGGCGGTCCTGGTGGTCGTGCTGCTGATCCTGGGGGTCCTGCTGCGCGCCCTGGTGGCCCCGCTGCTGCTGATCGGCACCGTCGTGCTGTCCTTCGCGGCGGCCCTCGGCGCGAGCGCGCTGTTCTTCCGGCACGTCTTCGACTACGCGGGCGAGCAGACCGACTTCCCGCTCTTCGTGTTCGTGTTCCTGGTGGCCCTGGGCATCGACTACAACATCTTCCTGACCACCCGGATCCGCGAAGAGGCCGCCCGCGAGGGCACCCGCACGGGTGTGGTGACGGGCCTGGCCGCGACCGGCGCCGTCATCACGTCCGCCGGTCTCGTCCTGGCCGGCACGTTCGCCGCTCTCGGCACCCTGCCGATGGTCGCCTTCGCGGAGATCGGCTTCGCGGTGGCGCTGGGCGTGCTGCTGGACACCTTCGTCGTGCGCTCGGTCCTGGTGACGTCCCTGTTCCTCGACGCCGGAGAGAAGGTGTGGTGGCCGCACCGCCTCACCCACGAAGAGCGTTCCGGCCGCACGAAGCCGAACTCCCCGGCGGCCCCGGAACCGGCGGCGCGACAGGAGTAGGCCGCGCGGCAGCGTCCCGGAGGGAGGCGTCCGGGCCGCCCGGGCGCCGTGGCGGCGACGACCGGGTCCCCGCCGGGCCGGGATCCGACGCCACCGTCACGCGGTGCCCCCACCGTCCGCGCCGGACGGGAACGACCGTCCAGCGGTGGACCAAAGCCGGCTCCCGCGGTGAACCGGTGTCACCGTCCCGCGGTGAACGGGCGTCGGCCCCCCGCAGTGAACGGCCGTCGGCGTCCTGTGGCGTTCACCCGGTGCGGCGGATCAGGGCGAGGTACATCGCGTCCGTGCCGTGCAGATGCGGCCACAGCTGAACGTCGGGGCCGTCGCCCAGGGCCGGTACGCCCGGCAGGAACGGGCGGGCGTCGAGCAGTTCGGCGGAGCCGGCGTCGTAGTGCTTGAGCACGTCGTCGACGACCGCGCGGGTCTCCGCGAGGTGCGGCGAGCAGGTCGCGTATCCCACGACACCGCCGACCCGCACCGAGTCGAGCGCCGTCCGCAGCAGCCCGCGCTGGAGGGGGGCGAAACCGTCGAGGTCGTCGGGGCGACGCCGCCAGCGGGCCTCGGGACGGCGGCGCAGCGCGCCCAGACCCGTGCAGGGGACGTCCATGAGCACACGGTCGAAGGTGCCGGGCCGCCACGGCGGCCGGGTGCCGTCGGCGGCGATGACCTGGTAGGGCCCGGGGTTTCCCGCGAGGGCCTTCGCCACCAGACCCGCGCGGTGCGGCTGCTTCTCGGAGGCCAGCAGCACCGCGCCGCGTTCGGCGGCGAGCCCGGCCAGCAGGGCGGCCTTGCCACCGGGGCCGGCGCAGCCGTCCAGCCAGGTCCGGTCGGGCCCGTCCAGCGGCGCGTTCGCGAGGGCGAGCGCGACCAGCTGGCTGCCCTCGTCCTGGACGCCCGCGCGCCCCTCCCGCACGGCGTCGATGGCGCCCGGCTCGCCGCCCTCGGTGAGCCGGACCGCGTAGGGCGACCAGCGGCCAGGGAGCGCGGACTCCTCGCCGAGCGCGTCGAGCAGTTCGTCGGCGCCGAGACGGCCGGGTCGGGCGACGAGCGTGACCTCGGGCCGTTCGTTGTCCGCTTCGAGCAGGTCCTCGATTCCGGCACGGCCGCCGCCGAGCGAGTCCCACAGCGCGGAGACGACCCAGCGCGGATGCGAGTGCACGACGGCGAGATGGTCCTCGGGGTCCTCGTCGTAGGGCGGTGCGACCTGCTCCAGCCAGCCGTCGAGATCCTGCTGCGCGACCTTGCGCAGCACGGCGTTCACGAACTTGGCGCGCCCGTCACCGAGCACGACCCGGGCGAGTTCGACGGCGGAGGAGACAGCGGCGTGCGTCGGGATCCGCGTCCCGAGCAGCTGGTGCACGCCCAGGCTGAGCACGTCCAGCACCGGCGGATCGACCTCACGCAGCGGCCGGTCGACGCAGGCCGCGATGACGGCGTCGTACGTGCCCTGCCGGCGCAGCGTTCCGTAGACCAGCTCGGTGGCCAGCGCCGCGTCCCGCCCGTCGAAGTCGCCCTTCTCCCGGGCCTTGCGCAGCAGCGGCGGCAGGACGAGGTTCGCGTACGCGTCACGCTCGTCCACGGCCCGCAGCGCTTCGAAGGCGAGCATGCGGACCGGGTCCTTCTGGGGACGGCGGTAGGGCTTGCCGGGTTTGCGCGGCCGACGGGACTGCTCACTCACGAAAAAGGTGCTCCGGATCCTGGATGGTTCGACCCGTCCAGCCTACGTCCGTACGGGCACGGCCGACCCCGCGGGCCGGGTGCGCGCGCGTGCGCGCACCCGGCCCGCGGGGACGTCGTCATCAGACGCCGAGCCGCTCCCCGGAGGGGATGCGCACTCCGCGCGCCCAGTCCGCGGCGCGCATCGGCTTCTTGCCCTGGGCCTGGACCCAGAGCAGCTCCACGGCGTACGAACCGGTCCCCGCGTACACGTTGTTCTTGCCGACGGCCAGCTCGCCCGGGGCGAGGTCGGTGTGGTCCGGGAGCGGGGCGACCTGGATGAGCTTGAGCCGCTCACCCCGGAAGAGGGTCCACGCGCCCGGCGCGGGCGTGCAGCCGCGCACCAGCCGGTCGACGCGGAGCGCCGGGGCGGACCAGTCGACGTGGGCGAGCTCGACGGTGATCTTCGGCGCCGTGGTGACGCCGTCGGCGGGCTGCGGCACCGCCTTGAGGGTGCCGTCCTCGATGCCGTCCATCGTCGCGGAGAGCAGCCCCGCCCCGGCGAAGGCGAGCCGTGTGAGCAGGTCCCCGCTGGTGTCCGTGTGCCGGATCTCCTCGGTGACGGTGCCGTACACCGGGCCCGAGTCGAGGCCCTCCTCGATCAGGAAGGTGGAGGCGCCGGTGATCTCGTCCCCCGCCATGATCGCGTGCTGCACGGGGGCCGCGCCGCGCCAGGCTGGCAGCAGCGAGAAGTGCAGGTTGACCCACCCGTGCGCGGGGACGTCCAGCGCGACCCGGGGCAGCAGCGCGCCGTAGGCGACGACGGGGCAGCAGTCCGGAGCGATCTCCCGCAGCCGGGCCAGGAAGTCCTCGTCGCGCGGCTTGGCCGGCTTCAGCACCTCGATCCCGGCCTCCTCCGCGCGCTGGGCGACCGGGCTCGCGACGAGCCGGCGGCCCCGTCCGGCCGGGGCGTCGGGCCGCGTGACGACGGCGGCCACCTCGTGGCGCCCGGAGGCGATCAGGGCGTCCAGGGCGGGAACGGCGACCTCGGGGGTACCTGCGAAGACGAGCTTCATGGGTGGCGGCTGGCCTCTCGGGCGGGAGTTCGTATCGGCTCGCGCGACAGCCGGCGAACCAGGTCGTGCGGGGCAACGCACCAGTCTATGCGGCACGGGGGCCCACGGCTCGGGAGTATCCGCGCGGGGCGCGTACGCCCCCGGGAGGCGGGCCGAACGGCGCGCCTCCCCATCCGCCTTCTGGGGGCGTACGCGTCAAGACGCGCCCCGTGCATATGCCCTTACGCGCCCGCAGCGTGACCACTCACCCGGAAACGCGTTGGTCAAGAAAGAGTTGACCACAAGGGCCGCATACGCGGCCCGATCCTTTTCAACGCCGGTTCGAGAGGCTTGTTCATGGCCGACCACGCAACCCACGACGCCCAGGCTCGGGCCAGCCTGCACTTGCTGGTGCGCGACATCGAGCGGGTCCGCCGGCAGGTGGACGCACTGCGCACGCTCACCGCCCAGTTGGGCAACGTCTACCGTCCGCGCCGCTCCGGCCCCTCCACGGGCTTCGTCGTCTACGGGCGCGCCCCCGCCCCGACCGTCCGTCTCGCGCAGGAGCTGCGGGACAGCGTCGAGACCCTGGTCACGGCCGCCGTGGACTTCGACCGCTCACTCGGTTTCTCGTGGGACGCGGTGGGCTCGGCCCTCGGGGTCACCAAGCAGGCGGTGCACCGCCGTTACGGTGCCCGCCGCGCCGCCGCCCAGGCCGCCGCGGAGGCGGAGCGCGCCACGGAGACGGCGGGCACCCGCGCCGTGGCCGTCAACACCGGCATCCCCACGGAGACGGCGGGCACCCGTGCCGTGGCCGTCAACACCGGCATCCCCACGGTGCCGACCGTCCCCGCCGCCCGCTCCATGCCGACTCAGCCGACGGGGAGCCCCACCCTCCGCGAAGAGGTCAGGCCCACGGCGTTCCCGGGCCCGCGCAACGGCTGATCCGCCGTCTCTGCCTCCCGGTGTCCAAAGCCGACCCGGGGGGCAGACGTATGCCCGCGCGCGTGCCGAGTCCTGCCGGGCACCCCAACCGCAGTCGGCCCGGGCCGGACGCGCACCCGGCGGGCAGACCCGTCGGGCGAGCACCGGTCGAGGGCCCCGGCAGAACACACGGACCGACGCCGGCCTCGCGCCCGGCCGAACGCTCTGTGCGAGCGCCCACGCCATGTCTAGCGGAACGCTCGTGCGAGCACCCACCCGGCACCGAGCCGAACGGCCGACGCGAACTCTCACCCCACACCGCGCCGAACGACCGACACGAGCACCCACTCCGCACCGAGCCGAACGGCCGACACGAGCACCCGCACCCACGCCGCGCCGAACAACCGACACGAGCACCCACCCCGTGCCGAGCCGAACAGCCGACACGAGCACCCGCCCTCACGCCGCGCAGGACGACCGACGCAAGCACCCACCCCACACCGACCCGGGCGGCCGCTGCGAACGCCGCCGCATCGCGCCGGGCGGGACTCACCCGATGTCGAGCGGATCGACGCGGATCCGTATCGGCTCGCTCCCGCCGCGCGCCAACCGCGCCGCCTGCGCGGTCTTCAACGCGGCCGCCAGCGCGGCTCCGCTCCCCGGTGGCACCCGCACGAGGGCCCGCTCCCAGTGCTCCCCGGGCGGCGGCCCACCGGCCCGCCGAGGCCGCCCCGCCTCCGTACCGGGCACCGGGACGGGCCCCAACACCTGTGCATCGTGGGGCAGTTGGGCGGCCGCGAGGAACTCCGCCAGCGCCTCCGGCGCACCGGACACCGCGGCCATCCGCGACACCGGCGGGAAACCCAGCTCGGCCCGCTCGGCGAGCTCCCGCACTGCGTGCCCGACCGGATCCCAGCGGACCAGTGCCTGGACCGGACGCAGCGTCGGCTCGGCGACGACCGCCACGGTCCCGCCGGCGCCCTGCGGACGGACGAGCGCCGCCGCGGCCAGCCAGCGCCGCAACGCGTCCTCGCCGGCCCGCAGATCGGGCCGCCCGAGCATCGCCCAGCCGTCCAGGAGCAGCGCGGCCGCGTACCCGCCCTCGGCCACCGGTTCGGCGCCCGGAGTGCTCACGACCAGGGCGGGCGCCTCGGAGACGGTGTCCAGCACCTGCTCCCGCCCGGACGTACGGACCGGGACGGCCGGGAAGGCCCGCCCCAGCTCCTCGGCGGTGCGCCGCGCCCCCACGATCTGTGCCCGCAGCCGGAAGCCTCCGCATGCGGGGCAGTGCCAGGCAGGCTCCCCGCGCCCGCACCAGTCGCACCGCAGCTCGCCCGCGTCCTGCGCCTGGAGCGGTCCCGCGCAGTGGCGGCAGCGCGCGGGGGCCCGGCACTGCGCGCAGGCCATCCGGGGTACGTAGCCGCGACGCGGCACCTGCACCAGCACGGGGCCGTGCCGCAGTCCCTCCCTGACGGTCTGCCAGGCGAGTGTGGGCAGTCTGGCCGCGCGGGCCGCCTCGTCCCGGGCGAGGTCCCCGTCGCCGACGGTCCGTACGAGTGGCGCCGCCGCACGGACCTGGTCGCGGTCCGCGACCAGCGGCAGCGCCCATCCGCTCTCGACGAGCTGCGCGGCCTCCACCGTGCAGCTCCAGCCGCCCAGCAGGAAGCCGCACCGGTCGCGCGAGGCCCGCAGCTCCAGCACCTCCCGGACGTGCGGGAAGGGGGCGTTGTCGTCGCTGTGTCCGGCGTCGCCGTCGTCCCAGACGACGACGAGCCCCAGGTTCCTCACGGGCGCGAACATGGCGGCGCGGGTGCCGACGACTGCCCGCACGGCCCCGCGCCGTACGGCGAGCCATTCGCGGTAGCGCCGCTCCTGCCCGGCGTCGGCCGTCAGCACGGCGTGCTGTCCCTCCCCCAGCAGTGCCGTCAGGGCGGCGCCGACGCGGGCGGCGGGCCGGCCCGCCGGTACGACGACCAGTGCCCCGCGCCCGGAGGCCAGCGTCGCCTGCACGGCCCGGGCGATCTCCTCGGCCCACTGGGGCCCGGGCAGCGCGGTCCACACGGCCCGTGGGGCACCGCCGGAGGCGAGCGAGGCGAGGAAGTCCGCCCCGCGGCCGTACCGCTGCCAGGTGCCCGGGGCGGGGGCCGGGGGCGGAGGCGGTGCGGGTGTGGACTCCCGGGCCTCGGCCCGCGCGTGCCGGGGCGGGACGGCGAGTTGCAGCACATCGGCCAGGGAGCCGGCGTAGCGGTCGGCGACGGCCCGGGCGAGGCCCAGCAGTTCGGCGTCCAGGACGGGTTCGGGCGACACGACCTGCGCGAGCGCGGCCAGCGGCCCGCTGTAGTCGGACTCGGCGATCCGCTCGACGACGAACCCGTCGATGAGTCCGCCGCCCTCACGGCGCCCGTCGCGCACATTGCGGCCGCCGGCGCCGAACCTGACCCGGACCCGCACGCCCGGCTGCGCGGCCTCGTCGAGCTCCTCGGGCACCGCGTAGTCGAAGTACCGGTCGAGATGCAGCACGCCCTTGTCGACCAGCACCCGCGCCACGGGCAGCTCCTTAGCCAGCGCAGCCCCCCGCCAGGTACGCGGCTTGGCCTTCGGCGCCTTGGCCTTGCGCACGGCCTCCCGGATCAGCGCGAGCTGCTCGGGCGGCGCACTCTCCGCGCCGCCTTCCCCCTGACCGTTCTCGCTGCTCACAGCAGCATTCCTACCAGACGCCACCGACACGGGACGGGCGTCCCGGCGCCCACCGGCAGGGGCCGGGCATCCCGCACCTCACGCCACGGGCCGGGCGCCCGAGCGCCGTGGCCCGGGCCGGACACCGGTCCCCGTCACGAACACCGAGGCCCGGCTCCCCCGAAGGGCAGCCGGGCCTGGTGACGGTACCGGTCGGGCCTTACAGACCCGCGGCCCGGCGCAGCGCGTCCACGCGGTCCGTGCGCTCCCAGGTGAAGTCGGGCAGCTCGCGGCCGAAGTGGCCGTACGCCGCCGTCTGCGAGTAGATCGGGCGCAGCAGGTCGAGGTCGCGGATGATGGCCGCGGGGCGGAGGTCGAAGACCTCGCTGATGGCGGTCTCGATCTTCTCGGCCTCGACCTTTGCGGTGCCGAAGGTCTCGACGAAGAGGCCGACGGGCTCGGCCTTGCCGATGGCGTAGGCGACCTGGACCTCGCAGCGAGAGGCGAGGCCCGCGGCGACGACGTTCTTCGCGACCCAGCGCATGGCGTAGGCGGCGGAGCGGTCGACCTTGGACGGGTCCTTGCCGGAGAAGGCGCCGCCGCCGTGGCGGGCCATGCCGCCGTACGTGTCGATGATGATCTTGCGGCCGGTGAGGCCGGCGTCGCCCATCGGGCCGCCGATCTCGAAGCGGCCGGTCGGGTTGACCAGCAGGCGGTAGCCCTCGGTGTCCAGCTTGATGCCGTCGTCCAGCAGCGCCTTCAGCTCCGGCTCGACGACGAACTCGCGGATGTCGGGGGCCAGGAGCGAGTCCAGGTCGATGTCGCTCGCGTGCTGCGAGGAGACGACGACCGTGTCCAGGCGGACCGCCTTGTCGCCGTCGTACTCGATGGTGACCTGGGTCTTGCCGTCGGGGCGGAGGTAGGGGATGGTGCCGTTCTTGCGGACCTCGGACAGGCGCCGCGAGAGCCGGTGCGCCAGGTGGATCGGCAGCGGCATCAGGTTCGGCGTCTCGTCGGTCGCGTAACCGAACATCAGGCCCTGGTCGCCGGCGCCCTGCTTGTCCAGCTCGTCCTCGTCGCCCTCGACCCGGGACTCGTACGCCGTGTCGACACCCTGCGCGATGTCCGGGGACTGCGAGCCGATCGACACCGAGACGCCGCAGGAGGCTCCGTCGAAGCCCTTCTTGGACGAGTCGTAGCCGATCTCGAGGATCTTGTCGCGCACCAGCTGCGCGATCGGCGCGTACGCCTTGGTCGTGACCTCGCCGGCCACGTGCACCAGGCCGGTCGTGATCAGCGTCTCCACGGCGACGCGGGACGTGGGGTCCTCACGCAGGAGCGCATCGAGAATGGTGTCGCTGATCTGGTCAGCGATCTTGTCGGGGTGACCTTCGGTCACGGACTCCGAGGTGAACAGGCGACGGGACACAACGCTCCCTGTGGTTGCAGCGGCTGCTGGCTGATCATTGGTGGACGGGACGGGGGCTGCGCCCGGCGTCGTCCGAGAACAGTTTATCTGTCGTGCCCACCGGCAGGTCCCCCTGTCTCGCTTGTCGGAAGCGCTGTGACCTGCGGCACGGGCATTCTGCGCCATGGCGATCCGCCTCCGCCAGGGCCACCGCACCTGTTTTTGCGCGCCGGGAGGCATCTGCCGGGACGGGTGAGAAAGCTACTCCGATCGGCGCGTCACGAGGTCCCACACGGTATCGGCCAGCGCTTCCTTGGGCCCGTGGGCCACCGGGGTCTCGCTGCCGTCGGCTCCGAGCACGACGGCCTCGTTCTCCTCGGAGCCGAAGGTCTTGCGCTCGCCCACCTCGTTCACCACGAGGAAGTCGCAGCCCTTGCGCTCCAGCTTCTTCCGGCCGTTCGCGAGGACGTCGTCCGTCTCGGCGGCGAAGCCGACCACCACCTGGCCGGCGCGCGCCCGCGTGGCCGAGATCTCCGCGAGGATGTCGGGGTTGCGGACCAGGGCGACGGGCTCGGGCTCCTGGCCGTCCTTCTTCTTGATCTTCCCCGCCGCGTAAGCCGCCGGGCGGAAGTCGGCGACCGCCGCCGCCATCACGACGACGTCGGCGTCCCGGGCCGCCTTCAGCACCGCCTCGCGCAGCTGTACGGCGGTGCCGACCTGGACGACGTCCACGCCCGCGGGGTCCGGCATGCCGGTGTTCGCGGCGATCAGCGTGACGCGGGCTCCGCGTGCGGCGGCGGTGCGGGCGAGGGCGTACCCCTGCTTGCCGGAGGAACGGTTGCCGAGGAAGCGGACCGGGTCGAGGGGTTCGCGCGTGCCGCCCGCGCTGACGACGACATGCCGTCCGGCGAGGTCGGGCTCGGTCACGCCGCGGGCCAGCACCCGGCGGCAGACCTCGAAGATCTCCGCGGGCTCGGGCAGCCGCCCCTTGCCGGTGTCGACGCCGGTCAGTCGCCCGACCGCGGGTTCGATGACGACGGCCCCGCGGCGGCGGAGCGTCGCCACGTTCTCCTGGGTGGCGGGGTGTTCCCACATCTCCGTGTGCATGGCGGGCGCGAAGACGACCGGGCAGCGGGCGGTGAGCAGGGTGTTGGTCAGGAGGTCGTCGGCCAGGCCGTGGGCCGCCTTGGCGAGCGTGTCGGCCGTCGCGGGAGCCACCACGACGAGGTCGGCCTGCTGTCCGATGCGGACGTGCGGGACCTCGTGGACATCCGACCAGACCTCGGTGGACACGGGGTGGCCGGAGAGGGCAGACCAGGTGGCCGCGCCGACGAAGTGCAGCGCGGACGCGGTGGGCACGACGCGTACGTCGTGACCGGACTCCGTCAGCCGTCGCAGCAGCTCACACGCCTTGTAGGCGGCGATGCCGCCGCTGACCCCCAGAACGACCTTCGGCTTGTCCACCGGACCTCCCCGCACTCGACTACGTACAACCCCATGACACACCACAGGCCCGACAGTCGCGCTGCCGGGCCTGTGGACAAGACTTCTGCAATCTGCAGATCTTGCTTACGGTGTGAGATTGCCGACTACGCCGGGCCCTCGATGGCCTCGGAGGTCAGCAGACCCGCGTTGATCTCGCGCAGGGAGATCGAGAGCGGCTTCTCGTGGACGTGGGTGTCGACGAGCGGACCGACGTACTCGAGAAGGCCCTCGCCGAGCTGCGAGTAGTACGCGTTGATCTGACGGGCGCGCTTGGCGGCGTAGATCACGAGGCTGTACTTCGAGTCGGTGGCCTCAAGGAGCTCGTCGATCGGAGGGTTGATGATGCCCTCGGGCGCGGTGATGGAAGAGGACACGCTCTGCCTTCCGAAAGGTGGGATTGATCAGTGAAGATCACACAACGTCCATCAAGGCTAGCAGCTCGCGCGCCACGTCCTCGACGGAGGTGTTGACCAGGGTGACATCGAACTCCGGCTCGGCCGCCAGCTCGATCTTGGCCGCTTCCAGACGGCGCTCGATCACCTCGGGCGGTTCCGTGCCCCGCCCGGTGAGCCTGCGCACCAGCTCCTCCCAGGAGGGCGGAGCCAGGAACACGAGCAGAGCCTCCGGCATGGACTCGCGAACCTGACGTGCGCCCTGGAGGTCGATCTCCAGGAGGACCGGCACGCCGGCCTCCAGGTGCTCCAGGACCGCCGCGCGCGGCGTCCCGTAGCGATTGCCGGCGAACTCGGCCCACTCCAGGAGCTCACCGTTGGCGATGAGCTTGTCCATCTCCTCGTCGGAGACGAAGAAGTAGTGGACTCCGTGCTTCTCACCGGGGCGCGGCTTGCGTGTCGTCGCCGACACGGAGAGCCAGACCTCGGGGTGTTCCTTGCGCATATGGGCGACGACCGTGCTCTTGCCGACCCCGGAGGGGCCGGAGAGCACGGTCAGCCGCGGACGTTCACTCATGCAGCGATTATTCCAGCAATCCCGGAGTGCCCAGGACTCAGGCGCCGGAGCCGCCGAACTCGCGCTCCAGGGAGGCGATCTGGTTCGAGCCGAGGCCGCGCACGCGGCGGCTCTCGGAGATCCCGAGTCGCTCCATGATCTGCTTGGCGCGGACCTTGCCCACGCCCGGCAGGGACTCAAGGAGGGCGGAGACCTTCATCTTGCCGATGACGTCGTTCTCCTGGCCCTGCTTGATGACCTCGTGAAGGGAGGCGCCGGAGTGCTTGAGTCGATTCTTGACCTCGGCCCGCTCCCGGCGAGCCGCGGCGGCCTTTTCGAGCGCGGCTGCGCGCTGTTCAGGGGTAAGGGGCGGAAGAGCCACGCCTACGTCACCTCGGATGTCGAACTGTCGGATACGGACCGGTGAGGAACCTAGTCGCCCCACACCTGGGGAGCTACGAGCAACACGCTTGCCCGTTCTCCCCCACTGCCTTGAAGCGTGGGAGGTGCCCCCACTCGACGGAGACTAGCGGGCAAGCGCGCCAGAGTCAGCGAGAACAGCGGAAAAGTCCTGGTCAGCCTCCCTGGAGCCAGACATTTCCGACATACTGCCCCGGATTTGAGGATGTATTCAGACTCAAGGCGCTCCGCGGACACTCATCGGAGGACTGCCGATCGAGGGTCGGAGTGCTCGCCGGACCGTCCCGGCGGTCCGGCGAGCGGCGGCCGAAGGCCCTCAGGCGGCCTCGACGGCGGCCCTGATCTCCTCCGCGAAACGCTCCGCGGCCTCCCGCAGCGCGACGACGTCGGGACCGTGACTCAGAACACCCCGGCTCACGTTCGGGACGACGTTGCGCACGGCCGCTCCGAAGACACCCGCCAGATCGCCCGCCTTAGCTCCCTGGGCGCCGATCCCCGGCGCGAGAAGGGGGCCGTTGATGTCGAGGTCGTAGGAGGACAGATCACCGAGCGTGGCACCGACCACGGCGCCGAAGGAGCCGAGCGGCGACTCCCCCGCGTTCTCGGCGGCCAGGTGCCCGAGCACGGTCGCCCCGACGTTCCGGCCGTCGGCACGGACGGCGTGCTGGACCTCGCCGCCCTCCGGGTTGGACGTCAGCGCGAGCACGAAGAGGCCGGAACCGCTCTCGCGGGCCAGTTCCACCGCGGGCTTCAGCGAGCCGTAGCCGAGGTACGGCGAGACGGTCAGCGCGTCCGAGAAGAGCGGCGCGTCCTTGCGCAGGAAGGTCTCCGCGTACGCGGCCATGGTCGAGCCGATGTCGCCGCGCTTGGCGTCCATGACGACCAGGGCACCGGCCGCACGGGCCTCCTCGACCGACTTCTCCAGCACCGCGATCCCGCGTGAGCCGAAGCGCTCGAAGAACGCGCTCTGCGGCTTGAGGACCGCCACCCGGTCGGCCAGCGCCTCCACGACGGTGCGGCTGAAGCGCTCCAGGCCCGCGATGTCGTCGCCGAGGCCCCAGTCGGTGAGCAGGGACGCGTGCGGGTCGATGCCCACGCACAGGGGCCCGCGCTCGTCCATCGCGCGGCGCAGACGTGCGCCGAAGGGTTCCAGGCTCATGCGGATTTCCTCACGTCGGCGCCGACGGCGTCGGCGAGGGTGGCGTACGGGCTCGTACGGAGGCGCGCGGCGAGCCCCTTGTGGATGGCGCGGCCCCAGAAGGGGCCCTCGTAGACGAAGGCGCTGTAGCCCTGGACCAGCGTGGCGCCGGCCAGGATGCGCTGCCAGGCGTCCTCGGCGTTCTCGATGCCTCCGACGCCCACCAGGGTGATCCGGTCGCCCACGCGCGCGTAGAGGCGGCGCAGGACCTCCAGGGAGCGCGCCTTCAGGGGCGCTCCGGAGAGGCCGCCGGACTCCTTGACCAGGCAGGCGTCGGACTTCAGGCCGAGGCCCTCGCGCGCGATGGT
This sequence comes from Streptomyces sp. 142MFCol3.1, assembly GCF_000424945.1. Taxonomy (NCBI): domain Bacteria; kingdom Bacillati; phylum Actinomycetota; class Actinomycetes; order Kitasatosporales; family Streptomycetaceae; genus Streptomyces; species Streptomyces sp. 142MFCol3.1. Next base: position 140,329 of record NZ_AUKV01000022.1, read on the forward strand.
GGTGTTGGTCGCGATGATGCCGTCCAGACCGAGCTCCACGGCGAGGTCGGCGACCGCGTCGACGTCCTCGTCGGCGAGGTCGGGAGCGATCTTGACCAGGAGCGGCACGCGGCGGCCGGTGACCGAGCGGTCGGCGGCCTCGCGCACGGCGCTCAGCAGCGGGCGCAGTGCCTCGGTCGCCTGGAGATTGCGCAGACCGGGTGTGTTCGGGGAGCTGACGTTGACGACGAGGTAGTCGGCGTGCCGGGCGAGTCGCTCGGTCGACTTCACGTAGTCGCCGACGGCGTCCTCCTCGGGGACGGCCTTGGTCTTGCCGATGTTGACGCCGACGACCGTCCTGAAGACGGGCGTGCGGGCGGCCAGCCGCTCGGAGACGGCCGCGGAGCCCTCGTTGTTGAACCCCATGCGGTTGATCAGTGCCCGGTCCTCGACGAGGCGGAACAGCCGCTTCTTCGGGTTGCCGGGCTGCGGCTCCCCCGTCACGGTGCCGATCTCGATGTGGTCGAAGCCCAGCATCGACATGCCGTCGATGGCGACGGCGTTCTTGTCGAAGCCGGCCGCAAGCCCGAAGGGGCCGTGCATGCGCAGGCCGAACGCCTCCGTGCGCAGTTCCTCGTGGCGGGGCGCCAGCGCCGCCGCGAGGAACGTCCGCAGCACGGGGACGCGGGCGGCCAGACAGATCCAGCGAAAGGCGAGGTGGTGGGCCTGCTCGGGGTCCATCCGTTTGAAAACCAGACGGAAGAAAAGCTTGTACATCTCTGTGTCCTCGTCAGACGTGTCCTCGTGAGACCCAGGGACCGGGACCTCATGAGGAGCCTCATGAAGAGGGGGACACCGTTTCCGGTGTCCCCCTCGGGGCTGCTAGTCGCGGGCCGCGGTCAGATGCTCGGCGTGTTCCTGGAGCGAGCGCACGCCCACGTCGCCGTGGTTGAGCGCGTCGATCCCCTGGACGGCGGCGGCGAGCGCCTGGACCGTGGTGAGACAGGGCACGGAGCGGGCCACCGCGGCCGTACGGATGTCGTAGCCGTCGAGGCGGCCGCCGGTGCCGTACGGCGTGTTGACGATGAGGTCGACCTGGCCGTCGTGGATCAGCTGGACGATGGTCTTCTCGCCGTTCGGCCCCTCGCCCTCGCTCTGCTTGCGCACGATCGTGGCGTTGATGCCGTTGCGCTTGAGGACCTCGGCGGTGCCGGACGTCGCGAGCAGTTCGAAACCGTGGGCGACGAGTTCACGCGCCGGGAAGATCATCGAGCGCTTGTCGCGGTTGGCGACCGAGATGAAGGCGCGGCCCTTGGTCGGCAGCGGACCGTACGCGCCCGCCTGCGACTTGGCGTAGGCCGTGCCGAACACCGAGTCGATGCCCATGACTTCGCCGGTGGAGCGCATCTCCGGGCCGAGCACCGTGTCGACGCCGCGCCCGTGGATGTCGCGGAAGCGCGACCACGGCATGACGGCCTCCTTGACGGAGATCGGCGCGTCGAGCGGCAGCGTGCCGCCGTCGCCGTTCGCCGGCAGCAGGCCCTCGGCCCGCAGTTCGGCGACGGTCGCGCCCAGCGAGATGCGGGCGGCGGCCTTCGCCAGCGGCACCGCGGTCGCCTTCGAGGTGAAGGGGACGGTGCGCGAGGCGCGCGGGTTGGCCTCGAGGACGTAGAGGATGTCGCCGGCCATCGCGAACTGGATGTTGATCAGACCGCGGACGCCGACGCCCTTCGCGATGGCCTCGGTCGAGGCCCGCAGGCGCTTGATGTCGAAGCCGCCGAGCGTGATCGGAGGCAGGGCGCACGCCGAGTCGCCGGAGTGGATGCCGGCCTCCTCGATGTGCTCCATGACGCCGCCGAGGTAGAGCTCCTCGCCGTCGTAGAGCGCGTCGACGTCGATCTCGATCGCGTCGTCGAGGAAGCGGTCGACCAGGACCGGCCGGGACGGGCTGATCTCGGTGGACTCGGCGATGTAGGACGACAGCCGGGTCTCGTCGTAGACGATCTCCATGCCGCGCCCGCCGAGGACGTACGAGGGGCGCACCAGGACCGGGTAGCCGATCTCGTCGGCGATGGCCTTGGCCTCGGCGAAGGTGGTGGCCGTGCCGTGCTTGGGGGCCGGCAGGCCCGCCTCGGCGAGGACGCGGCCGAAGGCGCCGCGGTCCTCGGCGGCGTGGATCGCCTCGGGGGACGTGCCGACGACCGGCACGCCGTTGTCCTTGAGTGCCTGCGACAGGCCCAGCGGGGTCTGGCCGCCGAGCTGCACGACCACACCCGCGATCGGGCCGGCCAGCGACTCCGCGTGGACGATCTCCAGGACGTCCTCGAGGGTCAGCGGCTCGAAGTACAGCCGGTCGGAGGTGTCGTAGTCGGTCGACACGGTCTCCGGGTTGCAGTTGACCATCACGGTCTCGTAGCCGGCGTCGCTGAGCGCGAAGGAGGCGTGGACGCAGGAGTAGTCGAACTCGATGCCCTGGCCGATGCGGTTCGGGCCGGAGCCCAGGATGATCACGGCGGGCTTCTCGCGCGAGGCGACCTCGCTCTCCTCGTCGTACGAGGAGTAGAAGTACGGCGTCCTCGCGGCGAACTCGGCGGCGCAGGTGTCCACCGTCTTGTACACCGGGCGCACGCCGAGCGCGTGCCGCACCTCACGGACGACGTCCTCGCGCAGCCCGCGGATCTCGGCGATCTGCGCGTCGGAGAAGCCGTGCCGCTTGGCCTCGGCGAGCAGCTCCGGGTCCAGCTTCTCGGCGGCGGCCAGCTCGTCCGCGAGCTCCTTGATCAGGAAGAGCTGGTCGACGAACCACGGGTCGATCTTCGTCGCCTCGAAGACCTCCTCGGGCGTGGCCCCGGCGCGGATGGCCTGCATGACGGAGTTGATGCGCCCGTCGGTGGGCCGGACGGCCTCGCGCAGCAGCTCGGCCTTGTCGCCGGGCTCGCCGACGAAGGTGAACTGGCTGCCCTTCTTCTCGAGCGAGCGCAGCGCCTTCTGGAGCGCCTCGGTGAAGTTGCGGCCGATCGCCATGGCCTCGCCGACCGACTTCATGGTCGTGGTCAGCGTGGAGTCGGCGGAGGGGAACTTCTCGAAGGCGAAACGCGGGGCCTTCACGACGACGTAGTCGAGGGTCGGTTCGAAGGACGCCGGGGTCTTCTCGGTGATGTCGTTCGGGATCTCGTCGAGCGTGTAGCCGACGGCGAGCTTGGCCGCGATCTTGGCGATCGGGAAGCCGGTCGCCTTGGAGGCGAGCGCCGAGGAGCGCGAGACGCGCGGGTTCATCTCGATGACGATGATGCGGCCGTCGTCCGGGTTGACCGCGAACTGGATGTTGCAGCCGCCGGTGTCGACGCCGACCTCGCGGATGATCGCGATGCCGATGTCGCGCAGCCGCTGGTACTCGCGGTCGGTCAGCGTCATGGCCGGCGCGACGGTGATGGAGTCGCCGGTGTGGACGCCCATCGGGTCGAAGTTCTCGATGGAGCAGACGACCACGACGTTGTCGTTCTTGTCGCGCATCAGCTCCAGCTCGTACTCCTTCCAGCCGAGGATGGACTCCTCCAGGAGCACCTCGGTGGTCGGGGAGAGCGTGAGCCCCTGGCCGGCGATGCGGCGCAGTTCCTCCTCGTCGTGGGCGAAGCCGGAGCCGGCGCCGCCCATGGTGAAGGAGGGGCGCACGACGACGGGGTAGCCGCCGAGCGTGTCGACGCCCTTGAGGACGTCGTCCATGGAGTGGCAGATGACGGACCGGGCGGACTCGCCGTGGCCGATCTTCTCGCGCACGGCCTCGACGACGCCCTTGAAGAGGTCGCGGTCCTCGCCCTTGTTGATCGCCTCGACGTTGGCGCCGATGAGCTCGACGCCGTACTTCGCGAGCACACCCTGCTCGTGCATGGAGATCGCGGTGTTGAGCGCCGTCTGGCCGCCGAGGGTGGGCAGCAGCGCGTCGGGGCGCTCCTTGGCGATGATCTTCTCGACGAACTCCGGGGTGATCGGCTCGACGTAGGTGGCGTCGGCGATCTCCGGGTCGGTCATGATCGTCGCCGGGTTCGAGTTCACGAGGATGACCCGCAGGCCCTCGGACTTCAGGACCCGGCACGCCTGGGTGCCGGAATAGTCGAACTCGGCGGCCTGGCCGATGACGATCGGGCCGGAGCCGATGACCAGGACGGACTGGATATCGGTGCGCTTAGGCACGCTGGCCCTCCATCAGGGATACGAAGCGGTCGAACAGGTAGGCGGCGTCGTGCGGGCCGGCTGCCGCTTCGGGGTGGTACTGGACGCTGAAGGCCGGCTGGTCGAGCAGTCGGAGGCCCTCCACCACGTTGTCGTTGAGGCAGACGTGGGAGACCTCGGCGCGGCCGTAGGGGGTGTCGGACACCTTGTCGAGCGGGGCGTCGACGGCGAAGCCGTGGTTGTGCGCGGTGACCTCGACCTTGCCGGTCGTGCGGTCCTGCACGGGCTGGTTGATGCCGCGGTGGCCGTACTTCAGCTTGTAGGTGCCGAAGCCGAGCGCACGGCCGAGGATCTGGTTGCCGAAGCAGATGCCGAAGAGCGGGGTCCTGCGCTCCAGCACCGCCCGCATGAGCGCGACGGGGCCGTCGGCGGTGGCCGGGTCGCCCGGGCCGTTGGAGAAGAACACGCCGTCGGGGTTCACGGCGAAGACGTCCTCGGCCGTGGCCGTCGCGGGCAGGACGTGCACCTCGATGCCGCGCTCGGCCATCCGCCGCGGGGTCATGCCCTTGATGCCCAGGTCGACCGCGGCGACGGTGAACTTCTTCTCGCCGATCGCGGGCACGACGTACGTCTCCTTGGTGGCGACCTCGGCGGAGAGGTTCGCGCCCTTCATCTCGGGCGCCTGGCGCACCTCGGCGAGCATGGTGCCCTCGTCGGGCAGGGCGTTGCCGGAGAAGATGCCGACGCGCATGGCGCCGCGCTCGCGCAGGTGGCGGGTGAGGGCGCGGGTGTCGATCCCGCTGATGCCGACGACGCCCTGGTGGCGCAGCTCCTCGTCCAGCGAGCGCTTGGCCCGCCAGTTGGAGGGCACGCGCGCGGGGTCGCGTACGACATAGCCGGAGACCCAGATGCGCTCCGACTCGGGGTCCTCGTCGTTGACGCCGGTGTTGCCGACGTGCGGGGCGGTCATCACCACGACCTGGCGGTGGTACGACGGGTCGGTGAGGGTCTCCTGGTAGCCGGTCATGCCGGTGGAGAACACCGCTTCGCCGAAGGTCTCCCCCACGGCCCCGTAGGCGCGGCCGCGGAAGATCCGGCCGTCCTCCAGGACGAGTACCGCGGGAACCTTCGAGGCTCCCCTTGTGGAGGTCGTCATCGTGCGCCTTCCGTTTCCGTCTTGTTGATCATGGAGTTGATTGCGTCGACCCAGTCGCCGTGCTCGGCCGCGCGGTCCGAGCGGAAGCCGGAGTCGATCAGCCTCTCGCCGTGCGCCCAGGTGACGACCAGCAGCCCGCCCTCGGTGAGGACCTTGCCGGCGATGCCCTTGTCCAGCCGGGCCTCGCGCAGCGCGGCGGCCGGGACGAAGAAGTCGGCGGCGCCGGGGCGCACGACGTCCAGTCCCTCGTCCGTCAGGGTGAGCTCGACCCGGCTGCGGGTGCCCAGGCCGTGCGCCACGATCCGGTCGAGCCACTGCCCGGCGGTGGTGGAGCCGTGGTAACGGCCGCTCATGCTCAGTCTCGCCGGGCCGGGGTGTTCCGGCACTCCAGGCAGCCGCGGCTCGCCGGATGCGTCGAGGGTGCCGGCCCACGGGCGGGTGGGCAGCTCGGGCAGGTCTCCCTGGAGGGTGCCGCGCCACTTCCAGCCCTCGCGCATCAGCCAGTAGACGAGTGCGACGAACAGGGCGAGGCCCACGAGCCAGCCGATCCGGGCGGCCCAGTCGGTCACTTCCGCCGACTTCTGTTCGGCGGCCATCGAGATGAGAGGTGTCACGCGAGCTTCCCGTCGACGAGGGTGGCCTTGCCCCGCAGCCAGGTGTGCGTGACCCGGCCCGGCAGCTCGCGGCCCTCGTAGGGGGTGTTGCGGCTGCGCGAGGCGAAGCCCGCGGGGTCCACGGCCCCACGGTATGCCGTGTCCACCAGCGTGAGGTTCGCGGGCTCACCAGCCGAGACGGGACGTCCGTGACCGGCGGCCCGGCCGATCCGCGCGGGATTGACGGACATGCGGTCGGCGACACCGGCCCAGTCGAGCAGTCCGGTCTCCACCATCGTCTGCTGGACGACGGACAGGGCGGTCTCCAGGCCGACCATGCCCATCGCCGCCGCCGCCCACTCGCAGTCCTTGTCCTCGTGCGGATGGGGCGCGTGGTCGGTGGCGACGATGTCGATCGTGCCGTCGGCGAGGGCCTCGCGCAGGGCCATGACGTCGCGCTCGGTGCGCAGCGGCGGGTTGACCTTGTAGACCGGGTCGTAGGTGCGCACCATTTCGTCGGTGAGCAGGAGGTGGTGCGGGGTGACCTCGGCGGTGACGTCGATGCCGCGGGACTTGGCCCAGCGGACGATCTCGACGGAGCCGGCGGTCGAGAGGTGGCAGATGTGGACGCGCGAGCCGACGTGCTCGGCGAGCAGGACGTCCCGGGCGATGATCGATTCCTCGGCCACCGCAGGCCACCCGCCGAGGCCCAGCTCGGCCGAGACGACGCCCTCGTTCATCTGGGCGCCCTCGGTGAGGCGGGGCTCCTGGGCGTGCTGGGCGACGACGCCGCCGAAGGCCTTCACGTACTCCAGCGCACGGCGCATGATCACCGCGTCGTCCACGCACTTGCCGTCGTCGGAGAACACGGTCACGCCGGCCGCGGACTCGTGCATGGCGCCCAGTTCGGCGAGCTTCTTGCCCTCCAGGCCGACGGTGACGGCGCCGATGGGCTGCACGTCGCAGTAGCCGTGCTCCCGCCCGAGCCGGTAGACCTGCTCGACGACGCCGGCGGTGTCGGCGACGGGGAAGGTGTTGGCCATGGCGAAGACGGCTGTGTAGCCGCCGCAGGCCGCGGCGCGGGTGCCGGTGAGCACGGTCTCGGAGTCCTCGCGGCCCGGCTCGCGCAGGTGGGTGTGCAGGTCGACGAGTCCAGGAAGGAGCACCTTGCCGTCGGCCTCGACGACCTCGGCGCCGTCGGCGGACAGCCCGGTGCCGACCGCCTCGACGACCTCGCCGTCGATGAGGACGTCCTGCGGCTCGCCCCCGAGCACCTTCGCACCACGGATCAGGATCTTGCTCATGGTCTTACTTCTCCTCGTCCGCGGAAATGGTGTGCGCGGCGCGCTCGTTGGAAGGCTGGTGGTGGGAGACGGGCGGGCGGGTGTGGGTGACGGCGGGCTCGTTGCCGCCGAGCAGCAGGTACAGGACGGCCATCCGGATGGAGACGCCGTTGGCGACCTGCTCGACGACGGTGCAGCGGTCGGAGTCGGCGACCTCGGCGGTGATCTCCATGCCGCGGACCATCGGGCCGGGGTGCATCACGATGGCGTGCTCGGGCATCCGCGCCATGCGGTCGCCGTCGAGGCCGTAGCGCCGCGAGTACTCGCGCTCGGTCGGGAAGAACGCCGCGTTCATCCGCTCGCGCTGGACGCGCAGCATCATCACCGCGTCGGACTTGGACAGGGTGCTGTCGAGGTCGTAGGAGATCTCGCACGGCCAGGACTCGACGCCGACGGGCACCAGGGTCGGCGGGGCGACGAGGGTGACCTCGGCGCCGAGGGTGTGCAGCAGGTCGACGTTGGACCGGGCGACGCGGCTGTGCAGGACGTCGCCGACGATCGTGATGCGCTTGCCGGACAGGTCCTGGCCGATGCCGGCGTCTCGGCCGACGAGGCGGCGCCGCATGGTGAAGGCGTCGAGCAGCGCCTGGGTGGGGTGCTGGTGGGTGCCGTCGCCGGCGTTGATGACGGCGGCGTCGATCCAGCCGGAGGTGGCCAGCCGGTAGGGGGCTCCGGAGGCGCCGTGCCGGATGACGACGGCGTCGACGCCCATGGCTTCGAGGGTCTGGGCGGTGTCCTTGAGGGACTCGCCCTTGGAGACGCTCGACCCCTTGGCGGTGAAGTTGATGACGTCCGCCGAGAGGCGCTTCTCGGCGGCCTCGAAGGAGATCCGGGTCCGGGTCGAGTCCTCGAAGAAGAGGTTCACGACGGTGCGGCCGCGCAGGGTCGGCAGCTTCTTGATCGGCCGGTCGGCGACCCGGGCCATCTCCTCGGCGGTGTCGAGGATCAGGACGGCGTCGTCGCGGGTGAGGTCGGCGGCCGAGATGAGATGACGCTGCATCTGTCAGGCTCCGTAAGGCAGTTCAGGAGGATTCGGGCATGCGGGGGCGCGCAGGGCACTCGTTCGGCGTACGGCGGTGCCGTACGGCGGAGTGCTACTGCCGCTCGCCCGGGGAGGTCCGCTTCGCGCCGAGCAGCACGGTGTCGCGACCGTCCTCCTCGGCGAGCTGGACCTTGACCGTCTCCCGCAACGACGTGGGGAGGTTCTTGCCGACGTAGTCGGCACGGATGGGCAGTTCGCGGTGGCCGCGGTCGACGAGCACGGCGAGCTGCACGGCACGCGGACGGCCGATGTCGTTCAGCGCGTCGAGCGCGGCGCGGATGGTGCGGCCGGAGAAGAGCACGTCGTCGACGAGGACGACCAGGCGGCCGTCGATGCCGTCACCGGGGATCTCGGTGCGGGCCAGCGCGCGCGGCGGGTGCATGCGCAGATCGTCGCGGTACATGGTGATGTCGAGGGAGCCGACCGGGATCTTTCGGCCGGTGATCTCTTCGAGCTTGGCCGCGAGTCTGCGGGCCAGGAAGACGCCTCGGGTGGGAATGCCGAGGAGCACCACGTCGTCGGCGCCCTTGGCGCGCTCGACGATCTCGTGGGCGATACGGGTCAGCACCCGCGCGATGTCGGGGCCTTCGAGAACGGGCCGTGCATCGGACTCGTGCTGCGGCTTGTCCTGCTCTGTGTCCATACGAAACGGACCTCCTTCTCCGCCTCACGGGACGGATCATTAAAGGACGTCGGAATTGCGCCATCGACCTTACCAGCCCGGCAACGCGCCTGATCACATCCCTTTGAGCCACCGCGCGTGACTCCCACGGAAGGGTCGCTGCGAACCGTTCGGCTTGACGGGGAAGAGTAACGCTGCGTAACCTCACAGTGAGTCACCAGAGTCACCAGCCGCGCGGCGGAGCCGCACGTTGATACAGCGTCCGGGGAGCTATATGTCCAGCGAATACGCCAAACAGCTCGGGGCCAAGCTCCGCGCCATCCGCACCCAGCAGGGCCTTTCCCTCCACGGCGTCGAGGAGAAGTCCCAGGGTCGCTGGAAGGCGGTCGTGGTCGGATCGTACGAGCGCGGAGACCGCGCGGTCACCGTGCAGCGCCTCGCGGAGCTGGCGGACTTCTACGGAGTGCCGGTGCAGGAGCTGCTGCCGGGCACCACCCCGGGCGGAGCCGCCGAGCCGCCGCCGAAGCTCGTCCTCGACCTGGAGCGTCTTGCCCACGTCCCGGCGGAGAAGGCAGGCCCTCTCCAGCGATACGCGGCCACGATCCAGTCGCAGCGCGGTGACTACAACGGCAAGGTGCTGTCGATCCGCCAGGACGACCTGCGCACCCTCGCCGTCATCTACGACCAGTCGCCCTCGGTCCTCACCGAGCAGCTGATCAGCTGGGGTGTCCTGGACGCGGACGCGCGTCGCGCCGTCACCCACGAAGAGGCCTGAGCCCTTCGCACCACTCAGCAGAAACGTGCCGCCGGGGTGGCCGGAACCATGGTGTTCCGGCCACCCCGGCGGCCTTCTGAGCGCCTCAGGAGCCTCCCGGATACCAGAACGCCGGAGGGCCCGCAGCACGATCTGCTGCGGGCCCTCCGGCGTTTCGTACCTCCGCGCGCGTGGCGTGCGTGGTACCGCGCCTGCGCGTGCGCCACACGCCCGGTGGCGCACACCCGCGGGCACCGCCCTTGCGGGCGCACGCCCGGGTGCGCGTCGTGCGGCTAGGCCTCGTCGCGGCGGAGCGACGGCTTCAGGTCCTTCAGCCGGCCCAGCAGGCCGTTCACGAACGAGGGCGAGTCGTCCGTGGAGAACTCCTTGGCCAGCTGCACCGCCTCGTCGAGCACCACGGCGTCCGGGGTCTCGTCGACCCAGATCAGCTCGTAGGCGCCGAGGCGGAGGATGTTGCGGTCGACGACCGGCATCCTGTCCAGCGTCCAGCCGACGGCGTACTGCGCGATGAGCTCGTCGATCCGCGACACCTTCTCGGCGTAGCCCTCGACCAGCTCCATCGTGTACTCGCTCACCGGAGGCTGCCGCGTGTCGGTCCGGGAGTGCCGGATCCAGTCCGCGAGGACCGTCAGGACGTCCACGCCGCGCTGGTCGCCCTCGAAGAGGATCTGGAAGGCGCGCTTGCGTGCCGTGTTGCGGGCAGCCACGGTTAGCTGTTCACCCGGCCGAGGTAGTCGCTCGTGCGGGTGTCGACCTTGATCTTCTCGCCGGTGGTGATGAAGAGCGGCACGTTGATCTGGTGGCCGGTCTCCAGGGTGGCGGGCTTGGTGCCACCGGTGGAGCGGTCGCCCTGGACGCCCGGCTCGGTCTCCTGGATGACGAGCTCGACAGCGGCCGGCAGCTCGACGAAGAGCACCTCGCCCTCGTGCTGCGCGACGGTGGCGGTGAAGCCCTCGATCAGGAAGTTCGCGGCGTCGCCGACGGCCTTCCGGTCGATGTGCAGCTGGTCGTAGGTCTCCATGTCCATGAAGACGAAGTACTCGCCGTCCATGTACGAGAACTGCATGTCGCGCTTGTCGACAGTGGCCGTCTCGACCTTGACACCGGCGTTGAACGTCTTGTCGACGACCTTGCCGGAGAGCACGTTCTTGAGCTTGGTGCGCACGAAGGCCGGGCCCTTGCCGGGCTTGACGTGCTGGAACTCGACGACGGACCAGAGCTGGCCGCCTTCGAGCTTGAGCACCATGCCGTTCTTGAGGTCGTTCGTGGAAGCCACGGTTGCGGAATCTCCTGGACTGACGTGGACGACCCCGGGACACGCGCACAGCTCGAAGCTAGAGCGCGAGCAGCTCCTTGGTCGTGATGGTGAGTAGCTCGGGTCCGCCGTCCGCCTCGGGGCGGACGACGAGCGTGTCATCGATCCGGACACCGCCCCGGCCCGGGAGGTGGACCCCCGGTTCGACGGTGACCGGCACACAAGCGTCCAGTTTACCCATGGCCGCGGGGGCCAGCTGCGGGTCCTCGTCGATTTCGAGCCCGACACCGTGCCCGGTCAGCGGAGGAAGTGCCTCCGCGTACCCCGCGGAGTCCAGTACCTGACGGGCGGCCCGGTCCACGTCACGGTAGGCGGCGCCGGGTGTCAACGCCTCCCGCCCGGCCCGCTGGGCGGCGAAGACCAGGTCGTAGAGCTCGATCTGCCAGTCCGCGGGCGAGGTGCCGATGACGAAGGTGCGGCCGATCTCGCAGCGGTAGCCGCGGTAGGTCGCGCCGAGGCAGACGGAGAGGAAGTCGCCCTCCTCGACACGCCGGTCGGTGGGCCGGTGCCCGCGCCGCCCGGAGTTCGGGCCGGTGCCGACGGCGGTCGGGAAGGCCGGGCCGTCGGCACCGTGGTCGACGAGGCGGCGCTCCAGTTCCAGGGCGAGGTGCCGCTCCGTGCGGCCGACGAGGATGGACTCCAGGAGCTCCCCCAGCGCCTGGTCGACGATCTCGGCGCCGATCCGCAGCGCGGAGATCTCCTCCTCGTCCTTGATCACCCGCAGCTGCTCCACCGCTCCGCCCAGGTCGCCGAGGCGCAGCTGCGGCGCCACGGAGAGGATGGCGCGGTGCCGTGCCACGGTCAGATGATGCTCCTCGACGGCGACGGACTCGGCGCCCTGGGACGCAGCGACGTCGGCGGCGGCGACGGCGGCATCACCGCCGGCGCGCGGCAGCACCCGCACGAGCAGGGTCTCGTCGGGGCGTCCTTCTCCTGCCTCGCCGCTCGGCGGACTGCCGCACAGCAGGAGGTCCTCGGTCACTCCCAGCAGGAGCACGGCACCGGCCGGGGCCGCGCCGGCGAGGTACCTCACATTGGCCGGGCGGGTGACGAGCGCCGTCTCGCTCCCGCCGGCCGCACAGCGCTCCCGGAGCCGCTCTCTGCGGGCCGCGTACACCTCTGGCATGAACCGAGCGTACGAGCGGTGGCCGGATGTCGCCGGTCCAGAGAGGCCGGACGGGTCCAGAAGGGCCGTTCCGGTGAACCGGCGGGAGTGCGCGATGGCCGGCCGGCGGGAGGCGGAGCGGCCGGGCACCCAGCCGCCGCGGGCCTGGTGGGCGGGCCGGACGGCGCGCGCAGGAGCCGTCGCGGCGGCTGTCCGCCACCGCCGTGGACGCGGGCCGCCCGTCGTCGCGATGGCGGGCCGGGCCCTCACCGCGGCGGCGGACCTGCGCCGCTCACCCGCGGTGCGGGGAGGTGCGCGTCACCACTGCGGCGGGCTGGCGATCGAGCGGGCGAGCACGTCGTCCAGGACGCGGGCCGTGGTCGGGACGTCGAGCTGGGAGTTGTCGATGATGGGCAGCCCGGAGCCGTACCACCCGGCCATGCGGCCGTGGATGCGGGCGACCTCCTCGTCGGACAGACGGCGATTTCCGGAGCGCTCGGCATTGCGCTCCAGGACTATCTCCAGGCCGGGCAGCAGGACGACCGGCATCAGGCCGGGCCCCACGTGCCGCTTCCAGCCGCCGAGGCCGACGACCGGGCGGTCCGGGAAGACGGCGTCGTCCAGGATGCAGGAGATGCCGTTGGCCAGGAAGTTCCGTGCGGCGAAACCACAGGTGCGGCGGGCGAGACGGTACTGCGCCTCCGAGTTGTCGTTCCACCCGGACTGCGGGTCGGCGAAGCCCGAGCGCACCCATTCGCGTACGTCGTCGAGGCTGATGTGCGCGGTGGGGACCCGGCGGTGGTCCGCCCAGTACTTGGCGACGCTGGTCTTGCCTGCCCCCGCGGGGCCGATGAGCAGGACCGCGAGCGTGGTGGCCGCGGGGTCGGGCGCTTCCGCGGCGGGCGACGGCGCGGGCACCGGCACCGGGGCACCGGACGGCAGCTGCACATGCCCGGTGGTGTCCGGCGTCGGCGGGACCGGTGCGTGGTGCACATGCTGCGGCGCGCCCTGGTGGGGGGGCTGCGCGTGAACGTGCTGCGGAGCCGGGGCGGGTGGCACCCCGGGAGGTACGGGCGCTCCGGCGAAACCCGGGGCGGGTGCGGGACCCGGGTGTCCCGGGTGGTGTCCGGCCGACGACCAGCCGGCGGCCGGTCCGTGCCCCGGCTGGTGGGGCGGTGGCAGCGGAGCCCCCACTGCGTCCTGCATCCGGTGCCACTCCGTCTCGTTCTTCTCGGGCTCGGTTCACGTCCGGGCGCCGGAGCCGGTGTCGGGAGTCCGGCCGTGCGCGACCCCACGGGCCCTCGCACGCTCGTCCTCTCCGCACCGGCGCGACCCTTCGGCTCACTCGCCGCAGGCAATGCGCGCTGGCAGCAGGGCGCGAACCCCGCTTCGCTACCGAACGGTACCGTCCCCGGCCGTCGTTTGGTGAACGGCCGGGGTCGGCCCGAAGTGCCCGTGCCGCAAGGCGAATCGGACGGACGGCGCCTCTGTGGGACTTACTCGCCCACTTCGCCGTACGCGGCGAGCAGCACGGCGGGGTCCGGTCCCTCCATGACGGTGGGCTTGGCCAGCCCGTCGAGGACGATGAAGCGCAGCAGGTCGCCGCGGGACTTCTTGTCGACCTTCATGTTCTCCAGGAGCTTGGGCCACTGGTCGTAGCGATAGCTCAGCGGGAGGCCGACGGACTCCAGGATGGTGCGGTGGCGGTCGGCGGTCGCGTCGTCCAGGCGGCCCGCCAGGCGGCCGAGTTCGGCGGCGAAGTGCATGCCGACGGAGACGGCCGCGCCGTGCCGCCACTTGTAGCGCTCGTTCTTCTCGATGGCGTGCGCGAGCGTGTGCCCGTAGTTGAGGATCTCGCGCAGCCCCGACTCCTTGAGGTCTCCGGAGACGACCTCGGCCTTGACCTTGATCGAGCGCTCGATGAGCTCGGCGGTGTGCGGGCCCGCGGGGGTGCGCGCCGCCTGAGGGTCGGCCTCGATGAGCTCCAGGATCACGGGGTCGGCGATGAAGCCGGCCTTGATGATCTCCGCGAGCCCGGAGACGAAGTCGTTGACGGGCAGGGATTCGAGCGCGGCCAGGTCGCAGAGCACACCGGCGGGCGGGTGGAAGGAGCCGACGAGGTTCTTGCCCTCGGCCGTGTTGATGCCGGTCTTGCCGCCCACCGCCGCGTCCACCATGCCGAGCACGGTGGTCGGAACGGCGATCCAGCGCACGCCGCGCAGCCAGGTCGCCGCGACGAAGCCCGCCAGGTCGGTGGTGGCGCCGCCGCCGACGCCGACGATGACGTCGGTGCGCGTGAAGCCGGACTGGCCGAGGGCCTTCCAGCAGTACGCGGCGACCTCCGCGGTCTTGGCCTCCTCCGCGTTGGGCACCTGGATGGCGACCGCCTCGAAGCCCTGCTCGGCCAGATCCGCGCGGAGCGCCTCACCGGTCTCGGCGAGCGCCTCGGGGTGGATGACCGCGACGCGCTTGGCACGGTCGCCGATCAGTGCGCCCAGTTCGCCGAGGAGCTGACGGCCGACCAGGACCTCGTAGGGGTCGGTGCCCGCCGTGCCGCCGACCTGGATACGGGTCACTGCCTCGCTCATGCTTCCTTCAACTCCAGTGCGTCGAGGACCGCTTGGGCGACCTCTTCGGGGGTGCGGCCGTCGGTGGCCACGACGGCCCCGGCGACCTCGGTGTACAGGTGGCGGCGTGCGTCCATCAACTCGCGCCACTGGCGGCGCGGGTTGACGGCGAGCAGCGGCCGGGCGGTGTTGAGGCCGGTGCGCTTGACCGCCTCCTCGACGTCCATCGAGAGATAGACGACCAGGTGCGCGGCGAGCAGCGTGCGGGTGTCCTCGTCGAGGATCGCGCCGCCGCCGAGCGCGAGGACTCCCTCGTGCTCGGCGAGGGCCTCGCGCACGGCCTGCTTCTCGATCGCGCGGAAGGCCGGCTCGCCGTCGTCGACGAAGATGTCGGCGATGGTGCGGCCCTGCGCGGCCACGATGTCGTCGTCCGTGTCACGGTAGACGCAGCCGAGCCGCTCGGCGACGAGCGCGCCCACCGTGGACTTGCCGACGCCCATGGGCCCGACGAGGACAACGCGCGGGGCGGTCACCGGATGGCCAGGTTCTCAAGGTACGACTGCACGTTCCGGCGGGTCTCCGGGACACTGTCGCCGCCGAACTTCTCGGCGACGGCGTCGGCCAGGACGAGCGCGACCATCGCCTCGGCGACGATGCCGGCGGCCGGGACCGCGCAGACGTCGGAGCGCTGGTGGTGGGCCTTGGCGGCCTCGCCGGTGGCGACGTCGATGGTGGCGAGCGCGCGGGGCACGGTGGCGATCGGCTTCATCGCGGCGCGGACGCGCAGCAGCTCGCCGGTGGTGAGGCCGCCCTCGGTGCCGCCGGAGCGGCCGGAGCTGCGCCGGATGCCGTCCTCGGTGTGGACGATCTCGTCGTGGGCCTTCGAGCCGGGCACACGGGCGAGCTCGAAGCCGTCGCCGACCTCGACGCCCTTGATGGCCTGGATGCCCATGAGCGCGGCGGCGAGCCGGGCGTCGAGACGTCGGTCCCAGTGGACGTGGGAGCCGAGGCCGACGGGCACGCCGTACGCCAGGACCTCGACGACGCCGCCGAGGGTGTCGCCGTCCTTGTGGGCCTGGTCGATCTCCGCGACCATCGCCTTCGACGTGTCGGCGTCGAGGCAGCGCACCGGGTCGGCGTCGAGGCGCTCGACGTCCGAGGGCTTCGGGTAGACGCCGTAGGGGGACTTCGCCTGAGCCAGCTCGACGACGTGCGAGACGATCTCGATCCCGGCCGTCTCCTTCAGGTACGAGCGGGCCACCGCGCCCAGTGCCACGCGGGCTGCGGTCTCGCGGGCGGAGGCGCGCTCCAGGATCGGCCGGGCCTCGTCGAAGCCGTACTTCTGCATGCCGGCGAGGTCGGCGTGCCCGGGACGCGGCCGGGTCAGCGGGGCGTTGCGGGCCAGTTCGGCGAGGACCTCGGGGTCGACCGGGTCGGCGGCCATGACCTGTTCCCACTTGGGCCACTCGGTGTTGCCGACCATGACGGCCACCGGCGAGCCGAGCGTGAGGCCGTGGCGCACGCCGCCCAGGAAGGTGACCTCGTCGCGCTCGAACTTCATACGGGCACCGCGTCCATAGCCCAGGCGCCGCCGGGCGAGGTGGTCGGCCACCATCTCCGTGGTGATCGGCACGCCGGCGGGAAGGCCCTCCAGCGTCGCGACAAGTGCGGGACCGTGGGACTCCCCCGCGGTCAGCCAGCGCAACCTGCTCAACGGTGCTCCTCATGCTCGCGCCCTGGTACTGCTGCTGCGTACGCGCGTCCTCGCGTACGCCGACGGCGCGACCGGGTGCGCGGCCCTGGCCCGCCACTTCCGATCCTCCCACGTCCAGGGCTCGGCTCCGGTCGCAGGTCCATCAGGCGGACGCACATCGTCACGTGCGCGCGACCGGACGTCACCTGTGCGCGACCGGCGAATTCCGGCCACATTCCGGGAAACCCGCTCCTTTCCTCGCGCATTCCCCTGACAGAGAAGACGGACACATGCACGCGAAAGGATTCGCGAGACCGGCCGCGAGGAGAATGCGGGTCGCGCGTCGGGGGCGGCGCCCCGCCGAACGGCCAGACTCTCCGGGCCTAGTCTGTGGGGCGTGAATGCGAGACGTTTTTTGAGATCGGTCGGCGGCCAGTTCCTCCTCGCGACGCTGGCGGTGCTGCTTCTCTTCCTGCTGGTCGGAGCCGGCGTCTCGTACCTGCTCGGAAGCGTCTTCGGGGGCGGCTGGTTCGTCTTCTGACCTGTGCGGCCGGGGTGTGCGCCCATGCTGCGGGCGACACCCCGGCCGCCTGCCGTCAGTGCAGGGTGCCGTTCAGGGCGTCCTCCAGCACCTGCGCATAAGCGGTGGTGCCGAGATCATTGGGATGAATGGATCCACGACTGGGCATCGCGGCCTCCTGGAAATCTCCCGGACCGTTCGGACTCATCTGAATGGGATTGATGTAATGGGGCCCGTCACAGAAGGCGTGGCCCTCGAACTTGTACTGCGGGTTCGTGTAGACGATCTTCGGGTCGCCGAAACTCGTCGCCGCCTGCTTCATCGCCGTGGCGAGGTTGTCCGCCCACGAGTTGAAGATCGCGACCTCACGGTCGTTGTACTCGACCGCACACGCCGTGGGGCTGAACAGCCGGGGGTACCCCATGAGCACGATCTTGGCGTTGGGCGCCTGCGAGCGGATCTCGGTCAGGGTCTCCGAGACCCAGGGGCCGACACTGTTGGCGATGAACTCCGGCTCGTACTCCGTGAGCGGCTTGGGGTCGCTCTTGTACGTGTATCCGCTGTCGGAGCAGTCCGTGGCCGCGCAGGCCGCCGCCAGGGGCGAGAACCGCGCGTCGTTGCCACCGATGGAGATCGTGACCAGCGTCGTGTCCGCGCTGAGCACACCGGAGCCCAGTTGCGGGATCTCCCCGAACTCTCCGTCGTTCCCCCAGCCCCACGGGGCCGTCTGGTCGTCGCGGCCCGCCGAGTACTTGCCGAGCGCGTTGTCCGTGTAGGCGCCCGAGCAGGCGACGAACTGGTAGTCCAGGGTCGGGTCGTTCGCGTCGGCGAGCGCGCCGATGGAGGACGAGCGGCCCGGCAGGACGGCCTTGCGGCTCCAGGCGTTGGCGCTGCGGTGGCAGGCGTTCCACGTCCGCTTGCCGTAGTCCATGTCCGACTCGGGGGCGTAGGATCCCGCGCCCTCACCGGACGAGAACGAGTCGCCCATCGCGACGACGAAGTCCTTCGGCTTCGCGGACAGCGGTACGAAGGCCACCGCGTCCCAGGCCACGTCGTCGTCGGCCGTGCCGTCGCCCGCGGCGTTGCTCAAGGAGACGCTCTGCGGCTTGGAGCCGTTGACGAAGTGGTACGTGCCGAGCGGGTACCACTCGTTCTTCGACGTCACCTGGTTGATGGTGCGGTGCCGCGTCGAGCCGTCTCCGAGGGTGATGTCGTACCTGGCCTGCTGCGACTCGGAGCCGGTGGACGGGAGGTGCACCATGACCCGTGCCCACTGGTCGAGCCGCTGGGTCAGCGTCCAGGTGCCGGTCACCTTCATCTGCGTGATGCGGTTGGCGCTGTTGCGTGTGTGCGCGAACCAGAAGTGGGCGCCGAAGCCGCCGCCGACCTGGTGGAAGTCCTCCTTGCCCTCGTACGTGGTGACGGTCCCCGGGGTGTCGGCGAAGTCCCAGGACATGGTTCCGGCGTTGCTCCAGCTCTTGGAGCAGTCGGTGCGCATGGTCGGCACCCCGGCGGCCACGTCGTCGACGATCCGGGCGCCCGACGGAAGCCCGCTCGTGGAGCAGTTGGGCTGGCCGCTGTTGCCTCGGCCGAGTTCGGCACGCAGCGTCTTGTAGGTGAGGGTCTCGTTGCCGCACTCGATGGAACAGGTCGTCTTCCAGCTGGCGTCGGCGTGGTACCAGTACTGCTTGTAGCAGTCCTCCGTGGTGCACTGCGGCGGGTTGCCCGAGTCACAGCCGTTGCTGCCGTTGCAGAAGGTGTCCAGGGACGGCTTGACCCGCGTACGGGCTCCCGCGTTGCCCCACCACGCCGCCTGGAAGCCGTGGGTGTTGCCGCTGTCCTGCACGCCGGCGTCGCTGTAGGAGCGGCCGGTGTCGATCGGGAAAGCGGCCCAGCCCATCACCTTCTCCGGGTAGGGCCACTTCTGCGGCTGGGCGGCGTCCGCGTAGTGGTTGTTGTCGAGGAAGGCGAACCGGTCGGCCGGGTACTTGGGGTTGGCCGGGTTGTTCAGCCAGCCCAGGCCCCATTTGCCGCTGGAGTCGGGCGTGTTGTAGCCGAGGTTGTAGTTCCAGGCGGCGGCGAACCAGTTCTCGATGTACTTGGGGTCGTCGTCGTTGATCTTGATCGTCTGGCCGTCGGTGTGCAGCTCGTTCCACTTGTTCGCGAGCGTCTGCGCGGCGACGGCGATGTTCGCGGCGTAGTCGAGCGCGATGGCCCGCTGCTGGTCCGCGGGGAGGGCGCCCGGCTTGCCGGGCTGCTGACGGGTGGCGACGCTCATGCCGTCGGTCTGCTGGCCGATGCCGTACCCGCAGTCCGCCTTGGCCCAGTCGATCGACCAGATCTTGGTCGGGTCGTAACCGGTGGTGCCCGGGTAGATGTTCGTGCCGTAGAAGTTGCCGATCAGCGCGTTGCCCGTCTGGCCCGGCAGAGCGTGGTACGACGCCTGCCACAGGTTGGACTCCTGCGCCAGGATGCCCAGCAGCACCTGCGCCGGGATCCGCGAACCCGAGGCGGCTCCCTTCAGCGCGGGCACCGGGAACATCGTCGACGGCGAGACCGAGGAACCGAGGCCGTCGGCCGAACGCCAGCCGCCCTGGGTGATGTAGCCGCTGGTGAGGTTTCCGCGGATCGCCATGTCGACGGCCCACTCGACCTGGTTCGGGGTGGGCTGGAGAGCCTGCTGCGACTCGTCGTTGCGCGGGACGGAGCAGGTCCGCTCGGGGTCGGACGTCGTGTTGGACGAGGCCGCGGCGGTGGCGGCGAGGGCCTGCTTGGTGCTGCCGCCCGCGGTGGCGGTCCGCAGCGCGGGCGAGTGCTGCCCGGTCCCGGTGGTGGTGTCCGGCGGGACGGTGAAGTCCACCTTCTTGTCGGTGGCGGGCACCCGGGCCTCGATGGTGAACGGCAGCGGGCCGTCGTCACCGGTGGCCGCGAGCGGGCTGGTCACGTGGGAGCGCAGTCCCTTGGAGACGGCCCGCTCGATGACCAGTCGGCCGTGCGAGGAGACCTCCGTACCGGCGTCGGCCTCCAGTCGCCTTATGCCGCTGGGAAGTTGGGCGACGCCTTGCGGCTTCCCGGTGATGAACAGCCGCCCGCCGGTGCCGGCGGACAGCCCCACCTTGCCGAGGGCTCCGTGTGCCAGCTCCGAGATCTTGCCGCCCGCGGCCCGGCGGACCGCGACATCGTTGCCGTGCCGGTCGAGGAAGCCGACGCCGCCGTCCGCGTCGGGGTGCAGCCGGAACGCGGGACCCGAGGTCCGGCCGATCAGCTTGGTGGAACCGCTGCCCGTGATGCGGGTGAGCCGGTTGCCGAGGGCGGCGACCGTCGCGTCCCCGACCGGGACGGCGGACGTCGCCTCGCCGCGCACGGTGACCGTCCGGCCCACCTTGCCGGTGACGGTGTTCAGCCGCAGCAGCCGCGTCTTGCCGACCTCCTCGTCGGCGGACTGGGTCAGCACCGCCGTCTCCCCCGTGCCGCAGCCCGGGTTGAAGTAGGCGAGCGAGACCTGCTGCGGCAGCTTGGTCACCTTGTGGGTGCCGAGGTCGACCACAGCGGCGAAGGCGCCGCGGTCGAACAGCGCGGGAGTGTTGGTGAAGGTCCGCGGCGCGTAGGCCACCACGGCACGCTTGCCGGAGCCCGTGACGCACACGTTGCCGATCCACGCGTCCGCGTCGAACCCGTCCTCCCGCAGCGTGGCCGCCTCCTGCCACCGGTAGGCGTCGGCGCTGTCGGCGACCAGGACGTGCAGTCCCCGCGCGTCGCCCGCCACGGTGACGGCCCGGTCGTCCGACGTCCGCCAGCCCTTCGGAAGCGTACGGTCCGGATCGGCGACCTCGGACGGACCCGACGGATCAGCCGCCGTCCCGGCCGTCCGCGCGGCCGTGTTCGCCGCCTTGCCCGCCGGGGCCCCGCCGTCGCCCGGCGCCTGGGGTGCGGCGAGGGCGTACGCCGAGGGCAGCATGCCCAGGGTCAGAGCCGACGTCAGTACGACGGCCCATCTCTTTCTTGCCGTTCGGAGTTTCACCTGTCAGCCGTCCTGCTCCCTGTCGGCCCGCGGCTCACGCGGGAAACGGATGGTCCATGCAACATCCGCTGGGAACAGTAGGAGGCCGTCGCGGTGACGGTTCTGCGATCACGGGCACTGGCGCAATGCCGCCAGCCGGTGCGCGCGTTCGGGAAACCCCGCCGGGCCGGGGCCGGTCCGGCAACTCCTGTGCCGCCCGAAAGGCGGGCGGGAATCGCCGGAGGTGGCCTAGCGGGCGGCGAGCGCGTGCTCGCCCGCCTTGCGCATGGCGTCGAGCGGAGCGGGCGACCGTCCGGTCATCTGCTCGACCTGAAGGACCGCTTGGTGCAGCAGCAGGTCGAGTCCGCTGACCACCGCCCCGCCGTAGGCGGACCAGCGCGCCGCGAGGTCCGTGGGCCACGGGTCGTAGAGCACGTCGAAGAGGGTGGCGGGCCGTTCCGGGACGGCGGCGGCCAGCGCGTCGGTGGTCCCGGCCGGAGTCGTGGCGATCACCAGCGGCGCGCGGAGCGCCTGCTCGGCGTCCGCCCAGTCCGCGGTCCGCACCTCGACGTCGAGCCGTTCGCCCCATTGCCGCATCTCCGCGGCGCGCCCCTCGCTGCGGACGTAGGCGACGACCTCGCCGGTGCAGATCCGGGCGAGCGCGGCCAGCGCGGAGGACGCGGTGGCGCCCGCGCCGAGGATGGCGGCGGAGTCCACCTCCTCGATGCCCCGCTCGCGCAGGGCGGCGACCATTCCGGGGATGTCCGTGTTGTCGCCGACGCTGCGCCCGTCCGCGCCGAACACCACCGTGTTGACGGCCTCGACGGAGGCCGCCGTGTCGCTGATCTCGTCGAGCAGCGGCATGACGGCCCGCTTGAGCGGCATGGTCAGCGACAGCCCGGCCCACTCCGGGCCGAGCTCCGCGAAGAACCCGGGCAGCGCCTCCTCGTCGACCTCGAAGCGGTCGTACGACCAGTCGCCGAGCCCCAGTTCCGTGTACGCGGCCCGGTGGAGCACCGGGGACAGCGAGTGCGCGATGGGGGAACCGAGGACGGCGGCCCGACGTGCGTCAGTTCTTGCCCGAGCTGTCATTGAATTTTTCCTTGAGCTTCTGGAATTCGGCGTAGGTCTTGGCGAACTCGGTGTTGCTCTGGCCGTCGGTCGCCACGAAGTAGATCCAGCCGTCGTCCGTCGGGTTGAGCGCGGCCCGCAGCGCCTCGTCGCCCGGGTTTCCGATCGGGCCGGGCGGCAGCCCCTTGCGCGTGTACGTGTTGTACGGGTCCTGGTTGCTGTTGATCTCCGACTCGCTGATGTCGATGTTGCTCTGCTTCTTCAGGTAGTTGAAGGTCGAGTCGAACTGCAGCAGCTGGTTGGTCTCGGTGTTGGTCGGCTTGAGGCGGTTGTAGACGACCTCGGCCATCTTGCGGAAGTCGTCGTGCGTCTTGCCCTCGGCCTGGACCAGGCTCGCGACCGTGACGAGCTGGTACGGGCTCTCCAGGCCGAGACTCTTGGCCTTCCCCTTGAGGTCGAGCTCGGTGTACCTCTGGTTGGCCTGGGCGACCATCTTCTTCAGGACGTCCTCGGGCTTCATGCCCTTGGCGGCCGGATACGTGGCCGGGTAGAGGAACCCTTCCAGCGGGTCCTTGACGTCCTTGCCGGTCTTCGCCCAGTCCGGCAGACCGAGGTTCTTGTACTCCTTCTGGGCCACCTTGCCGGTGGTGCCGCCCGGAAGGTGGAGCTTCTTGTCGATGGCCTCGTAGACCGCGGAGTTCCGCTGCCCCTCGCTGATGGTCAGGTTGTTCTGACTCTTGGGGTCGAGCATCCATTTCACGGCGCTCGCGGCGGACATCTGCTTCTTCATGGTGTACGCGCCGGCCTGGATGGAGCCCGATTCGGAGTTCTGGGTGAACGCCGACACGAACGCGTCGACGCTCTTGACGACGCCGGCGTCCCGCATGAGGCGCCCGATCTCCGCGCCGCCCGCACCCTTGGGCACCTGGACGTTCACGCTCTCGCCGGTGCCTTCGCCCACATAGTCCGGAGCCGGGCCAAAACGATTCTGGTAGAACTGGTACCCGTAGTATCCGACTCCGCCGAGTCCTCCTCCGAAGACCAGGACGACCACGAGGCAGGCGCAGCCGCTGCGACGTTTCTTCCCCTTGCTCCCGCCCTTGCCGCGGCGGTCGCCCCGGCCCCGGCGTCCCTGCGGGTCGTCGAAGTCGTCGTCGTCATCGTCTCCGCCACCGGCGAAGAAGGCGTGTTCGCCCTGGTCGGGACCGGGGTCCCAGTCCGTCTTCGGCTCGGGTTCGGCGCGTCGGCGGGCCGGCGGCTCCGGCGGCGGATAGGCGTCCGGAGTGTTGTAGTAGTCGGGCTGCCCACCGCTGTACTGGCCGCCGTAGGGGTCGGCCGGATCGGCGGCGTACGGGACCTGGGTGTGCGACCCGGTGTTCCAGCTGCCGTCGTTGTACTGCTGCTGCCCCTGGTCGACGTACTGCTGCCCCTGGCCCGCGTACTGCTGGTCCGGGTACTGCTGCTGGCCCTGGTCGGGAAACTGCTGCTGGCCCTGGTGCGGATACTGCTGCTGCCCCTGGCCGTAGCCGTCCTGCTGACCCGTGCCCCAGCCGCCGTACTGCGCCTGCTGCTGCGGCTCCTGCGGGTAGTGCTGTGGCTGGCCGCCGTAGGGGGACTGGCCGTCGGCGGCCTGTCCTCCCCATCCGCCGTCCCCGTACAACGGGTCCTCCGGATGCCACGGTTCGGAGCCTGCGCCCCGGCCATACTCAGTCATCGATCCCCTACGAGCCGCGAGACGGCGGCTGCTGGTGCGGTGAGCCCGGCTCCCGTCCGCCTCTTTGCTGTGCGGCGGCTGTTCGAACACCACCACATCGCGCGGAACGTTACCGTATCGCGATCAGATGACCACTTCGACGCCCTCGCCGGGAGATTTACCTGACACCCGTTCGGATTCCAGGGCCTGCTGCAGGATGATGACCGCCGCCGCCTGGTCGATGACCGACCGGCCCTTCTTGGATTTCACGCCGGAGGCGCGCAGCCCCTGACTCGCCGTCACCGTGGTCATCCGCTCGTCGACGAGCCGTACCGGGACGGGGGCGATCCCCCGGGCGAGTTCCTGGGCGAAGGCGCGGACCTTCACCGCGGCCGGGCCCTCGCCCCCCTTGAGGGAGCGAGGCAGCCCCACGACGACCTCGATCGGCTCGTACTCCTCGACGAGCTGCTTCAGCCGGCGGTGGGCCGCGGGGATGTCACGCCCCGGAACCGTCTCCACCGGAGTGGCGAGGATCCCGTCGGGGTCGCACGAGGCGACCCCGATGCGGGCGTCCCCGACGTCGATCGCGAGTCGACGTCCTCTGCGCATGGTCCTGACCGTTCTCTACTTGGCGGTCTCGGCGACGAGGCGCTCGACCGAGTCGATGGCCTCACCGATCGCGGCCGGGTTCTGGCCGCCGCCCTGGGCTACGTCCGGCTTGCCGCCGCCGCCGCCGCCGAGGGTCTTGGCGGCCGTGCGGACGAGGTCACCGGCCTTGAGGCCGCGCTCGCGGGCGGCCTCGTTCGTGGCGATGACCGTCAGGGGCTTGCCGTTGACCGTGGTGAACAGGGCGACCACCGCGGCCCGTCCGCCCTGGATGCGGCCGCGCACGTCGAGGACCAGCTTGCGCAGGTCGTCGGCGGTCGTGCCGTCCGGCACCTGGCCGGTGACGAGGGCGACGCCGTGGACGTCCTTGGCGGAGTCGACGAGACCGCCGGCGGCCTGGAGGACCTTCTCCGCGCGGAACTTCTCGATCTCCTTCTCGGCGTCCTTCAGTTTGCCGAGCATGGCGGAGACCTTCTCCGGGAGCTCCTCGGAACGACCCTTGATCAGCTCCTGGAGCTGGGCGACGACCGTGTGCTCGCGGGCGAGGAAGTTGTAGGCGTCGACGCCGACCAGGGCCTCGATGCGGCGCACGCCGGAGCCGATCGACGACTCGCCGAGCAGCTTGACCAGGCCGAGCTGGGCGGTGTTGTGGACGTGCGTGCCGCCGCACAGCTCCTTGGAGAAGTCACCGATGGTGACGACGCGGACGCGCTCGCCGTACTTCTCGCCGAACTCGGCGATGGCGCCCTGCTTCTTGGCCTCGTCGATGCTCATGATCTCGGCCTGGACGTCCAGGTCGCGGGCGAGCACCTCGTTGATCTGCTGCTCGACGTCGGTCATCACGGCCGTCGGTACGGCGGACGGGGAGCCGAAGTCGAAGCGGAAGCGACCGGGCTGGTTCTCCGAACCGGCCTGGGCGGCCGTCGGACCGAGGGCGTCGCGCAGGGCCTGGTGCGTGAGGTGCGTGGCCGAGTGGGCGCGGGCGATGGCCTTGCGGCGGCGGACGTCGATGGAGGCCTGGGCCTTGGCGCCGACGGTGACCTCGCCCACCTGGACGACGCCCTTGTGGACGTACACGCCCGGGACGGGCTTCTGGCAGTCGCGGATCTCGATGACGGCGCCGGAGTCGACCTTGATGCGGCCCGTGTCGCCGATCTGACCGCCGCCCTCGGCGTAGAACGGGGTGCGGTCGAGGACGATCTCGACCTGGTCGCCCTCCGTGGCGGCCGGCGAGGACGCGCCGTCGACGAGGATGCCGACGATCGTCGACTCGCCCTCGGTACGGTCGTAGCCGATGAAGTCGGTCTCGCCGGCGGCGTCGGCGATCTGCCGGTAGGCGCCGAGGTCGGCGTGGCCGGTCTTCTTGGCCTGGGCGTCGGCCTTGGCGCGCTCCCGCTGCTCCTTCATCAGGCGGCGGAAGCCGTCCTCGTCCACGGAGAGGCCCTGCTCGGCGGCCATCTCCAGGGTGAGGTCGATCGGGAAGCCCCAGGTGTCGTGGAGCAGGAACGCCTTGTCGCCGGCGAGGACCGTGCCACCGGACTGCTTGGTCTCGGTGACGGCGGTGTCGAGGATGTTGGTGCCGGCCTTCAGGGTCTTGAGGAAGGCGGCCTCCTCGGCGAGGGCGACCTTCTCGATGCGCTCGCGGTCGGTGATGAGCTCCGGGTACTGCTGGCCCATCATCGCGATCACGGTGTCGATCAGGTCCTTGACGACCGGACCGGTGGCACCGAGCAGGCGCATGTTGCGGATGGCGCGGCGCATGATGCGGCGCAGCACGTAGCCGCGGCCCTCGTTGCCGGGGGTCACGCCGTCGCCGATGAGCATCACGGACGTCCGCATGTGGTCGGTGACCACGCGCAGGGAGACGTCGGAGTCGTGGGCGGCGCCGTACTCGACGCCGGTCAGCTCGGTGGCCTTCTTGATGACGGCAATGGAGGTGTCGATCTCGTACATGTTCTGCACGCCCTGCAGAATCATGGCGAGGCGTTCCATGCCGAGACCGGTGTCGATGTTCTTGCTGGGCAGCTCGCCGAGGATCTCGAAGTCCTCCTTCGAGGTGCCCTCGCCGCGCTCGTACTGCATGAAGACCAGGTTCCAGATCTCCACGTACCGCTCGTCGTTGACGGCCGGGCCGCCCTCGACGCCGAACTCGGGGCCGCGGTCGTAGTTGATCTCGGAGCACGGGCCGCAGGGGCCCGGGACGCCCATGGACCAGTAGTTGTCCTTCTTGCCCAGGCGCTGGATGCGCTCGGCCGGGACGCCGATCTTGTCGCGCCAGATGGTCTCGGCCTCGTCGTCGTCGAGGTAGACCGTGATCCACAGACGCTCGGGGTCGAGTCCGTAACCACCCTTGTCCTGGGGCGTGGTGAGCAGCTCCCAGGCGTAGGTGATGGCGCCTTCCTTGAAGTAGTCGCCGAAGGAGAAGTTGCCGCACATCTGGAAGAACGTGCCGTGGCGGGTGGTCTTGCCGACCTCTTCGATGTCGGGCGTGCGCACACACTTCTGCACGCTGGTGGCGCGCGGCCACGGCGCCTTGACCTCACCGAGGAAGTACGGCTTGAAGGGCACCATGCCGGCGGGGACGAGGAGCAGAGTCGGGTCGTCCGCGATGAGCGACGCCGAAGGGACGACGGTGTGACCGCGCTCCTCGTAGAAGCTCAACCAGCGGCGGCGGATTTCAGCCGACTCCATCAGTGGTCCTCATTCCGGTTGTACGAGTACGTCGTGTTCTCGATGTACTTGATCTGCTTGTCGTTTCCGATGGCGGCGATGCCCCGCTGCGCGGGGAGCTCGGCGTCCGTGCGGTGGTTCAGACCGAGGGCCTCGCCGAGTTCGGCCTCTCGCTGGGCCATGCCGTCGCGGACGTCGAGCGCGAACTCCTTGAGCCGGTGACCCGCGTCGATCGCCTTGTTCGCGGCCTGCGCCGCGAGGCTCTCCGGGGTCAGCTGCCTGAGCTTGCGGTTGACCTTGGTGGTGGCCCACACACCCGCGGCTGCGCCGGCGGTGAACCAGAACGTACGGCGGAACATCGCTGCGTCAGTCCTTCTTCCGCTTGCTCCGTCGCGCGGACGGGACGGTGCGGCCCACGATCACGGTACGTCGGGGGGCCTTCTCGGGCACATTCTCACGACGGCCTCCGATGGCACGCCGCACGCCGTAGCCGAACGCCGCGACCTTCACGAGGGGGCCGCCGAAGGTGGAGGCGACGGTGGTCGACAGCGCCGACGCGTTCGACGTGACCTCCTGGACGTCCGACGCGATGGCGTCGACCCGGTCGATCTGCGTCTGCGCGGACCGCACCGCGGCGGACGCGTCGGCCAGGAGCGGGACTGCCTGTTCGGTCACGTCCGCGACGAGCTTGGTCGTCGCCCTGAGCGTCTGGGCCAGCCTCGCCAGAGCGACGGCGAGGAAGGAGACCAGGATCGCCCAGAAGACGGCCACGAGGATCCCGGCCACCTCTCCACCCGACACTGCGCACCCGCTCCCTGACTGCATGCCTGAACATCGAAAAGTCGTCCCCCGAGCCTATCGCGCCGGGGCCGCCGCTCCGTACCGCATTACCGCCCGCCCCGTGCGGAGTTGCGGGAAGTGATTGTACGGAACGCTTACGGATCAGTACTCTCCGTGTCCCATGCGACGCTCTCACGGCCCTCGGGGCGCCGGTGGTCCGGTGCCCGGCAATCTGCCCCTGGAACTCGACGCGTTCGTGGGGCGCTCGGCCGAACTGGCCGGGCTGGCCGGGGCCCTGGGCACGGCGCGGCTGGTGACCGTCACCGGCATGGGAGGCGTCGGCAAGTCGAGACTGGCGGCGCGTGCCGCGGCCCAGGCCGAGCGGCGCGACGGGGTGTGGCGTGTGGACCTCTCCGTGATCCGCGACCCGGGCCTCGTCGAGTACGCGGTCGTCGAGGGCCTCGGCCTGACGGACCAGACGTCGCGACCGCCGCGCGAGACGCTCCTCGACCACCTCGCCGAACGTCAACTCCTCCTGATCCTCGACGGGTTCGAGCATCTCGTGGACGCGAGTGCCTCGCTGGTGGGCGGGCTGCTGCGCGGTGCGCCGGGACTGCGGGTGCTGGCCGCGGGGCGCAGACCGCTGGGTGTCGCCGGCGAGCAGCTGTTCCCGCTGGCGCCGCTGCCCGGGCGGGACGCCGCCGAGCTGTTCGCGGACCGGGCCGCGGCCCGGCTGCCCGGCTTCGCGGTGCACGACGGCAACCGGTCGGTGGTGGCGGAGCTGTGCCGGCGCCTCGACGGGATCCCGCTCGCCGTCGAGCTGGCGGCGGGACGTCTGAACACCCTCTCGCCCGCGCAGTTGCTCTCCCGGCTGGAGGACCGCTTCCGGTTGCTGACCGGGGGTGCGCGCGACGCCCCGGCGCGGCACCAGACGCTGCGCACGGCGATCGGCTGGAGCCACGAGCTGTGCACGCCCGAGGAGCGGCTGCTGTGGTCACGGCTGTCGGTGTTCGCCGGGCAGTTCGACCTGGAGGCCGCTGAGTACGTGTGCACCGGCGAGGGACTGGCCGCCGACCGCGTCCTCGACGTACTGGGCGAGCTGCTCGCGCAGTCCGTGCTGTCGCGCGAGGAGACGGTGGCGGGTGTGCGCTACCGCATGCTGGAGACGGTCCGGGCGTACGGGGCGGACTGGCTGGAGGCGACGGGCGACGCCGAGCGGCTGCGACGCCGCCACCGCGACTGGTACATGGGCCTGGCCACCTGGTGCGAGCTGGACTGGTTCTCGCCCCGGCAGGGCGAGGTGGCGGCGCGCGTCGAGTCGGAGCTGCCGAATCTGCGCCGCGCCCTGGAGCACTGTCTGACCGAGCCGGGCGACGCGCATCTGGGCCAGTATCTGGCGGGCACCCTGTGGTTCTACTGGGTCGGCTGCGGGCGGCTGTCGGAGGGCAGACACTGGCTGGAGCGCAGCGTGGACCTGGACGGCGACCGCGACCAGTCGCGGCTGAAGGCCCTGTGGGTGCTCGGCTACGTCGCGGTGCTCCAGGGCGACACGGTGCCCGCGCTGTCCGCGCTCCAGGAGTGCCGGGAGGAGGCGGAGCGCACCGGGAACGCCACGGCGGTGGCCTACGCCGAGCACCGCACCGGCTGTCTGGCACTGGTCACCGACGACATGGCGCGCGCGGAGACCCTGCTGCGCTCGGCCCTGGACCGGTATCACGAGATCGGCGAGCTGAACAGCAATGTGCTGATGGGCCAGGTCGAGCTCGCGATGACCCTGGCCTTCCAGGGCGATCTGCCGGGCGCGGTGAGGCTGTGCGAGGACGTCCGGCGGGTCTGCGAGGACCACGGGGAGCGCTGGGCCCTGGCCTATGCGCTGTACGTCCTCGCGTACCAGGCGCTGGCCGAGGGCGACGCGGCGCGGACCCGGCAGCTGCTGCGGGAGTGCCTGGCCATCGCGCACACCTTCCACGATCTTCTCGGCACCGTCCTCGCGGTGGAGGTGCTCGCCCTGGTCACGGCGCTGGAGGGCGATCCGGCCGAGGCGGCGCTGCTCCAGGGGGCGGCGTCGCGGATGTGGCCGTCGGTGGGCCTGCCGCTCTTCGGCTCGACGTACTACAGCGTGCCGCACGAGCGGTGCGAGGCGCTGGCCCGGGAGCACCTGGGGGACGCGCGGTACGCGGAGTGCGTCCGGGAGGGTGCGCTGCTCGGGCGGGAGGCGGCGGTGGTCCGGGCGCTGGGCCGGACGGGGCCGCCGCCGCTCGGTGCGGTCCCTTCGCCGCCCCGGCTGCCCCCGGACGTGCGCGAGCCCGCCGTCTCGCCCACCTCGAAGGGCGGGGAGACGGCGGGCTGACGCGCAGGTGGTGCTGCGTCCGCAGGTGGATCAGCGGGCGTAGTACTCGACGACGAGCTGCTCGTCGCAGATCACCGGGATCTCCTTGCGGTTCGGCTCACGGTCCAGGCGGAAGGCCAGGGCGCGGAGGTTCACCTGGAGGTAGCGCGGGGTCTCGCCGTCGGGGGCGAAGCCACCCTCACGCGCGACCTGGAACAGCGGCTTCTCGCGGCTGCGCTCGCGGACCATCACGACGTCGTCGGGACGGACACGGAACGAGGGCTTGTCGACCTTCTGGCCGTTGACCTCGATGTGGCCGTGGACGACCATCTGGCGGGCCTGGTAGATCGTGCGGGCGATGCCCGAACGCAGGACCAGCGCGTCGAGACGGCGCTCGAGCTCGATGACCAGAGCCTCACCGGTCTTGCCCTGAGTCTTGGCGGCACGCTCGTAGGCGCGGACGAGCTGGCGCTCGGACACGTCGTACTGCGCGCGCAGACGCTGCTTCTCGAGCAGACGGACCTTGTAGTCCGAGTTCTGCTTGCGGCCGCGGCCGTGCTCCCCCGGCGGGTAGGGACGGGCCTCGAAGTACTTGACGGCCTTCGGGGTCAGCGCGATGCCGAGGGCACGCGACTTCTTGACCTTGGGGCGGGACTGGTTCGCCATGAACCAAACACCTCATGTTTCTGATCTGAATACGGCTTCACCAGGGTTAGAGGAGGTCGCATCCGCAGCCTGGGAAACCCTGCGGGTCCTTGCGGACCTGCCGGGCAGCCGCTCCCTGGTCTGGGCACATACGTGCAGCACGCGAGTGGCCCACCGACCGTCCCGGTGACCGGGTGGTGGTGGGCTGCCCGCGACACCTTCGACGGTGCGCGACGCTCCTGGAATCCCCCCGTGGAGGCGGGGGCTCCGGCTGGATGTCCCGTTCTGGTGGTGCCGACCGGAGCCGGACACGGGACGCAGCGCTGCGGTCATCCTACAGGGGGTTCCGGGCCCCTCTCGACCGGAGGGTGCGCCGGGCCCGTGTCAGGGTCTGCCCCGCCCGAGATGCTTGCGGGTCCACTCCACCGCGTCCGCGTACCGCGCCTCGGCGCCGTGCCGGGTCGGGGTGTAGTACTCGCGGTCCTTGAGCTCTTCCGGCGCGTACTGCTGGGCCGCGATGCCTTCGGGCAGGTCGTGCGGATACACGTACCCCTGGGCGTGGCCCAGCTTGGCAGCGCCCTTGTAGTGGCCGTCGCGCAGGTGCGGTGGCACCGGGCCCGCGTGCCCCTTGCGCACGTCCTCCATCGCGGCGCCGATCGCCGTGGTCGCGGAGTTGGACTTGGGGGCCAGGGCGAGGGCGATGGTGGCGTGGCTGAGGGTGAGCGCGGCCTCGGGAAAGCCGATCATGGCGACCGCCTGGGCGGCGGCGACGGCTGTGGGCAGCGCGTTCGGGTCGGCGAGGCCGATGTCCTCGCTGGCGGAGATCATCAGGCGCCGGGCGATGAAGCGGGGGTCCTCACCGGCCTCGATCATCCGGGCCAGGTAGTGCAACGCGGCGTCGACGTCGGAGCCGCGGATGGATTTGATGAGGGCGCTCGCGACGTCGTAGTGCTGGTCGCCGTCGCGGTCGTACTTCACGGCGGCGCGGTCGACGGTCTCCTCCAGGGTCTGGAGGCCGATCTCCGTCTCGCCCTTGTCGATCGCCGCGCCCGCGGCGGCCTCCAGGGCGGTCAGGGCGCGGCGGGCGTCGCCGCCGGCGATGCGCAGCAGGTGGTCCTCGGTGTCCTCGGGGAGGGTGACGGCCTCCTTGAGGCCGCGCTCGTCGGCGAGGGCACGGCGCAGCAGGCCGCGCAGGTCGTCGTCGGTGAGGGGTTCGAGGGTGAGGAGCAGGGAGCGGGAGAGCAGGGGGGAGATCACCGAGAAGTACGGGTTCTCGGTGGTGGCGGCGATCAGCGTGACCCAGCGGTTCTCCACGGCCGGGAGCAGGGAGTCCTGCTGTGCCTTGCTGAAGCGGTGGATCTCGTCGAGGAAGAGGACGGTCTCCTTGCCGAAGCCGCCGGTGGCGCGGCGTGCCCCGTCGATGACGGCGCGTACCTCCTTCACGCCCGCGGTGATCGCCGACAGTTCCACGAAGCGCTTGTTCGTGGCCTTGGACACGACGTACGCGAGGGTGGTCTTGCCGGTGCCGGGCGGGCCCCAGAGGATCACCGAGGAGGGACCGGCCGGCCCGCCGTTGCCCTCGCCGACGAGTCTGCGCAGGGGGGAGCCCGGCTTCAGCAGATGCTGCTGGCCCACGACTTCGTCGAGGGTGCGCGGGCGCATCCGGACGGCCAGGGGGCTGCTGGACGGGTCCTTCTCCTGGCGTTCTTCGGCTGCGGCGGTGAACAGGTCGGGCTCCACGGGGAAAACCCTATGTCACGCCACTGACAATGCGGTCCGGCCCGGGTCCCGGGGGCCGGGGCGGGCTCAGCTGGTCCAGAAGTCCCACCAGCGGGTCAGGATCAGCATGCCGATGACGCCGATGTGCAGGGTCGGCAGGACCCAGGTGAACTCGCCGAGGAAGCTCTTCAGCCAGCGTGGGGCGGGCAGGAAGTCGTTGCGCACGTTGGACGAGGTCACGTACCAGAACATGATGATCGTGGCGACCCAGGCGAGGCTGCACCACAGGCAGAGCGAGTTGATGCGGTAGAGCGACTGGAACTGCAGCCAGGTGCAGAATCCGACGCCGAAGAGCGTGCCGGCGTTGAAGGTGAGCCAGTACCAGCGCGGGAAGGTCGCGCGGGCGAGCAGGCTCATGCCGACGCAGACGACGATGCCGTACGTCACCAGTCCCAGCATCGGGTTGGGGAACCCGAAGGCGGAGGCCTGCTCGCTCTTCATGATGTTGCCGCAGGAGACGACCGGGTTCAGGCTGCACCCGGGCACGAAGTTCGGGTTCTCCAGCAGTTTGAACTTGTCGATCGTGATGACCCAGGCGGCGAGCAGCCCGGCGGCTCCGGTGATCACCAGCATCAGGGCGAACGCGCGGCTGC